>JACQZT010000089.1 GCA_016213755.1 Acidobacteriota bacterium | reverse complement strand
TGCCCGACTACATTCGCGAGGCGCTGGCGCGCTACCGCATTCTCAGCTACCGGCTGCTGTTCTTCGAGAAGCGGCCGGATGGCGAGTTCATGACGCCGGACGAATACCCTCAATCCGCCCTGGTTTCGGCGACCACGCACGATCTGCCGACGCTGGCCGGTTTCTGGACCGCGCGGGACATCGAGGCGCGGCGCGCGGCCGGCCTGCTGCCGGACGAGGAATCCTGGCGCAGGCAGATGGAATCCCGCGGGGCGGAAAAGCAGAAGCTGCTGGATGCCGCCTTTCGCCTGGGCCTGCTGCCGGACTGGCACGGGCGCTCGGCGCGGGATCTGCCGGAGCTGACCGGCGAACTGCACAACGCGCTGACCGGCTTGCTGGCGTCGTCGCCCTCGCTGCTGATGGCGCTCAACCAGGAAGACCTCACCAAGGAAACCGAGCAGCAGAACCTGCCCGGCAGCACCTGGCAATACCCGAACTGGCGCCGCAAGATGCGTTATCCGATCGAGGAACTGCGGAGCTCGCCGGCCATCGGCGATTTCGTGGCCATGTTCCGGTCCTGGCTGGAGCGCACGGGACGGCTGAACCGGCCGCTTGCATCGGGGCGCGGCGGCTCCGTATAATCGTGGTTTGATGGCTTGCTTTTACGCCAGCTCGTTTAGCTTCCGGTTCGGGCATTTCGCCTGAGCCGGTGCGAGTGGCGTTGGAGCGGGGCAGCAAGACAGATTGGTTTTCCAACCCACTCGCGAGAGTGGGTTTCTTGTTTTGGAAGAGGGTGCGCGGATGATCATTTCAATGAGGCTTCATGCTCCGCAGGCGGAGATCGACCAGGTTTGCGACCGGATTCGCGAGTTCGGTTACAAGGTTCACTCGATTCAGGGCGAGGAACGCGTCGTGATCGGCGCGGTGGGTGTGGGGGACGTGACGGCTTGCCTGGAATCCTTGGAGGCGATGCCGGGAGTGGAAAAGGCGATGCGCATCTCGGCGCCGTACAAATTTGTGAGCCGGGAGTTCCGCAAGGAGAAATCGCGCATCCGGGTGAACGGCCACGATATTGGCGGCGATGAGTTCATCATGATGGCCGGGCCGTGCTCGGTGGAGTCCGAGGCGCAGATTATGGAGACGGCCGAGGCGGTCTCGCGCTCGGGCGCGCAGATGCTGCGCGGGGGCGCGTTCAAACCCCGCACCTCGCCGTACGATTTCCAGGGCATGGAAGTGGAGGGTCTGAAGCTGCTGCGTCAGGCCGGGCAGGCGACGGGGCTGGGCATCATCACCGAGATCATGAGCGATCGGGACGCCGAACTGGTGGCCGAATACGCCGATGTGCTGCAAGTGGGCGCGCGCAACATGCAGAATTTCGCCCTGCTCAAAACGCTGGGCGGCTGCGGCAAGCCGGTGCTGCTCAAGCGGGGCATGAGCTCGACCATCCGGGAGCTGCTCATGTCGGCCGAGTACGTGGTGGCGCACGGCAACCCCAACGTGATCCTGTGCGAGCGCGGCATCCGCACGTTTGAAACCGAAACGCGCAACACCTGCGACATCACGGCGGTGGCGGTGCTCAACGAGCTGACGCATCTGCCGGTGGTGCTGGACCCGAGCCACGCCACGGGCAGGCGCAGCCTGGTGCCGGCGCTCTCGCGCGCGGCGGTGGCCATCGGGGCCGACGGGCTGCTGGTGGAGGTCCATCCGCATCCGGAGAAGGCCGTCAGCGACGGCGCGCAATCGCTAACTTGCGAGCAGTTCGACGGGATGATGCGCGACCTGAAGCCGCTGATCGCCCTGTGGAAGGCCGGCCGGCCGGGTTTTCGATGCTAACCTTGTAAATTGGAGTCGGAACCTATCCCCGATCGGGATCCCCGCCGGCCGGGGATGCCCTGGCATCCAATTCGTCTCGCCTACGCCGCCGAGTTTCTGCTCGCCCTGATGGTCATTCTGTTTGCGTGGGGGGAGATTGCCGGGCCCGGACAACTCGAGTTCGTGCCCTGGCACTGGAAAGCCGGGTTGTCCCTGTGCCTCGCACTGGCCGTCGTGCGCGCCACGGCTGCCGCGGTGGAAGCGGAAAACGGCTGGAATCCGAGGTTGCTCCGCTGGCTCCTGGTGGCGGCCGCGCTGGTCCTTTCCTCGGGTCTGGTGACGCTTCACTATCAATCCGAAGCCCCCGCCGAGGAGGAAACCGGTATCGTGGAGGAAAGCACCGTGACCGGCGTCACGCCCGGCCATCCCCCGGCTGACGTGAATCCGCGTCCTTTACTTTCAACCATATAAGATGGTAACCTGAAGATCTCATAATGCGTACCGTTGACCTGATTCACCGCAAGCGCGACGGAGAGGAACTATCCGTCGATGAAATCCGCTACCTCGTCGAGGGTTACACGCAGGAACTGATCCCCGATTACCAGTTGTCGGCGTTTCTCATGGCGGTGTTTTTTTCCGGCATGACAGACCGCGAGGTGGGCGCGCTGACCGACTGTATCGTGCGCTCGGGGCAGACGGTGGATCTGTCGGACATTCCGGGACTCAAGGTGGACAAACACTCCACCGGCGGCGTGGGCGACAAGACCAGCCTGATTGCCGCACCGCTGGCCGCGGCCGCGGGCGCCGTGGTGCCGATGATTTCCGGCCGCGCCCTGGGCCACACCGGCGGCACGCTGGATAAGCTCGAGGCGATCCCGGGGTTCCGCACTAACCTCACCATCGAGGAATTCCACCAGCAGCTTCTGCAACACGGACTGGCTTTCATCGGCCAGACGCCGGAGATTGCGCCCGCGGACGGGAAACTCTATTCCTTGCGCGACGCGACGGCGACGGTGGAGTCCATTCCCCTGATCGCCAGTTCGATCATGTCGAAGAAACTGGCGGCGGGTATCGACGGTCTGATCCTGGACGTCAAGGTGGGCGCGGGCGCGTTTATTAAACGGCAGGTGGACGCCCGCCGGCTGGCGCAGATGATGGTGGCCATCGGGCGCCGCATGGACAAGCGCGTGCAGGCGCTCATCACCGACATGAATCAGCCCCTTGGCTTTGCCATCGGCAATGCCCTGGAAGTGATGGAAGTCTCGCAGACGCTGCAAAACGCCGGGCCGGTGGACCTGACCCGGTTGTCGCTGGAACTGGCGGCGCGGATGGTCTTCCTGGCCAAGGTGGCCCCCACCCTGGACGAAGCGCGCGAAGCGGTGCAGAATTGCCTGCTGAACGGCGCCGGCTATCGCAAGTTCAGGGACGTGATCCAGGCGCAGGGCGGCAATCCGCAGGTACTGGACCGGTTCGAACTGCTTCCCAACGCCACCGGGGTGCGGGAGATCGTGTCGCCTCGCGCCGGCTTCGTCAGCGCCATTGACGCCGAAGACATCGGGCGCGCCTCGGCCATGATCGGCGCGGGCCGCGACCGCAAGGAGGACGCCATCGACCACGCGGTGGGCGTGATCCTGGAAGTCAAGGTCGGCCAGCGCGCCGACTTGGGGGCAGTGCTGTGCCGGCTGTACTACACCAAGGACGAGCGCGTCGAAGACGCGGCGCAGCTTGTCGAGGACGCCTTCCGCATCTCCACCCACGCTCCCGAGGAACGGGAGCTGATCCTGGAAGTCGTCGGCTGAGAGCCGTATGGGGCGCTTTACCGGGCTGCTCGGCATCGCCGTCATTCTTGGCGTGGCGTATTTGTTTTCCGCGCACCGCCGCGCCATCAAGCCCAAGCTGCTGCTGTGGGGCTTGGGGCTTCAGTTCGCCTTTGCGTTCCTGGTGCTGAAGACCGGATTCGGGTATGTGTTCCAGGCGGCCAGCGTGGCGGTCAACGCGCTGCTCGAATACGCCGAGGCGGGCAGCAAGTTCGTCTTCGGCCCGCTGGGAGAAAAGGCCGGCCCGTTCGGCGTGGTGTTCGCCTTTCAGGTTTTACCCATCGTCATCTTCATCGCCTCGCTGTTCGCCATCCTGTACTACTTCGGCGTCATGCAGGTGGTGATCAAGGGCATGGCTATCGTGATGCAGCGCGTCATGGGCGCCAGCGGGGCCGAATCCACCAACGTCGCGGCCAGCATCTTCATGGGCCAGACCGAGGCGCCGCTGACTATCCGGCCCTTCCTGCCCCGGCTGACCCAGTCGGAGCTGTTCACCATCATGGTCAGCGGCATGGCGCACGTGTCGGGCGCGGTCATGGCGGCGTACGTCAAGATCGCGGGCGTCGACATCAAGCACTTGCTGACCGCGGTGATCATGACCGCGCCGGCCACCATCCTGCTGGCCAAGATGCTGATGCCGGAGGTGGACCAGCCCGAGACGGCAGGCAGTGTAAAAGTGGAGGTCGAACGGCCGGGAGTCAACCTCATCGACGCAGCCGCGCGAGGGGCGGGCGACGGCCTGCACCTGGCGCTGAACATCGGGGCCATGCTGATCGCCTTCCTGGCGCTGATCGCGATGGTCAACGGCGTTCTCGGCTGGGTCCACACGGTGCCCTTGCTTACCTGGATGCCGGAGTCGATGGAGAAGCTGTTCGGCATTGTCTTCGCGCCCGTGGCCTGGCTGCTGGGCGTGAGCTGGAAAGACGCTCAGACGGTGGGCAACCTGCTCGGCACGCGGCTGGTGCTGAACGAGTTTGTGGCCTTCCTGCAGCTTGGGCCCATTCGCGGCCAGCTCGATCCGCGGTCGTTCACCATCGCGACGTACGCGCTGTGCGGCTTCGCGAACTTCTCGTCCATCGCCATTCAGATCGGCGGCATCGGCGCGCTGGCGCCCGGCCGCAAATCGGACCTGGCGCGGCTCGGCCTGCGAGCCGTGGCTGCCGGAACCATGGCCAATTTTATGTCCGCGTGCATTGCGGGAATGCTGCTCTAGAAAACCCATGGACGATGCTCTTCGCCAGACTGTCGCATCGCTGCCCGTGCGGCCGCGCGTCGCCGTCGTGCTGGGCAGCGGCCTGGGCGCTTTCGCCGACGAACTCGCCGGCCGGGTCGAGATTCCCTACTCGAAGATCCGCAACTTCCCCGCCTCCACTGCGGCGGGCCATGCCGGCCGGATGGTGCTGGGCAAGCTGGGGGAGGTGGACCTGGCGGTGCTGTCCGGCCGCGCGCACCTCTATGAAGGCTACACGCCGCAGCAGGCGGTCTTCGGCGTCCGCCTGCTGGCCGCGCTCGGCGTGCGCTCGTTCGTGTTCACCAACGCCGCCGGCGGTATCAACCTGGATTACCAGCGCGGCGCGCTGGTCTTGATTTCCGACCACATCAACCTGCAAGGTTCCAACCCGCTGGTGGGGAGCAACGACGAGTCGCTGGGGCCGCGCTTTCCGGACATGAGCGAAGCCTACTCGAAGCGTTACCGCGAGATCGCCCTGGAGGCCGCGCGCGAGCTGGGAATCGAACTGAAGGAAGGCGTGTACGCCGCGATGCTCGGTCCGAGCTACGAGACGCCCGCCGAGATCCGCTTTCTGCGCACCATCGGGGCGGACCTGGTGGGCATGTCCACCGTGCCCGAAGTCATCGTGGCCAACCACATGGGCGCCCGCGTGCTGGCCATCTCGTGCGTCACCAACATGGCGGCCGGCATTTTGCCCCAGAAGATCCGCCACGAAGAGGTGCTCGAGACCGGCCGCATGGTGCGCGGGACGCTGATCCGCCTGCTCCAGAACATTGTGCCCCGCCTGGCCGGGGAGGAGTGATGGACGAGCTGCTCGCCGCCGCGTTGCAGGTGCGCGAGAACGCCTTCGCGCCGTATTCGAACTTCCGCGTGGGCGCGGCGCTGGAGGACGAGTCCGGCCGTGTGCATACCGGATGCAATGTCGAGAACTCGACCTACGGGCTGACCGTGTGCGCCGAGCGGGTGGCGGTGTTCAAAGCCATCTCCGAGGGCGCGCGCCGCTTTCGCCGCATCGCCGTGGCCGCCGGCGCCGCGACGCCGACTCCCCCCTGCGGCGCCTGCCGCCAGATTCTCTGGGAGTTCTGCGGCGACATCGAAGTGGTCCTGGTGAACCTGAAGGGCGAGACGAAATCGTACCGCATGAGCGAGCTGTTCCCGAGACCCTTCGATGATTCGTTCCTTCGTTAGCCTGCTCTTCTTCGCCGCTCTGGCCCTGGCCGAGCCGGCCGACTGGGTGATTGCCGCGCGCTATGCGGTCACCATGGACCCAGCGCGGCGCGTGATCGACGACGGCGCTGTGGCCGTGCGCGGCGAGCGCATCCTGGCCGTCGGACCGCGCACCGCGATCCTGAAGGCTTATCAACCCAAACAGAGGCTGGACCGGCCCCGGGCGATCCTGCTGCCCGGCCTGGTGAACGCGCACGCGCACGCGCCCATGTCGTTGCTGCGCGGTATCGCCGACGACCTGAAGCTGCAAGAGTGGCTCGAGAAGTACATCTTTCCGGCCGAAGCCAAGAACGTGACGCCGGAATTCGTCCGCTGGGGGACGCGCCTGGCGTGCCTGGAAATGGCGCTTTCCGGTGTCACCACGTACGCCGACATGTACTACTTCGAGGAAGTGGTCGCCGAAGCGACCAAAGAGGCGGGACTGCGCGGAGTGCTGGGCGAAACCATCATCAACTTCCCCGTGCCGGATGCCCGGACGCCCGCCGAGGGCCTCAAGCGCGCGGAAGCCTTTATTCGCCGCTTTCGGAACGACCCGCTCATCGTCCCCGCCGTGGCGCCGCACGCCGTCTACACCAACACGGAGGAGTCGCTGCGCCAAGCGCGCGCGCTCGCCAACCGCTACGATGTGCCGCTGCTGACGCACCTGTCGGAGACCAAAGCCGAGAACGAGCAAGTCCGCGCGAAGTGGGGGATGACGCCCGCCGCGCTGCTCGACCAGTGGGGGATCTTCGGCGGCAAGACGCTGGTGGCCCACGCGGTGTGGGTGGACGAGGCCGACCGCCGAATCCTGCGCGAGCGCGGCGCGGGCGTGGCGCACTGCCCGTCCAGCAACACGAAACTCGCCAGCGGCGTGGCGCCTGTGCTGGCGATGCTCGGCGCGGGCCTGGCCGTGGGGCTGGGCACCGACGGACCTGCGGGGTCGAACAACGACTTCAACCTGTTTGAGGAGATGGACCTCGCCGCCAAGATGCAAAAGGTTTTCAGCGGCGACCCGCGGGCGCTGCCCGCGCGCCAGGCGCTCGAAATGGCCACCATCCTCGGCGCCCGGACGGTTTCGCTCGACAAGCAGATCGGCTCGCTCGAGCCCGGCAAGCGCGCCGACCTGATCACCGTGGCCATCGACCAGCCGCACGCCGTGCCGCTATACGACGTCTACTCGCAACTGGTCTACGCCCTCAAGGCCGCCGACGTCCGCGACGTGATGGTGAACGGCCGGCTGATCCTGCGTGAGCGCCAGTCGCTGATGCTCAACCCCGCCGCCATTCTGGCCAAAGCCGAAGAGTTCCGAGCGAAAATCTCGGCCAGCCTCCCTCAATAAACCGGGGACAGTACTGTCCCTGGTTTCGCCCGTTGCGGCAGGTGTTAGACTGGAATCAGTACGAATTAGGGAGGAATGGCATGGGAACTGGGACCCAAATGGCGGAGGCTCCTTCGCCCGCGCTCGTTTTTGAAACCCTGACCGCTCACCAGCGCACGGCGGCGCTGCGTGCGGCCATTGAACTGGATCTGTTCCGGGCACTCGGAGAAGGTCCGGGCGACGTCGCATCGCTGGCCCGGCGCTGCTCCGCTTCCGAGCGCGGTATTCGCATTTTGTGCGACTACCTGACCGTCATCGGCCTGCTCTCGAAGCGGGACGACGGGTACAGTCACACGCCCACCAGCGCGCGGTTTCTCGACTCCCGGTCTCCCGCCTGCATCGCGTCCACCGCGCGATTCCTCGGCAATCCGGCGCTATTGGATCCGTTCCTGCACCTGGCCGACATCGTTCGCAACGGACGCACGGTGCTCCCCGGCGAGGGAACGGTGGAGCCGGAAAACCCCGTGTGGGTCGAGTTCGCCCACAGCATGGCGCCGATGATGGCGCCCATGGCCGCGCCGCTCGGCTCGATTGTCCTCGACGGTCGCCGCGGCCCCATGCTGATCCTCGACCTCGCCGCGGGCCACGGCCTGTTCGGCATCGAAGTTGCCCGCCAGAACCCCGAGGCGCGCATCGTGGCCGTCGATTGGGCGCCGGTGCTCGAAGTCGCTCACGAGAACGCCCGCCAGGCCGGCGTCGGCATCCGATACCGGACGCTGCCCGGAAGCGCTTTCGAAGTCGAATACGGCGGCCCGTACGATGCCGTTCTGCTCACCAATTTCCTCCACCACTTCGACCCGCCCACCTGCGTCGGGCTGCTGAAGAAAGCGCACGCGTCGCTCAAAACCGGGGGCCGCGCCGCCGCCCTCGAGTTCGTGCCCAACGAGGACCGCGTTTCCCCTCCCATGGCCGCCTCCTTCAGTCTGACCATGCTCGCCAGCACCCCCGCGGGCGACGCCTACACGTTCAGCGAACTGAAACGCATGTACCGCGAGGCCGGCTTCGGGGACATTACCGCGCACCCCGTCCCTACCGGCCCCCATACCGTAGTCCTGGGCCACGCGCTCTAACGCGCCGCCGGGGTGCGGTGGTAGTTCGGGAAAGCGGGACGGCGAAGCGTGGGTGGCGGGTTCTTCTTCAGCTCCTCCATCACGACCTCGACGGCCTTCTCAAGTTGCGGATCACGGCCTTTTCGCACCTGCGCCGGGTCCTGCTCGACTTCGACGTCGGGAGCCACGCCGATGTTCTCCACTTCCCACTCGCCGCTGAGCGGGTTGTAGACGCCGGAACTCGGCGCGCTCACGAATCCTCCGTCCATCAGCGGAGGCGCGCCCGCCATGCCGACCAGCCCGCCCCAGGTACGGGTTCCGACCAGCTTGCCCGCCCCGGAGCGCTTGAAGTACCAGGGCATGGCGTCGCCGCCGGAGCCGGCGCGCTCATTGATAATCATGACCTTCGGTCCGAAGATTCCCTGCGGTTGTACGGCGTCCGCCCCGACGCGGTTGGCCACCGCGCTGAGCGGCTTGCGGTTCAGGATCTCGGCGATGTCGGTGGCCAGCAGGCCGCCGCCGTTGAACCGCTCGTCGAGGATGGCGGCCTGCTTGCCGATCTGGGCGTAGAAGTAGCGGTTGAACGCGGTCAAGCCGCCGCCGGCCGTATCGGGCATGTAGATGTAGGCCACCTTCCCGCCGCTCATCTGGCCGACCTTGCGGCGGTTCTCCTCGATCCAGGCGAGATTCCGCAGCCCGGATTCGTCCGGCACCGGGACCGCGGTCACGTCGCGCGCTCCCGCGCCGCCGGGGTCCGGGCCCACCTTCAGCAGCACCGATTTGCCGGCCAGCCCTTCGAAGAAGCTGTAGACGTTGTCCTGCGCTCGCACCTCGCGGCCGTTGACGGCCAGCAGGTACTCGCCCGCTTTGACGTTCACGCCCGGCTGCGTCAGCGGGGCGCGGAGTTGCGGGCTCCAGTTCTCGCCGCCGTAAACACGGGCGAAGCGGTATCGGCCGCCGGCGACCTCGTAATCGGCGCCCAGCAGCCCGGTTTGGACGCGCTTCACCTCGGGCGTGTCGCCGCCTCCCGTTCCCAGGTGGCTCACCACCATGTGGCCGAGCATTTCTTGGAACAGGTAAGTCAAGTCTTGCCGGGAGGCGATGTTGCGCAAATACGGCTCATATTTCTTCTCGGCCGCCTGGAGGTCGTAGCCGTGGATGTTGCGGTCGTAGAACCAGTCGCGCTCGATCCTCCACGCTTCGCGGTACATCTGTTTCCATTCCTGAACCGGATCGACGCGCACTTCAATCCCGTCGGTTTTGAGCGTGCCCTGCGCCGCAGCGGCGGGCGGCGGGGCGCTGCCGGGTCCGGTGGCCATGGGCCGCAGCGCGGCGATCACCCAGTTCTCTCCCTGCCTGTAGAGGGCTTTTTCGCCGCCGTAGGATATCTGGAAGCCGTTCACACCGCTGAGTGGCGTGTCGCTCTTGCGGGCCTTCAGGTCGTAGCGGTGAACGATGAGCCCCGGACCCGATCCCTGCGGGCCGTCGCCGGACTGCGGCATCGCGGCCGGAACCTCGAGCGCGAGCAGGACTCCCGGCTTGGCCACCTGAAGACTCACGTAGCGCCGCGGCGGCATCGGCATGGCCAGGATGCGCTGATCGATGCCGTCCAGTTCGATTTTCACCTCCACTGGGCCGGGTTTCGGCTTGACCGGTTCGGCCGGCTTCTTTTCTTCCGCCGCCTTCTCCTCGTCGCTTTCCGGGGCCAGCGGAGAGGACTGTGTGCTGTCCAACACGACAAGGTAAACCGAACCGGTCGCCGTGCGAGCCGTGGCGTGAATGTCGAGTCCCAGGCTTTCGCCGGAGTTTGTGCTGGCCGTGAAGTACAGGTACTTGCCGTCCTTGTCGAAGACGGGGTTGGCGGCATCGCTCATGCCATCGGTGACCTGCGTGGATTTTCCGTCCGCGAGCGAGTACAGGTGGATCGCGCTCAGGTTGTTGGGCAGCACCTTGGAGTAAGCCAGCCACTTGCTGTCGGGCGACCACGCGCCCGAGATGTCGCCGCCGCGCATCTGGTAGTAATCCTGCGCCACCTCGACCTGGTTTTTGCTTTCCAGGTCCACGTACCAGAGCCGCTGGAAGCTGTCGATGAGCGCGATTTTCTTGCTGTCCGGGGCAAACCGCGGCGAGCGGTAGAATCCGGGTTTCAGCTCGATCTTCTTGACCTCGCCCGCGCCGCTTTGCGGAGCCAGGTGCAGCGCATACTCGCCCGATTCATCCGACAGGTAGGCGATGCCGTTGCCGTCGGGCGACCACTGCGGGTCGCGCTCCATCACGCCCGGCGTGTTGGTCAGGTTCCGCGGGTCGCCCTTTTCCGCCGGCACGGAAACGATTTCGCCGCGCGGCGCAAACACGGCCCGGGTGCCGTTCGGCGACACCGCCGCGGCTCCCAGGCGCTTGCCCACGTTCACGAATCTTGCGCGCACTTCCGGTAAATCGCCCTGCACCCGAATCGGAACGGGCTTGGTCCTGCCGGTCTTCAGGTCGTAGAGATGGATGCCGCCGAACTGTTCGTAAGCGATCGCGTCCGGTCCGAGCGAGGCGGATTTCAAGTCCAGGCCCTGGTTCGGAATGGCTTCGCGCACCGCCTTGGACTTTGTTTCGTAAGAGAAGAGCGTCACCGGGCCGTTACGGTCCGAGAGGAAGTAGACGCGGTCGGCCGCCCACATGGGGTTGAAGTCGTTGGAGTTCGTGCGCGGAACCGGGGTGACGGCGCTGTCGGAGAGCCGCGCGAGCCAGATGCGCTTGGTGCGGCCGCCGCGATACCTCTTCCACATCGCGGATCCTCCCGCGGTGGGCTCATATGCGATCGACTGCCCGTCGGGAGACATCGACGCCTCGTATCCGTTGGGGAGCGGCAGCTTCTCTTCCACTTCGCCGCCGGCTGAGACGCTGAACATCTCGTAAAAACGCGAGTAGGCGGTGCGCGGCGAGTTGAAGAGGATGCGCTTGCCGTCCGGAGTCCAGCCCATGACTCGATCGGGCGCCGGGTGCCAGGTCAGCCTTTTGGGAACGCCGCCCGAAGCGGGGACCACGAACGTGTCCACGTTGCCGTCGTATTCGCCGGTGAAGGCGATCTGGGTTCCGTCGGGCGAAAAGGCTGGATCGGTTTCGTTCCCGGTCCCGCTGGTGAGGCGCGCGGCATCGCCGCCGGCGCGGGGCACGCTCCAAAGATCTCCCGCGTACACGAACACGATGTGGGTCTTGCTCAGAGCGGGTCTTTGCAGCAGCAGGGGCTCATCCGCGGCGAGGCAGATGGCCGCCAAAGCAAGGAAAAGGCTGTTCAGGCGCACGGGGATCCTCCGGGCATGTTTCGGCAACTTCAGCATACACGAAGGGAGCTCGGGGACAGAGTGTACTGTCCCCGGTTGTTATTCGATTTCGAGGGCCGCTACGGTGGCGACGCGGGAGATTTCCAGGCCGATGCCGTCTTCGATGGGGTAGGGCGAGAGGTCCTTGGGCGGAAACTCGGGTTGCAGCAGGCGGGCGCGGGTGTGGCGGCCCAGCAGGTGGACGGTGATGTCCTCCACCGGGTAGGCCGAGTAGTTCACCAGGTGGAGCACCAGGCGCTTGCCGCCGGCCGAGGCGGTGAACGACGAAAGCATGCTGGAGACGTTGAACAGGCGCACGCCGAGGTTGCGGCGGCCCACCAGCGAGTTGACGTCGCGGAAGACGGTGTCGAGCTTGCCCAGTTCCTTCTCGTCCAGGGTGATGTCGCCGGGCTTGAGGGTTGGCAGTTTCCAGCCGGGCGGCGGGGTGAGCAGGGTGCCGCCGCCGCGGGTGAAGCGGCGAAGCACTTCGCCGGTTTCGCCGGTGACGTTCACGGCGAGTTTGGCTCCCGTCACGGCTTCGTCGGTCAGGCGGGATTCGGGCACCGGACGGACCGGGATCTGGCGCGCGCCGATCATGTCTAGAATGCCGCCGGAAAGCAGCGCGCCGGTGGCGGGGTCCAGCACGATGGCGAGCTGGCCGGCGGGCCGCAGGTCGCGCCAGTCCTTGTGGTCCTCGTAGAACTTCAGGTGCGCGGCAATGCGGCGCCAGGCGGCCAGGGCCTTGTCGTCGCCCGCCAGCAGGCGCTTCTCGAATTCCGGATCGAGGCTCAGGACCCAGCGCGCGCCCGCCATGGCCGCGTCGCCGATGGCGGTCAGGTAGCGCTCCACCGGGATGACGTTTTTTGGGGGCGGAGTGCATGCGATCCACATCGGTGCGGCAGTGGTGGAGCGCAGAAAGCGCAGGTAGCCGGCGTTGGTGTCGATCCAGGGAGCGCCGGTGGGCGCGGCCTTGGCGACGCCGTCCTTCTCGACGTGGATGCCCGGCCACAAGCCCTGAAACGTGCCGGCGACGGGAGCGCCGGGCCGCACGGCGCTGCGCAACGGCAGTTCGATGACAGGCAGTTTGGCGGTGACGGGAGCCTGGAAATCACCCTCCAGCACCCAGCCGGTCAGCCCGGCCGCATCGTCCGCCGCTTCGCCGGGGCGGATGACACCCAGCGTTACGATGGAGCGCGAAGTGGCCGCCGCGAGGAACTCGGGCTTCCAGGCCGCGCGCTCCAGCAGCAGGCAGTTGATGGGCGTCTGGGCCACCAGTTCGAGCGACTTCGGGTCGGCCGAATGCCAGCGCGCGGGAACCCAATCGGCCACGCCGGCCAGCAAAAGAAACGCCAGGAGCATACTTCCACCATAACGCGGAGTTAGAGCGCCAGGAGAATCAGGAGCATGGCCGGGCCCGCCTTGGTTCCGAACAGGGCCTGGGTCAGGGCGGTAATGAGGATGCCCACCGGCAAAACCTTCACGATCTTCGCCGCCTGCGGCAGCAGACCGCTCCACTCGGTGCCGTTGTAAGAGATCAAGTTGAGTTGCCCGGTCGCGGCGGGTCCGGGTCTTCCCGAAACCGAGATGTTCAGCCTTTGTTCGATGGGGCCCAGGTTGTAGGAGATCTTAGTCGAGGAGACCATCTGGACTCCGCCGGGGATGTTCACCGCCGGCGCCATCGAAGACACACCCGCCATGAAGGCCGACTTGGTTTCGTCGTTGGATAGAACTGCCGCAATAGCGTTGGTGGTGAACTGAACGTCCATCGAGCACCGGGAGGCGAACGCGGCCTGTTGTTCCTGTTGGGACATGTTAGCCATACGAAACAGATTGTACACCCGATTATCCGGTTTGCGCGGCGGCGAC
Source organism: Acidobacteriota bacterium (assembly GCA_016213755.1). GTDB lineage: Bacteria > Acidobacteriota > Terriglobia > Bryobacterales > Bryobacteraceae > JACQZT01. Next base: position 6,330 of record JACQZT010000089.1, on the reverse strand, counting down.
GCGGTGGATGGCGTTGACCAGGCGCCGGTAGGGAAGGGAACCGAAATCCGGGCAGGCGATCCACTCGCCGTCGCGCCAGGAAGAGTAATACCAGCGCGCCAGCAGGGCCAGGTGCTCCTGCCGGTCGCGGACTGTGGCGCGGGGCGCTACCAGCGTTTCGCTCAACTCGCGCAGGCGGCGGTCCAGGGAAACGATTTCGGCGCCGGGGGCGGTGAGGGGGAAACGTCTGGGTGCGAGCCAGACGCCGCGCGCCAGAAACCACAACTCGACGGATTCGGGAGCCACCGAGGGGGTCACCGCCACGCCGTGCAGATGGTCGATGTCGCCGGCCAGGTCGTCGCGCAGGCGGAGCACCTCCTGAACCTTTTCGAAACGCTTGTGCTGGCGGGCGGCTTGCTCGAAGTCCATTTCCTCACTGAAGCGTTCGCGCGCGGAGGCGATGGAATCGAGCAGCGTCTTGCCGCCGGAGGAGAGGAACTCGGTCAGGCGGTGCACCTCGCCGCGGTACTCCTCGGCGCCCACCACCATCTGGCACGGCCGCGGGCACATGCTCATCTCGCCATAGATGCAGCCGGGGTGGCCGGGCGAGGGCGCGAGGTCCTCCTGGCAGCGCCGCACCTGGAACAGGTCCAGGCACTGGCTTTCGAACTCGCCGGCCACGTCGCGGTTGCGAAAAGGCCCGTAACAGAAACCGCCTCCCGGCCGGGTGGTGACCTGGGTTCGCGGGAAGGTGTTGGACAGCAGTACGCGCACATAAGGGGGCAGGCGCAGGCGGGTTACCCGGAGATAGTTTTCGGGGTAATGCCGCCGGGCCAGTTGATAGAACAGGACCGAGGATTCCAGCCGCGAGGCCGTGAGGCGGAACTCGACGCGCTCGGCCACGCCCGCGAGATTTAGCAGGCGCGACAAAGCGCCGGGCTCGCGGAACAGGCGCAGAAGGCGGCGGCGCAGCGAAGCCGTGCGCGCCAGGTACGGGGCGCCTTCGCGCGCCCAGGCCAGGAAGACCGCCGGCCGGTCGGGCGCCGCTTCCAGCGCCGCTCGTCCGGAGGTGAGGTCGAGCGTTTCGATGGAGCTACTCCCGCGGCACCAGGCGGATCATGCTGAGGTTGACAGTGAAGGCGCGGTCGTCTTCGGGCACGCGCCAGACGGGAGTGGCGGCGATGTCGATGCGGTATTCGGGCGCGTCGGGCACGTCGGCCTCGAGCACGAACAGGCCGGGGCGGTCGAGCGGCCAATGGCCAACCCGTTCCCCGTTGACGGAGATGGTGACGGTGACGGGCTGGCGCAGTTCAAAGGGGGTTTCGTGGGCGTGGCCGCGGACGCGCAGGCGCTGCGGGCCGCTCTTCACGCGCACCAGGCGGGCCGAGGCGGCGGGGCCGACCCAGCGGTACTTGTTGCCGAAGTCGCCCTCCAGTTGATGCCAGCCGTCCAGCAGCCGCGCCGCGTGGCTGGGCAGGCTGAAGTCGATGATATCGGCGCGGTCGCCCGGGTACAACTCGGCCTTGTCCGCCGAGCGCAGCAGGTTGAAGACGCCTCCCTCGTTGGGGGCGCGGTAGCCGCACGCGGCGCAGGAAAGGGTGTCCTCGGCGTCGCGAGACAGGGCGCCGCCGCAATCGGGGCAGCGCAGGAAGCGCTCGAAGGAACTCACGGCGGGGAAACTCGCCGGGGACGACCCGGCTTTCTTCATGGCCGCGGCCATGGTGCCGCCGAGCAGGCGTGCCGCGCGCCAGTCGGAGCGGTAGGGATCCGAGCGCACGGCCAGGTTGCGAACCAGCGTTTCGCCCCACCCGTGAGCGCGCACGAAGACCTCGTACTCGTGCTCGGCGAAGTGCCGGGTGATGAGCGCGTGCCACTCTTTGAGACCCATGGAGTGGTTCTGCCGGATGCCGAAGCTCTCCTCTTGGTGCGCGCCGATGACGTCGCGCACGAGGTAGCCCAGCAGGCCCCAGGAGTAGAGGCGCCGCTCCCAGCGCTTCATGGTTTCGTAGTAGGGGCAGCGGTAGAGGCCCAGCGTGAGCAGGCGCTTGAGGGGCTCTTCAGCGAACAGGAAGACGCCGCCCGGCGCCAGCACGCGCTTCACCTCCAAAAACACCGTCTCGAGGTTCATGAACTGGCTGAGCATCTGGAAGGCGCAGACCATTTTGAGCGAGCCGTCGGCGAAGGGCAGGTGGGCGGCGTCGCCGGCCAGGCGCACCGGGGCGCGCGACAGCTTCCAGGCGTCCTGCAAGGCCACGCCGTAACGGAGCGAATCGGCGGAGATGTCCAGAGCGAATCCTTCGGCGCCGAACTCGTTGGCCAGCATGTAGCTGGTGTGGCCCACGTTGGAGCCGATCTCGAGGAAGGGGGACAGGCCGCCGAGAAAGGCCAGGTGGTTGCGAATCACCGCCCCGCGGCGGACGTTCTCTTCGGCATAAACGCGCATGGCCCGTTCGGGCTCTCCCAGCGAGGCGAAGTTGTGGAACTCCACCTCGGCGCGTTTGACTGCCAGTGACTGTGCTTCCATAGTGCTCACTTTTCGAACCCGAACAGAGTCTCCAGATCGATGGCCCGCAGGTCGGGCAGCAGGACGTCGGGCTTATGTTCCGCCAGTTCTTCGGCGCTCGAAAGGCCGGTGGCCACGGCCACGGAGCGGGCGCCGTTGGCTTGGGCGGCGCGGATGTCGTTGGGGTGGTCGCCGACCAGGGTGACGCGGGCGCCGCGCGCGATCCAGCCCGCGGCGGTGGCGGTGCGCACGGCCAGGCGCAGCAGGCCGGCGCGGTCCCGGGCATGCTCGGAGAACGCGCCGAAGCGGAAATAGCGGCGCAGACCGGCGCGCTCCATCTTTTTCCAGCCGATGCGGGTGAGGTTGCCGGTGACCAGCCCGGTGGGGACGCCGCGGCGGAAGAGCCGCCAGAGCAGCATGCGGGCGCCGGGGCAGACCTTGTTTTCGAGGCTCGGGCAGCGCCGCGCGTAAAGCGTCTGGGCGCGTTCGACCACCTCCGGCATCATGCGCCGGATGGCGGCTGGTTTCAGGCCCGCCCGGCGCATCATGAGGCTCAGGATGTCCGGGTCCAGCATGCCTTGCAGCGGGATGTGATCGGTGGTGGTTTCGACGCCCGCGACGGCGCGCACGGCATCCACCAGCGCGAGGCGGTGGTGCGGTCCCGCGCGCCGGATCAGCGTGCCGTCGATGTCGAAGAGTGCGAGCGTTGTGGCCGGCGCGGCTTTCTTTTCGGGCATCCTCACTTTACTATAGCGACATGGAGCACCGTTTCTCGAACGGACGCCTCCTGCGCCTAGTGCAGGGGGACATTACGCGCCTGGCCGCGGACGCCATCGCTAACGCCGCCAACGCGGCGCTGGCCGGGGGCGGCGGGGTGGACGGCGCCATTCACCGCGCGGGCGGACCCGCCATCATGAGCGAACTGGACGAAATCCGCGCCCGTATCGGCCGCTGTCCGGCCGGCGGGGCGGTGGCGACCACGGCCGGGCGGCTCCCCGCCCGGTTCGTCTTCCACGCCGTCGGCCCGGTGTACCGCGACGGGCGACACGGCGAGCCCGAGGCCCTGGCTTCCTGCTACCGCACCTGCCTGGATCTGGCGGAGGAGCGGAAGCTCGGAAGCCTGAGCTTCCCGGCCATCAGCACCGGGGTGTACGGCTACCCTCTGAACGAAGCCGCCGAGATCGCCGTGGGCGCCGTGGCCGGCTACCTGGCCCGGGAGGCGGTGACGGTTCACGAAGCGGTTTTCGTCCTGTTTCTGGAGGAGGCGTACGAGGCCTTCGCCGCGGCCCTGTGCCGCTGGGCGGGGGAACAGGTAGAATAGTAGCTGTTGCATGCAAGTACTGCAAGCGGGACCTCATAAGATTCTCCAATTGGAGCTGGACGCGGAACTGGTGGAGAACCTTGCCCGCCAGGCCGGGTTCGAGCCCAAGGTTCACGACCAGGCGCGCGTCATGGTGGTGGAACTCTCCGCCGGCGAGCGGAAATCTCCGCTGCTGCTTTTCGACGCGGCCGACCCCGGGAACCTGGGCTGGTTTTCCCGCTGTACGTTCTATGTCGACGGCCGCACGGGTCTGGTGCTGCAAACCCCCATTTCGCTGGGCAATCTGCGCGGGCGCAATGGGCGCCCGGTGTCCAACGGACTGCGCTTGCAGATCGCCAAGGAGCTTCCGCCCACGTTCCGGCTTCCCGGCCGGCAGCCGGTGACCGAGCAGGTGGTCTACGCCGTGCTGCTCAACTTCCTCAACGCCCTGACCAAGGTCGGCGTGGGCGTGTGCGGCGGTCCGGTGATACTGCCGCTGGCGGGCCGCCAAGACGACCTGGACGCCCGCAACTGACCCGGCGAGAATTCCGGCCCGCGCGCGCCACTAACACTACTTGGGGACGCCTTTCGCCGGATTTGTCGACGTTGTTTGGGCCGCGCTGATTCCGCCGCTCGCGGTCTGGATTCTGCTGAGCGGACTCGACGACCTGGTGCTGGTGGCGGCGCTGGCGCGGGCCTGGGTCCGGCGGCGGCAGGCGGCGCGCCCCGGCGACGAGGAATTGCGCGCCCGGCCGGAGAAGGGCATTGCCATCCTGGTTCCCCTGTGGCGCGAGCACGAAGTGATCGGGCGCATGGTGGAACACAATCTGGCCGCCATCCGCTATCGCGCTTACGACTTCTTCCTGGGCGTATACCCGAACGACCCGGCCACCATCGAAGCGGTGCGCGACCTGGAATCGCGCTTTCCCAACGTGCACCTGGCGCTGTGCCCGCACAACGGGCCGACCTCGAAAGCCGACTGCCTGAACTGGATCTGCCGGGAGGTGCGCCGGCGGGAAGATCCGGGCCTGCCGGGTTGGGACATCGTGGTAACGCACGATGCCGAGGATGTCATCCATCCGGACAGTCTGCTATGGATCAACTGGCATTGCGCCGACCACGACATGGTTCAGATTCCGGTGCTGCCCCTGCCGACGCCTCTGCGCCGGCTGACCCACGGCGTCTATTGCGACGAGTTCGCCGAGTACCAGACCAAGGACATCCCCGTGCGGGAAATGCTGGGCGGGTTCATTCCTTCCAACGGGGTTGGGACGGGCTATACGCGCGCCGCGCTCGACAAACTGGCAAACAGCTCGGGGGGCCGGGTCTTCGATCCCGCCTGCCTGACCGAGGATTACGAGAATGGCCTGCGGCTGCGGCTCGCCGGCTGCCGCCAGACCTTTCTGGCCTCGACGCATTGGCGGGAGGCGCCGGTGGCCACGCGCGAGTATTTTCCCGACCGGCTGAGAGATGCGATCCGCCAGCGAACCCGCTGGGTGACCGGAATCGCGCTCCAGGGGTGGCAGAAGCACGGATGGTGCGGCGGGTTGCGGCAGATCTACTGGCTGTGGCGCGACCGCAAGGGGCTGGCGGGGAATCCGCTCACCGTGGTGTCGAACCTGATGTTCTTGTGGGGCCTGGCAGGTTGGGCGGAAAGCCGGGTCAGGGGCGGGGCGTGGCGCCTTCCGGGCGCGATTCCGCCCGAGGTCCAGGCGCTGCTGGCGGCCAGCCTCCTTCTGCCGCTCGCGCACCTGGGAGTGCGGATGGTTTGCGTGGGCCGGCTGTACGGTTGGCGGTTCGCCGCGGGCGTGCCGCCGCGGACCGTGTGGGCCAACTGGATCAACTGCGCGGCCACGCTGACGGCCTTGTGGCGCTACTCGGCCGCGCGCCTGCGGCGCCGGCCGCTGGCCTGGCAGAAAACCCGCCACGCGTACCCGTGCGCCGAGGTATTGCGCGGGCCGCGGCGCAGGCTGGGCGAGATTCTGGTGGCTTCGGGCGCCTTGCCGCGCCAGAGCCTGGCCGTGGCGCTGGAGTCGCTCCCGCCCGGGTTCCGTCTGGGAGAGTACCTGGTGGAGCGCGGGCTGGCGGCCGAACAAAGCGTGTACGAGGCCCTCAGCTTGCAGCAGGGGATTCCGCTCGGTCCGCTGCGGGAGTGGGAGATCGAGCCCAACGCCCGGCGCGCGCTGCCGGTCCGATTCACGCTGGACTGGAAGGTGCTGCCGTTCAAGATCCTCGCCGGCCACCTGTTCCTGGCCTCCTGCGAGCCGCCCAGCGAGGCGCTGGAGACGGAACTGCGCCGCCGCACGCGCCTTCAGATCCGCTTCCAACTCGTGACCGCCAGCAACTTCGCGCAACTCGCCCGGGAACCGCGCCCGCGATCCGCAGTAAAATACAAAGAGCACAGCGCGGGCGCGTAGCTCAGGCGGATAGAGCACCTGCCTTCTAAGCAGGGGGTCGCAGGTTCGAGTCCTGCCGCGCCTACCATTCTTTTCAACCAGATACAAGAACGGCCACCCCGAAGGATGGCCGTTTGTGACGTGGATTGTGA
>JACQZT010000074.1 GCA_016213755.1 Acidobacteriota bacterium | reverse complement strand
TTCCGCCGGCCAGTAGTTCATCTCGGTGTTGATGTTGACGGTGTACTTGCTGTCCCACGCCGGACGGTTCGAGTCGTTCCACACGCCTTGCAGGTTGGCGGGCTGGCCGCCCGGGCGGCTGGAGCCGATCAGGAGATAGCGGCCGAACTGATACAGCAGCGCGACCAGTTGCGGGTCGTCGCCGCCGGCGAAGGCGCGGATGCGCTCGTCGGTGGGCAGCGTCGCGGCCGGAGTGCGGCCCAAATCCAGCGCCACGCGGCGGAACAGGCGCTGGTGATCGGCGACGTGCGCGGCGCGCAGCCCGTCATAGCTCTTGCCGCGCACGCCCCGCAGGACGGCGTCGTTGCGCTGCTGCGGATCGCCGGTCACGTCCAGGTAGCTCTTGAAGTTGGTGGCCCCGGTCAGGATCAGCGTGGCCGAATTCGCCCCGGTGACGGCGATCCGATCGCCCCGCGCCTCCTGCCGTCCGCCCGACGCGTTCACCTTTAACCGCGCCTCGAAGCGGATGGCGGAGTCGGCAACGGCGCCGGACATGGACAACTCGTCCTTCGACGCCGCCGAAACGCTCGATTCATCGTGGGCGCTTTTCAGGCCGGCCAAAAACGAAAGGCTCCCCGGCTTGTCCGCCGTCAGCCGCACCACGATCACTTGCGCGGGCCAACTGGCGAACACCTCACGCCGGTAGGTCACGCCGCCGTGCGCGAATCGCACCGCGGCCACCGCGCTGTCCAGGTCGAGGCTCCGGCGATAGTCGGAAACCTGGTTCTCCCGGATGCCCGGAAACTCGAGCCGGATATCCCCGAAGGCCTGGTAGACCCTCTGCCGGATGGGAACGCTCATGAACTCTTGCAGGGCCAGTTTCTCGGCCTCGGCCTGTTTGCCCTGGAACAGCAGTTCGCGAATCCGGCCCAGGTGCCGGTACGCGCCGGGGTGGGCGTAGTCGTGAGGCCGGCCGGTCCAGACGGTGTGCTCGTTGAACTGAATCCGCTCCTGGGCCGTGCGGCCGAACACCATGGCGCCCATCCGGCCGTTGCCCAGCGGCAGCGCCTCTTCCCAATCGAGGGCCGGCTGCCGGTACCACAACTCGAGTGGTTCCACGGCCCATCCAGCCGCCGCCAGCAAGACCAACGCCGCCAATTTCATCTTTCCAGCCTCCTATCCATGATCTTGATATATTAGTTTCGGACATCGGAGGCTCTTATGTCACAGACCACCGGCTCGCTGACGCGCCGTCAGTTTGGGCTTTCTCTTTGCAGCGTCCCGTTTTCCTTTCCGCTGGCCGCCCAGGAATTCGAATCCATGCCCTGGAACGCGCCGGCCACCGTGGCGCGGGTCTACCTGGCCTCGAAGCAGATCCACTGGCCGAAGCCGACCCTGGACGTGGCGGCCGAGGTGGGTGAGATTGAAACCCGGCTGGCCGAAGTCGGGCGCAAGCACGCCGAAAACGTCCGCTTCGTGGGCGGCGAAACGCTCTTCTCGGAGCAGGAGGTGCGTCCCTGGCTCGCCAAAATGGGTGACATCGACGGCGTCCTGATGGTCCCCATCTCCCAGCCCACGCCGCCGCTGCGCCCGTTGCTGGACGCACTGGAAGTGCCCGGCCTGTTCTTCTCCCGTCCCTACGCCACCCACGCCTGGTCCACTGTCGCCGGCCTGCGCAAGAGCGGAAAGAAGTTGGAGGTGGTGGCCAGCAGCAGTTACGGCGACCTGGACCCCTATATGCGCATGTTCCGCACCGCGCGTCACCTGCGCAAGAGCAAAGTCCTCGTGGGGGCGGCCACGCCCAAAGGCCGGGACACGGTCGCCGCCGCCTACGGCAAGCACTTCGGAACCAGCTTCAAGTTCATCACCGGCCCCGAATTCAGGCAGGCTTTCGACGCCGCCAGCGAGCGGCAGGCGCGCCAGGAAGCCGAGGCCTTTACGCGCGGCGCGCTGCGCGTGCTCGAAGCGACACCCAAGGAAATCCACGACGGCGCGCGTTTCTACGTGGCCCTCAAGAACATGCTCAAGCAGGAGCAGGCCAACGCCGTCACCATCGATTGCTTCGGGACCCTGGCCGCCAACACCCTGCCCGGCTACCCTTGCATCGCCTGGTCCAAGCTCAACGACGCTGGTCTTTACGGCGTTTGCGAGGGCGACCTGAACTCGACCATGACCCAGATGCTGGTGACTTCCTTCTCCGGCATGCCGGGTTTTGTCTCCGACCCCGCCTTCGATGCCAGCCGCAACGAGGTCATCCACGCGCACTGCGTTTCGGCCACGAAGATGAAGGGCATCCACGGTCCCGCTTCCCCCTACATCATCCGGAATCACCTGGAGACCAACGAGGGCGCGGTGGTGCAGGTGCTGATGCCCGCCGGCGAGACGATTACCGTGGCCCGGTTCACCAGCCCCACCAACCTGCTCATCTCCACCGCCGAAGTGATCGACGCCGTGCGCGACAGCGATCGCGGTTGCCGCAGCCAGATCCGCACCCGCGTCAGCGACGCCGAGAAGTGGCTCCAGAACTTCAGCGCCGGATTGCACCGCGTCATCTTCTACGGCGATCACGTGCGCAACATTGAACGTATGGGACGCCTGATGGGCTTCCAGGTGGTCCAGGAGATTTAGACCCATGCGACTGCTCGCCTTTTTTCTGCCCGCGCTGCTCTGCGCCGCGCCGTTGCGTGTGCTCATCGTCACCGGGGAGACCGACCTCCCCTACCACGACTGGCGCGTCACCACGCCGTTCCTCAAACAGGCGCTGGAAAACACCGGCCGCTTCGCCGTCGCGGTGCTCGAAGAGCCGCGCGGCCTGACCGCGCGGGCGCTGGCCGGCTACGACGCCATCCTGCTCAACTACAACGGCCCGCGCTGGGGCCCCGCGGCGGAGGGCGCCGTCGAGGACTTCCTCCGCTCCGGCAAGGGCATGCTGGCTTTCCACGGCGTGAGCTACGGAACCTTCTTCGGGCAGGTCATGAACCAGCGCTGGACCGCGCCCGCCGGCGGAGACCAGGGTTGGGTGGCCTACGCCGAGATGATGGGCCAGACCTGGAAGCCCGAAAATATCGGCCATTCCAAACGCCACGTCTACACCGTGAAGTGGACCGACCCGAAGCACCCCATCGCGCGCGGCCTGGAGCCCGCGTTTCAGGCCAACGACGAGCTGTACCACAAGATGGACCTGCGCCCCAACGTCCATGTCATCGCCACCGCCTACAGCGACCCGAAGCTGAACGGCACCGGTCGCGACGAGCCCCAGATCTGGACCGTGCCCTTCGGCAAAGGCCGGGTGGTTCACATCACGCTGGGCCACGACCTGACGGCCCTGCGCCTGCCGGGCGTCCTGGCCGCCTTCACGCGAAGCCTGGAGTGGGCCGCCACCGCCGCCGTCCAATAAAAGGGGACAGCCTGACCTACCCGGGTTTTCGGCCGTCCAGGCGGTTTTCGAACCACTCGATCCCGCCGCACCGAACCGCAAGCCGGCGCCTGACCGCTACCTCGCGCGAGTCAGCCTCACGAGCGCTACTCCGTGCCGGCCGACCTTCGCCTTGAATTCGTTTTCGAACTTGCCGAGGTCTTTCTGCCGCCACACGTCGCGCACGACGTACGATCCCGTGAGGCCCAGATCGGACCAGCGCGCGGAGATCTCGGCCTCCTGCTCGCCGCGGTTGAACATGCCGACCGCCTTCGATCCGCCCTCCAGATCTCGGGCCCACACTTCCAGGTCCCCGGTCTTTGACACCGGCGCCCCTTGCTTGCCGAGCGTGTCCTGGTCGATGTCGATGACCTCGTCGTTGGTGAGAATGTTCAGCGTGAAATCGTCGAGCTTGGTCATGTCCCCGCCGAAGACCAGCGGAGCGGCCATCAGGCTCCAGAGGCTCATCCAGGTGTACTGCTCGTTGGGCGTCAGCGTCGTCGGGGCCAGTTTGCCTCCGCCGGCGCCGCGCTGGAAGATGTGGCCGATGTTGATGTTGTCGGGATCGTTCCAGCCGCCGGGTCCGGCCCACTTCTCCATCCCCGCCTGTCCGTAACCGAAGCGCGCGACGTTGTTCCAGCCGCCGCCCACGTCGCCGGCGGTCCTCCAGAAGTGGCCGCCGACTTCGCGGCCCCATTCCCAGACGTTGCCCCGTCCGTACTGACAAAGGTTGAAAACGAAATCGCGGTCCAGCTTGCGGAGAATTTCGCCCATGAGCCGGTACGGCTTCTTGTGCTCCTCGGGGTTCTTGGGATCCTTAATCAACTTCTGATACGAACAGAGGTCGTACTTCAGGAAATCGAAGCCCCACGCGGCGAACTGGCGCGCGTCCTGCTCCTCATGCCCGTAGCTGGCCTCGAAGCCGGCGCAGGTGAGCGGCCCCGGACCGATATAGATACCGATTTTGAGACCCTTGCCGTGGACGTAATCGCACATGCCTTTCATGTCGGGGAAGTTCTGGTTCGGACGCAGGTCCCCCTTCTCGTCGCGAGCCGGCCCGCCTATGGCCGGATCGGTCGAACCCGGCTTGATGTTCCAGCCGTCGTCGATGTTGACGTATGCGTAGCCGTGCTGGACGAGGCCGGAGGAGACCATGGCGTCCGCCTGGGCCCGGACCATCGCATCGCTAATGGCGACCCGGGCGTTGTACCAAGTGCTCCAGCCCATCGGCGGGGTCAGGGCCAGTGTGTCGCCGATGACGATCTTGAACTTCCGTTCGGCGCTGCCCGCGGCGTTCTTCGCGCGGAGGGTCACGGCGTAGTCCCCCTTCCGGGCCACGGCGCCCGCGATCCGGCCGCTCGGCGCATCGAGCTTCAATCCCTTGGGGAGGCCTTTCGTGGAGAAGGTCATCGGCCGGGTTCCCGTGGCCGGGATCGTATACAGGAATGGATGGCCCGGCCGCGCACCGTACACTTTCGCGCCGTTGATCTTGGGCTTCGGGCCGGGAGGCGGGGTGAGGATCCCGGGTTCCTGTGCCAGCGCCACCGCGCCCAACAGGCACAGCCGGATTAGAGTTCGCGGCAATGTATACATAAGCAACCTCGCTATCGGTTCAATAAGTGAGCTTCAGGCCGAACTGGATGGTGCGCGGCCATTGCGATTCCGCAGTCACGGTTCCGAACGCGGTGCTGGTCGGAGTGGTGTTCGGCGCCGAGAACTGCGGATGGTTTAAGGCGTTGCAGAATTCGGCGCGGAGCTCGGCGGCCAGCCGCTCCTTGATCCGGGTCCGCTTGATGACCGAATAATCCCACATGTTGATGCCGTCGCCGCGGATGCCGGAAAACCGGCTGGGCATGGTTCGGATGTTGGAGCCGAGTTGCTTGTTCGAGTCGCGCTCGAAGCCCGCGCCGACGTTGAACCACCGCTCGACCGCGCGCCGGCTGTTGGGCAGCGGGATCTGCTTGAGATCGCCGAAGAGGATCGCATTGCCGAAGCCGAGCGCGGCGCCGCTCTGGCCCTGGAAAATGCTCTGGATCTGCCACCCGCCGATCGCCTTCTGAACGATGCCGCTCGCGCTGCCGCCCCACTTCTTTCCTTTGCCGAAGGGCAGCTCGTAGATGTCGCTGATGGTAATGCGGTGGGTTCGATCCTGGTCGGAGGGAACCCGTTCCGGCATGGAGTCGGTGGCGTTCAGGTAGCTTGAGCCGTCCATCAACTTCGACCATGTCCAGGAGACGTTGACCGTGAAACCCCGGTCAAACCGCCGTTCGAGGCGGGTCTGAAGGGAGTGGTACCACGAGTAGCCCTGCTCGACGCTGGACGAGACTCCGGTGAACTGGGGATACGGCCGGAGCAACTGGCCCCGGGTGGCATTGACGCCCGACAGCGATGTTCGCGGCAAAAGCGGATAGAAGGGATTGGGAATCGCCGCGCTCAGGTAATCGATGGTCGCCTGGTCGCGCAGCGGCGACGTGCTGAGATATCGCGCCGGGGTCGGGTCAAACTGCCTGGAGATCGGCAGCTTCACGGTTTTCGAGCCGATGTATCCCATTTCGAGAACGGTCTTGCGGAGCATCTCGCGCTGCACGCTGAATTGCCAGCGCTGGGTGTACGGCCTCTTCGGGGTCGTGTTGAAGAAGCTGACGCTGCTTCCGACTTCGGTCATCAGTCCCAGCCCCGCGCCCTGCGGCAGGTCGAACTTGCCGTCGGGGAACGGATTGGAGAGATTGGCGATGAAGTGCTGACCGTTGTCCACCGAGGCGATAAAGTCGGTGCGGCGGCTGAAGCCCGTCTGGTTGACGACTTGGTTGGCGATGCCTACGACTCCGAAGAATACGCCTGCGCCGCCGCGCAGCACGGTCCGGTTATTGAGCTGGTAGGCGAAGCCGAGCCGCGGCATGAAGTTGTTTCTGTCCATCCGGTAGATGCCGCGCGGCAGTCCGTTGACCCCCGCAAAGCGCAGGCCGCCGAGCGTTTTGAAATCCGAAACGGGCACCTCTTTGATCGGGCTCTGCGCGTAGCGCGCCTGCGCGGCCGCCTGGATTGGGCTGACCGCGTTGAAGTCGAAATCGAGCACCGTGCGGTTATAGCGCTCGGTGGCGGGCGTGGCGACCTCGTACCGCAGGCCGAGGTTCAAAGTGAGGCGTGAGGTGATCTTCCAGTCGTCCTGGAGATAGCCGGCCCAGGCCTGGGAGCGGGCGGCATAGGACCCGTTGATATCGATTCCGCCGCTGGTCGGCAGTCCCAGCAGGAAACTGGCCAGGCCCTGGCCCATCGGCGCCGCCGGGGAGTTGTCCAGCGGGCCCTGCATCCAGGTGTTTCCGAAAGTGAAGGTGCCCGAGCCCTGTCCCAGGGAATAGTTGCCTTCGCGATAGTCGCGGAAATCCAGGCCGAAGCGCAAGGTGTGGTTCTGAATGATGCGAGTGAGGTTGCTCACCACCTCCTGCACGTCGTTGCTGCGAGCGCTCAGCCCGCTGGTGCCCAGGCTGCTGTATCCGGTGATGGCGATGGCGGGAAAGGTGATCGAGCGCGGATCGAACTGCTTGAGCTGGCCCAGGAAAGCGGGGGAGAAGTTCAGCTTGCTCAGATCCATTCCCAGCGATCGGGAGGTGGTGCCGCGCGTGTTGCGCGTGTAACTGTAGCGGGTGTTGATCAGGAACTGCGGGCCCGCGGTCCAGACATGATCGAACGCGAGGCCGTGATTCTTCAGCCAGTAGAACGATCCGACGGCCAGGTTGAACCGCTCCGGCAACTGCTGCAACCGGTGGCTGACATCGCCGCGGAAGTAGATCCGGTGGGCCGCGCTCAGGTTGTGATCGATTCGGAAGATGTGGCTGAAATAGTGATCCCATTCGGTCTGCGGATCGGCCCAGTTGTTCTGGCCGTCGCTGGTGCCGGGCTGCCGGGGGCTGTCATAGTAGCCCATGATGGTTTGCGCGGTCGGGTTGATGCGGTCCTTGGGCAGGATGTTGCCGGGAATGGGAGTGCGGGCGAAACGGCCGCTGGCCGCGGGCGTGGTCGAGAAGGGATCGTAAATCTGGTAGCGCGACCCGAGCGCCAGCAGGCCGGAGAAATCGCCCTGCCGCTGCGCCGGAGCGGGCACGGTGGCGGTGAGCGTGCCGCGCGGGTCCACTTCGTGAATACCTTCGTAGCCGTACATCCAGAAAGTCCGGTCGCGGCCCTTGTAGAGTCCGGGCACGGTGACCGGGCCGGTGGCGTGCAGCCCCCAGCGGTTTTCGCGGATCACGGCCTTGGAAAGGCCCGCTTTGTTCGAGAAGAACTTGTTGGCGTTCAGGATCGGGTTCTGGATGAAGTAGTAGAACGAGCCGTGCAGATCGTTGGTGCCGGATTTCAGGCTGAGATTGATGGTCGCGCCGGAAGAGTTGCCGAGGCTGGCGTCGAAGCCGGCGGTCTGGATCTTGAACTCCTGGATCACGTCCGGAGGAGGCACGTAGGCCACCACGCTGCGGGAACTGTTCGACGCTCCGTCGAGCGTGTACTCGTTGTCGGTTCCGCGCGAACCATTGACCGCCACGCGCGAGATGGACGCATCGTCATAGGGCCGCGTCCAGCCTCCGTCGGAGAAATTCAGCACGCCCGGCGAGAGATTGGCCAGCATGAGCGCGGCGCCGTCTTTGAGCGGCAGCATGGTGACGCGCTGATGATCGATCACCTGGCCCAGGGACGCGTTCGCGGACTCGATCATCGGCGCTTCGGCGGTCACGCGGACGCTCTGGGTCTGCATCCCGAGTTCCAGGTTGATGTTCAGGGTGATCATGTCACTGACCCGCACCTGGACCTGGTCCTGGATGAACGTTTTGAAGCCTGTCTGTTCGGCGGTGACGCCATACACGCCCGGGTTCAGGAACGGCAGCACGTAGTCGCCTGTGGCGTTGGTTTTGGTGGCGGTCTTGATGTTCGTGCCGGCGTTGGTGGCGGTGACGGTGACGCCGGCCACGACCGCGCCGGACTGATCGCGCACCCGCCCGAGAATCTGCCCGCGAGTCTCCTGGGCGAGCAGCGGTAAGGAAGGGCAGGAAAGCAGGATCAGAGAGGCAGTGAAGAGGATCCGATTGCTTACGATGGTCGCGGACATTCGCACTCCCCGGCCGGGCGGTCCGGATTTCCCGTTGGGTCGTTTTGTTACCGTCCGGCCGACATCAGCATATCACCGTCCTTCAGGCGCTTGTCGAACCACTCGAACGCGTCCTCCTGCATGGGGACGTTGAAGATGTGCGGGACGTCGTAGAAGCGCGCGGTGAACTGCTCCCGGGCGCCCGCTTTGGCGTAGATGGCGGCGATCTTGCCGGCCGCCTCCCGCATACCGGCCGGCGGAAACAACCCGTCCTGCCGGCACTGCTGGACCATCAGCGGCTTGGGCGCGCGCAGCGCCACCACGTCGGGCAGATCGAGATAGCGGTGCAGCGCGGGCACGAAATGCACGAACGAGTGGGTGTCGATGTGGCGGCGGATCATGGGCTTCACGGTCGACATGAAGCCCACCACCGAGGCCGCGCGAATGCGCTCGTCCAGACCCGCCAGCAGCAGCGAGCGGTAGCCGCCGAACGAGACGCCCACGCAGCCGATGCGCTCGGGGTCCACTTCCGGCCGGGTGATGAGGTAATCCACCGTGCGCATGTCGTCCCAGGTGGTGATGCCGGGCCAGGTCAGGCCGGCATAGGTCAGCGACTTGACCAGCGTGGACTCCTTCCCGCGGCAGCGGTCGTTCAGCCGCTTCACGTCCTCGGCCGAGTAGTTGGCGCGCTCCCAGCCCAGCTTCAGGTCGTCGTCCATGACCAGCCGCCGCTCGCCGAACGGAAACGCGTCGATGGTGATGACCACGTACCCGCGCCGCACCAGTTCGGTGGCCGTGGGACGTCCGCCGTAGTTCACCTTGTGGTAGCCCGTCATCACCGGGTGGTTGCGGCCGAAGTCGATGACCTTCTCTTTGCCGAAGAGGAACATTCCCCCGTGCGAGTGCAGATCCACAATCGCCGGCGCCCGCCTGGGCCGTCTCTTCGGAATGTGCACGTACGCCGGAACGCGAAAATCGGGAGTGGTCGAGAAGTACACCTTCTCGCGCACGAACTCGCCCAGATCGCGGCGGTCCGCCACTTCCGGACGCGGGTCGACCGGTTCCGGCCGCGGCCCCAGCGCCTCCAGCGCGACCGCGCGGCCTGCCTTCCGCCAGGCGTCGACCGAACGGAACCGTGACTCCAGAAACGAGTGCGTGTAACGGTTGCGGCTCGCCAGCCGCTCGAGATCCGCAAACAGCGAGCCGCTGTCGGCGGCGGCCGGTTTCAGATCGCGCACGCCGTCGGCGGGCGGACCTTCCTGTCCGGCCCAAGCCAGCGCTCCCATTCGCGTCAGTGCTCTGCGGCGATTCATGTCTGCTGCTTGTTCCATGTTCTTGATCCTATACCCGATCCGATATATACTTCCGACTGGATCGCTTTCATAACTGGGTACGGGCTTAGTCGTCTAATACTGAACTGTGAGGGGTGAACCATGTTTTCAAAGCATCCCGTTTGGGTAGGGCTGCTCGTCTCGCTGCTGCTGGTCTCGCCGGTTTTGGCCCAGATCGGTACCTCCACCGTCACTGGCCGAGTCACCGATCCCACCGGAGCCGTCGTGCCCGGAGTCCAGGTAACCGTTGTCAACACGGCCACCAATTTCCGGTTTACGGCCCAAACCAACGAGCAGGGTCTGTTCCGCGCCCAGTCGCTCCAGCCGGGGCAGTATCGGGTCACGTTTCAGGCCGCCGGCTTCAAGACGATTGTCCGCGAGAGCATCGACCTGCGCGGGGGCGACACCTTGCCCCTGGACGCCGTCCTGGAAGTCGGCGCACTCAGTGAACAAGTGGAAATCACCGGTCGGGCGCCGCTGCTCGAAACCGAGACCTCGGCCACCGGAACCGTGGTCGAGGGCAACGTCCTGTACAAGCTGCCCATCTACCAGCGCTGGACCAACTCGACCTTTCAGCTCACGCCCGGCATGACCCAGGGCGGCTACGCCTGGGGCGGCAACCTGGGCGGCTATCACGTCGCCGGCCAGCGCGCCAGTTCCATCGGCTATTTCGAGGACGGCGTCAACGCCCAGGACCAGGAGAGCGGCACCCAAAACATCATCTCGGTGCAGAACTCGCTCGAGGAGGTGAAGGTGCTCACCACGGCCCTGCCCGCCGAATACGGCCATTCGGCCGGCGGGATCATGAGCGTGGTTAAGAAGACCGGCACCAACAGCTTCCACGGCCTGGCGGCCGATTACGGACGCACCCGCAGCATGACCCACAGGCGCTTCTTCGACCGCTGCAAGACCAGCCAGGCCGACCAGGGCTGCGTGCCGCAGGACTCCTGGTTCATGCTGCCGGACGCCAACGGCGGCGGCCCCATTGTCATTCCGGGGCTGTACAACGGCCGCAACAAGAGCTTCTGGTTCGTCGGGTATCAGAAGCTGATCGAGAAGAAAGTCAACCAGTTCTACGCCACCACGCCTTCCCAGGAGATGAAGCAGGGAGACTTCAGTTTCGCGGGCCTGGGGAACCCCCTGTACGACCCCACCACCACCCGCCAGCTTCCCGACGGCACCTGGGCCCGCGATCCGTTCCCCACCCGCCAGATCCCTCTCAGCCGGTTCGACCCGGTGGCCCAAAAGATCCTGGGCTTCGACCCTTGGAACCTGCCCAACGTGACCGGCAGTTTCAACGCCGACGGTCCCGTGAACAACCTGCTCTACGACGAGAAGTCGCGCACCTTCTTCGAGGATTACAACGGGCGGTTAGACCACCAGTTCAACCCCAACTTCAAGATTTACGGAAGCTACACCTACAACCACCGCAATGGCATCGGCCGGCCCTCGATCATCCGTGTGCGGGAGTTCGACGGCGACCAGGGCAACCTGACGCCCTACACCGCGCAAAACTACTCCACCGGCGCGACCTGGGTCGTCAACCCCAGCACCATCAACGACGCCCGCTTCGGCTACTTCCGCAACCGGTACGACAAGAGAGTGCCCTCCTACGGCCAAGGCTGGCCGCAAAAGCTGGGCATCCCCACCGTGCCCCAGGACCTCATGCCCCGGTTCAATCTGTACGGACTGACCGTCAGCGGTCCCAACCGCCGAATCGGCGAGACCCTCTCGTTCCGCGACGACCTGACCAAGATCGTCGGCACGCACGCCTTCAAGATGGGCTACGAGCTGCTGCGCTTCCGCATCAACTCCACCTCCACCAGCTATCCCAGCGGCAATTTCAACTTCGGCGGAACCACCGCCGGTTTGCAGCCCACCGGCAACAGCATGCCCCGCACGGGCAACCTTTTCGCCGGTTTCCTGCTGGGCTACGTCTCGCAGGCCAGTTTCGAGGCTGAACTCACAAGCTGGCTGCCGCGCTCCTCGATTCACAGCTTCTACTTCCAGGACGACTGGAAATTCTCGCCCACACTGACCCTCAACCTGGGCCTGCGCTACTCCAGCGAGAGCCCCTTCAACACCAAGTACGGCCTGATGACGAACTGGGACCCGAACGCTACCGACGACGTCCTAAAGGGCGCCAAAGGCGCTTTCGTGCATCTGAACTCGCCGCTCAACCAGCGCGACAACAACAATTTCCAGCCGCGCCTGGGCCTCGCCTGGCACCCTTTGAAGAAGTGGGTCTTCCGCGGCGGCCTGGCCGTGAACACCGTGGACGTAAAGTTCCCCTCCGACCGCGGGCAGTTCGAGGAGTACACCGCGCTGGCCAACTTGCAAAGCCCGCCCGGAGACCCGCGTCCCATCTTCCGGATCAGCGCCGGCCCGCCCAGCATTCCCTACACCATCCGGGCCAACGGAACCTCGCCGTACCAGGGCACCAACTACGGCTCCCGCGGCGCCGAGTGGTGGGACCCCAGCCTGCGCAACGCCTACGTGCTCAACTGGAACACCAGCGTGCAGTACGAGATCGACCCGCACTACCTGGTGGAATTCGCCTACCAGGGCTCGGCCGCCATCGGGCTGATCGAGCGCTGGGAATTGAACACCTTCCCCATCGATTACGCCGCCAGCGACCCGGCCCTGCGCAGCAGGGTCTTTGCCGCTTCCCAGAACTACCGCCCTTACCCGCAATTCGGCAGCGTCCGCTTCCGCTCCAACTTCGGGCACTCGACCTACCACTCGGGGACCGTCAAGCTCGAGAAGCGCTATTCCTCGGGGCTGACCTTCATTACTTTCTACACCTACTCGAAGGCCATCACCAGCCAGGATGACGACAACGCCGGCGGCGGCGTGGCGCCCATCCAGAGCCGCGGCCTCGAGAAGGCCCGCGCCGGCTACGACCGCAACCATCGCTACTCGGGCCACGTCACCTACGAGCTGCCGATAGGGAAGGGCCGCCGCTTCCTGAACCGCGGCGGCGTGATGAATTACGTGCTGGGAGGCTGGGAGATCGCCTGGGTCCAGTCGCTCGAAAGCGGCAACCCGCTCACCTTCGGCTTCTCCAACAGCCCCTACAATTACTACCCGACCTTCGCCGGCTCGCGCCGCGCCAACGTCTCCGGCAAGCCGGCCCTCCGCGGCAACTGGCGCGACGTCGGCCCGGACCGTTTCAACACCAACAATGCCAACGCCGTCATCGACATCGGCGCTTTCTCCTATCCCGATGCCTTCAGCGTTGGCAATTCCGGCCGCAACATCGTCACCGGCCTGCCCCTGGTCTGGTCGACCACCTCGGCCAAGAAGAACTTCAAGCTCACCGAGCGGTTCAACTTCCAGGTGCGCTGGGACTTCAACAACGTGCTGAAGACCTTCAACTTCGATTCGCCCACTACCACGGTGGATTTGCAGAATCCAAGGACCTTCGGCAAGATCAGTTCGGACCAGCGCACGGCCAACTGGGGCGGCATGCCCATCATGAACCTGACCGCGCAACTGACCTGGTAGGTGGGGCGGACCGATTACGAGGAAGAAGCCGGCCCGCTCCCGCGGCGCTTGCGGATTTCTTCCAGCCGCTCGGAAATGCGCTGCTCGACGCCGCGGGTGGTGGGGTGGTAAAACTGCCGGCCCGCGAGCGAGTCGGGCAGGCACTGCATGCCGGTGACCGCGTCCTCGAACTGGTGCGCGTGCTGGTAGCCCTCGCCGTAGCCCCACTGTTTCATGGGCCGGGTGGGGGCGTTGCGCAACTGCATGGGCACGGGCTCGGCGGTGGAGTTGCGCACCACGTCCAGGGTCTGGTTGAGGGCTTGGTAGGCGGCGTCCGACTTGGGGGCGATGGAAAGATAAATCGCCGCCTGCGCCAGCGCCTGGTCGCCTTCGGGAATGCCCAGGAAATGCACCGCTTGCATGGCCGCGATGGCCTGTTCGAGGGCCCGCGGATCGGCCAGGCCGATGTCCTCGACGGCCATGCGCACGAGGCGCCGGGCCAGGTACAGGCGGTCCTCGCCCGCTTCGAGCATGCGCGCCAGCCAGTACAGGGCCGCGTCGACGTCGGAAGAGCGCACCGACTTGTGCAGCGCCGAGATCAGGTTGAAGTGCTCCTCGCCGGACTTGTCGTAGAGCAGCAGCTTGCGCTGGATGGAGTCCTCCACCGTCTGCGCGGAAATCTCGCCGCCGGCGGGCGATGCCGCCGCGGCCAGCTCCAGGACGTTGTAGGCGGCGCGCGCGTCGCCGTTGGCATAGACGGCGATCTGTTCGAGCAGACCGTCGCCCGCGCGCAGGTTGAGATCGTCCAGGCCCCGCCGCAGCAGGGTGACGATCTCGGCGGGCGTGAGCGGCCGCAGCGCGTGGACCTTGGCGCGCGACAGCAGCGCCGAGATAACCTCGAAGGAAGGGTTCTCCGTGGTGGCACCGATCAGCACGATGTCGCCACGCTCGACGTAGGGCAGGAAGGCGTCCTGCTGAGCCTTGTTGAAGCGGTGAATCTCGTCGATGAACAGCACCGTGCGCCGGCCCAGGCGGCGGTTGCGTTCGGCCTCCACCATCACGGTCTTGATTTCCTTGATGCCGCTGAGCACGGCGCTGAAGGGCACGAAGTCCGAGCGGGTCTGCCGCGCGACGAGGCGTGCCAGCGTGGTCTTGCCGACGCCCGGCGGCCCCCACAGGATGAGCGACGACAGCTCGTCCCGCTCGATCTGCGCGCGCAGCGGCTTGCCGGGGCCCAGGATGTGCTCCTGCCCGACGAAATCCTCGAGCCGTTCGGGCCGCATGCGTTCGGCCAGCGGGCGGCCGCGGCCGGCGGCTTCCTCGGGCGGAGTGAGGTCGAACAGGCTCATGCGCGCAAAGCCCTCTGTCGGTGCGCCTCGTACAGGATCACCCCGGCGGCCACCGAGGCGTTGAGGGACTCGACGCCGGCGGTGGGGATGCGCAGGTCCAGGGCGCCGGCGCGCAGTTTCTCGCTGATGCCGCGGCCTTCGCCTCCGATGACGATGGCGCACTTGCGCGTCAGGTCGGCGTCGGCCAGGTTGCGGCGCGCGGCGGGCATGGCCGCGTAAACGTCCAGGCGCTGCTGTTCGAGCGCCGCCCGCGCCAGCTCGCCGTCCAGTCCGGTGACTAAGGGCAGACGGAAAACGCTGCCGGCGGAGGCGCGCATGGCTTTGGGGTTGTGCGGATTGACCGACCCCTTCAGGAACAGCGCCCCGGTGGCGCCAAAGGCCTCGGCCACGCGCAGGATGGCGCCCGCGTTGCCAGGATCCTGGATGCCGTCGAGCACCACCACCAGCGAGCGGCCGCGGAACAGTTGCTCCAGCTTCCAGGCGGGCGGACGGACCAGCGCGATCACGCCCTGGCTGGCCTCGGTGCTGGCCAGCCGCGCGAAAAGCTCGTCGGCCAGAACCAGCACGCGCACGCCCGGCAGGCGCCGCACGTGCGTCTCCACCGCCGTGCGCACGCTTTCGGCGGCCAGCACGGTGCGCACCGGGCAATCGCTGCGCAGGGCTTCTTCCAGCAGGTGAAAGCTCTCCGCCACCGCCCAGCCGTCGCCGGTCAGGGCGCCGCGGGCGATAGCCTTGTGGACTTCTTTGAGCAAAGGGTTCTTGGGACTGGTCAGCACCATGCCGCGCGCCTCGCGCCACCTCCCGTCCACTCAAGTGTAGACTGAAAAGGAACTGCCCAACGGAGGGCGATGAAGCGGCTGGCCTGCATTGGCGGTGGCATTGTGGCGGCAGCCCTGGCGGTGAGCCTGGGCGCCGCCGCGCGCGAGATTGCGCGCCAGTCGAGCCTGGACGAAGCCCGTCCAGCGGATGTGATCGTCGTGCTCGGCGCGGCGGAATACCGCGGGCGGCCTTCGCCCGTGTTGCGCGGGCGGCTGGACCACGCTTACGATCTCTACCGGCGGGGCTTGGCGCCGCGCATTCTCACCACCGGAGGTTCGGGCGGCGATCCGGACTACACGGAAAGCGAAGTGGGGCGGGCGTACCTGTTGGGCCGCGGCGTGCCTTCGGACGCCATCGTCGTCGAGCG
>JACQZT010000080.1 GCA_016213755.1 Acidobacteriota bacterium | reverse complement strand
TGACCGACGAACAGCGACTCCGCGAGAAACTGCGCAAGATCTCCGTCCTCTTTGAAGGCGCCACCACGGCCGGCGAGCGCAGTGCGGCGGCCGCCGCGATCGGGCGGCTGAAGGAATCCCTGGCCGCCCTGCCGGAGCCGCCGGTGGAGACACAGGTCAAGCTGCCCGATCGCTGGCAGCGGCGGCTGTTCACGGCCTTGTGCCGCCGCTACGGTCTGGAGCCTTACCGCTACCGGCGGCAGCGATACACCACGGTGATGGTGCGTGCGCCCAGGTCATTCATCAACCAGACACTCTGGCCGGAGTACCTCGAACTCAAACAGGCGCTCGACGAGTATTTGAACCAAGCCACCGAGCGAATCATTCGCGAGGAGGTCTATCGCGACTCCGGGGAGGCGTCCGAACGCGCGGGATGAAGATCTGCTCGTGCCCGCCCAGCACAGAACATCTCGCCGGCGTGGCGGGCAGTTGTGCCAAAGTAGCGAACGGGCTGCCGATGAACGTCGAGGTGTTCTGTTACTCCGGATACAAGGGCGACGAGCGACCGGTGCGCTTTCGGCTGGGCAGCACGGATTACCAGGTGGAGGATATCCTGGACCGGTGGTACGGGCCGGACGACACGTACTTCAAAGTGCGGGCGGACGACGGCAACCTCTACATCTTGCGGCGCCGGTCATCGGCGCCGGAGGGCGAGTGGAGTCTGGAGGCGTTTCGTGAATTCGGGAAATGACCTTGTCGTTTTCTCCATCCTGCGCGATTCCCGCTGCGCCGAATGCAGCGAGGAGCTGATGCGCGGGAATTTCCTGGTCATGGAAAGCGGGCGGCCCGTGTGCCTGGGCTGCGCCGATCTGGATCATCTGGTTTATCTCGAACGGGGCGATGCCGCCCTGAGCCGGAGGGCCAGGAAGTACAGCGGGTTGTCGGCGGTCGTGGTACGCTTCAGCCGGTCGCGTGGACGCTATGAGCGGCAGGGAATTCTGGTGGAGGAGGCCGCGCTACAATGTGCCGAGAAGGAGTGCCGGGTGGACGCCGATGCGCGGGCCGCCCGGCGCGTGCGCGGCGTGGAACGCCGCTGCGCACAAGACCGCGACCTCGTCGCGCACATGACGGATGCCATCCGGGGTTTCTTCCCCGGCTGCCCGCCCGCCGAAGCCCTGGCCATCGCCGCGCACACCGCGCTTCGCGGCAGCGGCCGGGTGGGGCGGACGGCCGCGGGACGCGCGCTGGATGAGGGGGCGCTGACCGCCGCCGTCATCGCCGCCATCCGGCACAGGCACACCCGATACGACGAGCTGATGATGACCGGCTACGACCGCATCGATGCCCGGCATGCCGTCCACGATGCCGTCGAAGGCGTGCTGGACCGCTGGCGCGGCGGCGCGACTCCGGTGAAAAGCTGACATCGGCACCGGGCCGCGCTACTCGATTTCAATCTCCGCCGGGGCGATGAGGCTCGCCTCTCCCTTGGCTGACAATGGCGGCAGGGTGACGCGTTCGGCGCGCCAGCCCTTGTGGCGGAGGGTGCCGCCGGCGGCTTTGCCATCGGGCGGGACCTTGCCCAAAAAGCGCACCGCGCCGGGGGCCTGGGCCCGCGGGCCGGCCAGGTCCAGGCGCGCGGGCGTGCCTTCGACGCCGTCGATCACCGGCACAAGTTTCAGGTGGCGGTCCAGCGCCTGCCGGCATTGCTCGTGCAGGTTGCGCACGGCCGCTCCCACCTGGTCGTCGGAGTAAGCGGAGATGTCCTCCATCAGGAAGTCTATCAGGCGGGCTTCGCCTTGCAGGATGCCGAGCAATTGCAGCGCGCCGTCGGCCGCGGTGGCTTGGCGGGCGGGTTCGGCCGGGCGCGGCGCGGCCTTGAGCTTGGGCGCCAGGCCCAGCGCGGAGGCCGCGCCCGCGGGCAGCGCACCGCTCGAAAGGATCCCGAAGAAACTGCGGAAAGCTAAAGAAATACGGCTCAATGGGTGTCTCCCGAACCTTCAGGATACTAGAGCGGGTTCAGCTCTGTTTGAACTCCGCGAAGGTGTGCGGCAGCGGCCGCAGCAGGGCGCGCAGCCGATCCTGCATTTCGTCCAGCGCGCGCCTGGAGGACGGGTCGCCGGCCAGGTTGTCCTGTTCGAAGACGTCGGCGCCGAGGTGGTAAAGCTGGTCGCGGTCGAAGTAGTGCGGGAAGTCGGCCAGGGCGCTGTAGCGGATGCCCTCGGTCATGTGGCCGGGGTGCGGGTTGCGCATTCCGTCCAGGGCCACCAAGCGCTTGCGGCCCGTGCGCAGTGCCTCGGCGGCGTCCTCTTCGATCTTGGCCCAGACTTCGGCCGGCGGACGGTTGGCGATGTATTTCCAGTCCTCACCGACCGCCGCGCGAATGTTCGAAGTTTCCAGCAGCAGACTCTCGCGCCAGTCGGCCGGCTTGGTCCCGCCGCGCAGCAGCGAAGCGAAACTCACGCCGTCCACGGGAGCGGCGGCGCTCCCGCCGGCCAGTTCCAGGAAAGTCGGCAGGAGGTCGATGTTGGCGGCGAGCGCATCCACCTTTGAGCCCGCGGAAATGCCGCGCGGCCAGCGCGCGACGAAGGGCACGCGCGAGGATTCAAAGCAGGTGTCCTTGCCGCGGCTCTGATGGTCGCTCGAAAAAATCACCAGGGTGTTGGCGGCGTCGCCGGTTTCGTCGACGGCATTCAGAACGGCGCCCACCATGTCGTCGATCCAGGTTCCGGCGGCGTTGCGCTCGTCGATGCCGGCTTTCTTCAGGCGGCGGAAGATGTCTTCGCGCGGCGGCAGGACGGAAGGCGCCCGATCCAGCACGCCGGCGGGTGTGAAGCGAGGATTATCGCGCAGCCAGGCGGCCGCGTACTGCGCGTGCGGGACGGTGATGGGGAGGTAGAGGAAGTACGGGTTGCCGCGCTTCTGGCGGATGAAGCGCAACGCGCCTTCGGCGATCCAGTCCAGGTTGTGGACCTGCATCGCCTTGGGCAGGCCGAGCGACTCCTTGTTGTTGAAGTACAGGCTTTCGGCGTAGTCCCAGCCGGCGCGCTCGCGCACGTGGCGGGCGCCTTCGGCGTAGAAGCCGGCGATCTGCCGGTTCACGGCTGCGTCGAAGGGATCGGCGTCCGGCGCGATGCCGCGGACGGCGTACCCCTTCTCCATGCCGCAGTGCCACTTGCCGACCATGCCAGCAGAGTAGCCGGCCCGCTTGAGCGCCCGGGCCACGTTCTCCTGGCCGGAGCCGAGTTCGGTGTCCCAGCGGATGGCGGGCTGCGTTCCGGGCGGGCGCTTGCGGCAGAACTCCGGGCTGCGGCTGGCGTACTGACCGGTGAGCGTCGAATAACGGCTGGGAGTGCAGATCGACGTAGTGACGTAGAACCGCGAGAAGGTCACGCCTTCCCGGCTGAGCCGGTCGATGTTGGGCATCAGCATGCGGGGATCGGAAAAGGCGCGGTTGGTCTTGCCGCCCGCATAGCGGCCGGTCCGGACGGCCCCGGTGGTGCAGGGGAAGCGGTCGATGTCGTAACAGCCGATCTCGTCGAAGTCGAGGTCGTCGGCGTAGATGAAGACGATGTTGGGCGGCCTCGGGGGTTGCGCCCGCGAGACCGCCGCGGCAGTGGCGAGGAAGTTCCGGCGAGTCATAGGTCAATAGGACAGTTTCAGCCCGAACTGAATGACGCGGGCGGAGTCGGTGCCGGTGATGCTGCCAAAATCGGGCTGGCCGAAGGTTGTGCCCGCGGGGTTCCGGAAGTTCACGATATTGAAGGCATTGAACAGCTCGGCGCGGAACTGGAGGCGGAAGCGCTCGGTGACGGGAAAGGTCTTCAGAATTGAAACGTCCCAGTTCTGCGAAGCGGGACCGAAATTGTCGGGAAGAAAGCGGCCCACGTTCCCGAACGTGTAAGGCGGGGCATCGACGAAAGCGGCCGGGTTGAACCAGCCGTTGATGCGGTCCTTGATCGCGCCGGGCGTCGCGCTGGAGATGCCGGTGGAGTTGGGCCGCTGGCCGCCGCCCTGGGAGCCGGTGGTGTTGGTGCGGGAGTCGATGGAGATAGAGGTTCCGGACTGGATACTGGTAATGCCGTTTACGATCCAGCCGCCCAGGGCGTGGTTCACCAAGCCGCCCCGGTTGAGCCAGGCTCGTCCCTTCCCGAAGGGCAACTCCCACTGGTAATTGAATACCAGATTGTGCGGGAGGTGGGAGCCGGAGAGCGAGCGGTCCAGGTCGCGGCGGTTGTTGTTGGTGTAGCCGGGGTTCTGGTCGCCCAGGAAGCCGGCCACCGAGGAGACGTCGTCAATCATCTTCGACCAGGTATAGGCCAGCAGGAATTGCAGCCCGTGGGCGTAGCGCTTGCGGAACTTGGTTTGCAGCGCATGATAGCTGGAGTGCGCCTGGGCGCCCCATTGCTGGGTCAGTCCGGTGAGCCAGGGGTAAGGGCGCAGGAGCTGAGCGCGGGTAGTGGTGGCACGCCCGAGGTTGGTGGCTGCCGGAAGGACGCCCAGAAAGGGGTTCGCGACAACGGCGTTCAAAGCGTCGCCGAGGGCCAGGGCAGAGTCGGGAATCTGGTTGAGCTGGCTGTTGGCCTGGAGCTTGACGCCGCTGCTGCCGGCGTACGCCAAATCCAGCAACATGCTCTCGGGAAGCTCGTACTGCAGGTCGAAGTTCCATTGCACCGAGTAGGGCACGCGGTCGTAGCGGAAATTGCCGTTGACGCCCTGCCCGACGAATGTCAGCAAGCCGTTCTGCCCGTTCTCCGGAGGGATGATGCCGTCGGGGAACGGGTTGCTGAGAGTAGCGTAGGGCGTGCGCCCGCCGTCGATGCTGCTGGCGAAGGGAGTGATGGCGTTGAAGCCCAGAGCGCCGGCGTTGGTGGCGTTGGGACCGAAGCCGGTGGTGGGATTGTAAAACACGCCGGCGCCAGCACGGGCCACCAGCCGGTTGGTAAGCTTGCAGGCCAAGCCAAGGCGCGGCGCGAAGTTGTTCTTGTCCAGATCCTTGATGCCGCGGGGCGCGCCGGGCGTGCGGGACCCGGCAAAGACCAGGCCGCCGGTTAGCGGGCCCATGCCGGGGACTTTCAGGGGGAGTTGGGCGTTCAGGTCGAACCAGGACGCGCGGTCGAAACGCTCGGTCTGGGGGAAGTCGGCGTCCCAGCGCAGACCGAGATTCAGGGTGAGGCGGTCGTTGAGGCGCCAGTCGTCCTGCACATAAAAGGCCGCGTATTTCACCTGAAGACCGAGGACCGGCTCCGAACGCATCTGGCCGCCGCTGGCCAGTCCCATCAGCGTCGTGGCGACGGCGTCGCCTCCGCCGACACGGTTGAAGATGCGGCGGGTGAAGCCGTCGTTGAAGGTGTAATTGCCGTTGGGGTTGTTGGGCCGAAAGTTGGAAGCCCGGTTCAGCCGGTAGGTGCCGCCAAACTTGACCGTGTGCGTGCCGACGAGCCGGGAGGCGTCCCCGCTCCAGGTATGGGTTTCGAACTTGTTGCCGATGATGTAGCTGGACTCGGGGCCGAGCTGGCTGTAGCCGGCGACGGAAACGGTGGGGAAGATGGGGAACTGGGCCGCGGCCTGGACTGCGGCCGGAAAACCGAGATCCGTGGAAGTGACAGTGTTGCTCAGCGGGCCGCGCGGGTTGGAGTGGTAGGAGTAGCCGTAGTTGCCGTGCAATACCCAGCCCGCCACCACCCAGGCGTCGTCAATGGTGCCGCTGCGATTGCGCGCGCCCGTGAAACCGGGTGTCGGGGTGGCGGCGTTGCCGTAGTGCTGGGCCTGGTTGGTGGTGGCGTTCTCCCACGAGAAGCGGCCGAACAGGTTCTGGCGTTCGGAGATGCGCCGGTCGATCTTAAAGGAAACGTTGTTGCGCGCGGAATTGCTGCCGGCCTGGGAGTAGAAGTTGTTGATGACGCCGTCGCGGTTGGGGAGGGGGTAGAAGGATATGAACTTGGCGCCCACCTTGTCGAAGCGGGCGGAGGGAACGCGATTGGCCACGAAGGGCTGTCGTTCGCCGGAGGCGTTGATGGTGGCGGGGTCGTATACGATTCCGTTGATCTGCGAAAAATCGCCCTGGCGCATCTGAGGCGTGGGGACGGTGTAGGTGGCGCTGCCGGGGTTGACCTGCCGGATGCCCTCGTAGTTGACGAAGAAGAAGGTGGTCTGTCGCGATGGGGTGAGCGGCCCGCCGGCGGTAAAGCCGAACTGGTTGAAGCGGAAGGCGGCCTTCTTGCGGCCGTTCAGGTTGTTGAAGAAGCCGTTGGCGTCGAAGGCATTGTTGCGCAGGAACTCGTACAGGACGCCGTGAAACTGGCTGCCGCCGGAGCGGTGCACCATGTTGATCACGGCGCCGCTGGTGCGGCCGTACTCGGCGGACATGGAGTTGGTCTGCACCTTGAACTCCTGCAACGCGTCGGGCGAAGGAACGTAGGCGGGCTGGTTGTAGCCCATCACCTCCTGCGGCGAGCCGTCCAGCATAACCGCGGTCGCGACGTTGCGGCCGCCGTTGGCGGAGAAGCCCACCGCGTTAATGCTGCCGCCGCCCGAGCCGCTGTTGTAGAAGCCGGTGTTGGCGTTGATGCCCGGGGTGAGGGCCACCAGTTGCAGGACGTTGCGGCCGTTCAACGGGAGGTTTTCGCTGGTCATGGAGTTGACCACCTCGCCGAGCGTCGAACTGGCGGTTTCCAGCAGCGGCGTCTCGGCCGCGACCTGGATGGTCTCAGTCAGGGCGCCGAGTTCCATGGCGACGTTCAGCTCGACGATCTGCGCAACTTGCAGGGTCATGCCTTCGCGGGCGAACTTCTTGAAGCCCTGGGCTTCGACCTCGAGTTTGTAGCTGCCGGGCGGGATCTGCATGAAGACGTAGGCGCCGGCTTCATTCGAGCGGGTGGTCCACGGACGGTTCTGTTCGATGTGGGTCAGGGTCAGGGCGGCGTTGGGAACAACGGCGCCGGACGAGTCCTGCACGATGCCGCGGACCGAGGCGAACTGGGTTTGGGCTGCAAGCGGCATTGCCGAAAGCACGGCAAGCAGAAACCGGGAAAGGTCGCGGGTCTTTGCATGAGCGGACATGACGATTGCTCCCCGCTCAGATTATACAGATCCGGAAGCCGCCAGGAGTGCGCGGCGGAGCTTGTCGAGTTCGCGCCGCGCGATGACCGCCCAGGTGCTGGCCGGGTCCAGCTTCAGGTAGGCCTTCCAGTGGCGCACGGCGCTCATGGTTTCGCCGGAGCTCTGGTAGAGCAGGGCCAGGTTGTAGTGCGCGTCGCTGTAACTGGGATTGATGCCGAGCGCGGCGCGATAGTGGACCAGCGCCTGCTCGTGGTCGTTGCGCTCGTCGCAAAGGTTGCCCAGGTTGAAGTGCGCCAGGGCGTACTTCGGGTCGGCCTCCAGCGCCTTGCGATAGCACTGTTCGGCCTGGTCCCAGGCGCGGGCGTTGAACTGCACGGTGCCGAGATTGACCCACGCGCCGGCGCCCTGGGGGTCCAGCTCCACCGCTTTCTGGTAGGCTTCCAGGATGCGCTCCAGCGGCGCTCCGGTGCGTTCCCGTTCGAGACCCTCCTGGAACCAATGCTCGGCCTCCAGACGCTGCTTTTCGGCCGCGAGCCGGGTGGACTCTTCGGTCCGCTTGCCGGGGAAGGCCAGCAGGCGGTTGATCTCGCCCTCGTCGAAGTCCAGCAGCAGTTGTCCGGAAACCGGCTCCATGCGGCGGTCGTCCAGTTGCACCACCACGCGCCGGCCGTCGACGAAGATCCTGAGGTCGCGCAGCGGGTCGGTGCTGTCGCCCAGCCGGCGGCGCAGGCTGCGGACGGCGTCCCGGATGCGCGCCGGCGGAACCCTGCGCTCGCGCAAGCGGAGCAGCGTGCGCAGCGCCACCAGGTCGGAGAAGCCGTAGACCTCCGCGGCCGGCAGGAGGCGCTGCTTTTCCCAGCTCCTTAACTGCTGATGGCTGAGCTTGAAAGCCCGGCGCACTTCGTCGCGCGAATAACTCTGCTTGGGTTCCAGCGCGGACACCGGAGTGATTGTAGCACGCCGCCGGCCGGATCGTGTTAAGCTCCGACAAGATCGCTACTTCGGGAGGATAGGGAATGATCCGCCATCTGAAACTCACCGTCGTGTCTTTGGCGCTGCTGCCGTGTTTCGTGCAGGCGCAGACTTCGCAAGGCCGCATCAGCGGGCTGGTGACCGATCCGGGCGGAGCCGTGATTCCCCGCGCCCAGGTGGTCGCCATCAACGAGGGCACCGGGGTACAGACCAAGGCCCAGTCCAACGACGTGGGCCTGTACGTGCTGCCGTTTCTCTCTCCCGGCCGCTACAAGATCTCGGCCACCATGCAGGGCTTCAAGCGCTACGAGCGCCCGGGCATCCTGATCGAGACCTCGCAGATCCTGGAACTGAACATCGCCCTGGAGCTGGGCCCGGTGACCGAAACCATGACCGTCCGCTCGGAGGCGCCACTGTTGCAGACCTCCGACGCCACCGTCGGCCAGTTCATCGACAGCCGCACGGTGACCGACATGCCGCTGGCCGGACGCCGCGCGCTGGAACTGGTGCGCCTGGCCTCCAACGTGATCTTCGTCAGCTACTCCGGCGACGCCAAGCCGCAGTTCGCCGTGGCCGGCGGGCGCGGCTACCAGAGCACCTACATGCTCGATGGCGGCAACATTCAGAACATCCGCATGGCCTCGGCCCAGGTGGACATCGATCCGCCCGTGGAAGTGATTCAGGAGTTCAAAGTGGTCAGCAACGGCTACGCGGCCGAGTACGGCGGGTCGGCCAGCGGAGTGCTGATCAGCACCACCAAGTCGGGCACCAACCAGTTCCACGGCAACGCTTTCGAGTATTTCCGCAACGACAAGCTGGATGCCCCCGGCTTCTTCGCGCCCGTCTCCGGCAAGACGAAGATCAAGGCGCCGCTGCGCTACAACCTGTTCGGCGGAACGCTGGGCGGACCGGTGGTCAGGAACCGGACGCACTTCTTCGCCGGCTATGAAGCCACCCGCAAATCCGACGGCAGCACCCAGGTGATGACCGTGCCGGACGCGCTCCAGAAAGCCGGGAACTTCAGCCAGACATTCGAGAGCAACGGGGCGCTGATTCCCATCTACGATCCG
Source organism: Acidobacteriota bacterium (assembly GCA_016213755.1). Classification (GTDB taxonomy): domain Bacteria; phylum Acidobacteriota; class Terriglobia; order Bryobacterales; family Bryobacteraceae; genus JACQZT01. The sequence goes on along the minus strand of JACQZT010000080.1, from coordinate 13,317 downwards.
AACTCCACCCGCACCGTGAGCGGCCGCGGCGTGCGAGACGCCTTCCCGGGCAACATCGTTCCCGCCAGCCGGCTGGACCCGGTGGCCGCGGGCCTGGCCAAGTACTGGCCGGCGGCCAACCGTCCGGCCGTCAATCTCGCCGGGGCGCAGAATTTCGCCGGCAACCGGGCCCGCATGTTCCGCCGCGACAACGTCACCTCGCGCGCCGACCACACCGTGTCCGACAACAACCGCTTCTTCTTCCGGCTGGTCTACAATCGCGACCCGTATTCCTGGACCAGTAACTATCCCAACAAAGTCGGCGATCCCGAATCCCCCTTCTCTCCCACCCGGTGGGAAAGCTCCTACATGTTCAAGGACACCCACACCCTGTCGCCCAGCCTGATTACGGACGCCGCCTACTCGTTCAGCAACCGCCGCTGGTACGCCGACAGCGCGGGACTGGGTTCCAATGTGGTGAAAGAAGTGGGTCTGCCGGGCGTCTCCAACGACGCCTTTCCAGCCATCACCGGCACCGGCATGGTGAACCTCGGCACCAGCAGCGAGCGCGTGCAGAATCCCATCCGCCAGCACCAGTTCACCAATAGCTGGACCTGGATCAAGGACAAGCACGTGTTCAAGTTCGGCGGCGAACTGAAGAAAGGCATCAACGTCGATATCAACCGGCCTATTATCAGCGGCCAGTACTCGTTCGCCCGAACCGGCACGGGCCAGGTCGGAGTGGGCGCCAGCGGAATAGCCTTCGCTTCCTACATGATGGGCTGGGTCAACGGATTCTCGCAACGCGAAACCGAGTTGCTGGATCGCTACAGTTGGTACACTGCCGGGTATGCCCAGGACGACTGGAAGATCGCGCCGCACCTGACGCTGAACCTGGGCCTGCGCTGGGAAAGCGACGGCCCGGTGATGGACCGCAACAACCGAACCAACAGCTTCGACCGCTACCAGATCAACCCCGTCTCGCGCACGCCCGGCGTAGTCAAGTTCACCGCCCTCGGCGGCTGGGCCGCGGAACCCTACTTTACGGACTGGAACAACTTCGGCCCGCGGTTGGGCTTCTCCTGGAAACCGGCCGGTTCAGACCGGTGGGTGGTCCGCGGCGGCTACGGCCTGTTCTACGAAGGCCCTTCGGCCTCGGCCAACGCCGCCACGCTGGGATTCGAGAAATCCGCCGCCTCTTCGTCTCCCGATAATGGCGTGACGCCGGCCATGATCCTGAAGAACGGGCCCGGCATCGGTTTGACCGCGCAGGAACTCAACGACTCTTTCGGCGCCGTCGCCGCGGGCGGCCGGGCATCCACCAACGTGACCTTCTACGAACAGAACCGCCGCACCGGCTATGCGCACCATGTGAACCTCGGCGTGCAGCGCATGCTGCCCGGCAACATGGTCCTGGATATCTCTTACGTCGGCAACCTGAGCCGCAAGTTGCCGAATGCCAACCTCAACATCAACCAAGTGCCGGCCGGCAAGATGGGGGCCGGCAACGCCCAGATTCTGCGGCCCTACCCCCAGTTCCTCAACGTCACCGTCCTGTCGCCCACCAACGGAAGCAACAACTACCATTCCGGAAGTATCCGCGTCGAGAAGCGCTTCTCGGCCGGGCTGAGCTTTCTGGCCGGTTATACCTGGGCTCGCGCCATCGGCGACACCAACGATCAGACCGGCGACATCGGCGACAACCAAGTCTATATGGACGTCTACAACCGGCGCCTGGACCGCGGCCCCGACGCGCTCGACGTCGTGCACCGCTTCGCCTGGAGTTCCACCTACGACCTGCCCTGGGGCAAGGGGCGCGCGTGGCTAAAGCAGGGCTGGGCTTCCCAGGCGCTGGGCGGGTGGACGCTGGGTTCCATCGCCAACATCCAATCCGGCGGACCCTTCACGGTGACCATGCAGACCGATACGTCCAACGCCTTCCTGGCGGGCGGCCTGCGCGCCAATGTCCTGCGCGACGGCAACCTGCCGAAGGCTCAGCGCACGGCCGGCCGCTGGTTCGACACCGGCGCTTTCGCCGCTCCCGCGGCCTACCAGTTCGGTAGCGCCGGCCGGGGCATCCTGCGCGGCGACGGGCGCATCAACTTCGACTTCTCGGTGAACAAGAACGTGCCCTTCGGCGAAGCCAGGTACGTGCAGCTCCGGGCGGATTTCTTCAACGCTTTCAACCATCCCGACTTCGGCCTGCCCAACCGCGGCCTGGGCTCGGCCAACTTCGGCACCATCGGCTCGGCCACCGATGGCCGCAGCATCCAGTTCGGCCTGCGCGTGGCGTTCTGACTGGCGGAGGCAGGGCGGCGTGACGATTCATCGCAGAGAGTTCAACCGGGCGCTGGCCGGCGGTCTGTTTGCCGCGGCGGGGGCCGGCCAGGGCGTCTCCCGGCCCAACATCGTCTTCCTGCTGACCGACGATCAGCGGCGCGACTCGCTGGGCTGTTACGGCAACCGCGAGATCCGCACGCCCCACATCGACCGGCTGGCGGGCGAGGGCGTGCTGTTCGAGCGCGCCTTCGTCACCAGCGCCATCTGCACGCCCAGCCGCGCCAGCTATTTCCTGGGCCAGTACGAGCGGCGGCACGGCGTCAACTTCAACTCGGGCACCTCGCTGGCGCCGGCCGCCTGGGAAGACAGCTACCCCATGCGGCTGCGCAAGTCCGGTTACTTCACCGGCTACGTCGGCAAGAATCATGTGCCGCTGGGCCCGCGCGGATACCAGAGCGGCATCCTCGAGAAGAGTTTCGATTTCTGGTACGCCGGCCACCAGCACCTCACCTTCTACCCCAAGCAGCGCCACCCCATTTTTCGCTTCGCCAAAGCCGGCACGCAGCCGGAAGTGCTCGAAGAGGGCGCCCTGAGTTTTCTGGATTCGCAGGGCGCATTCATCGCCGGGGCCGAGGCGTTCCTGAAACAGCGGCCCGCGAACCAGCCCTTCTGCCTCTCGCTGTGCTTCAACCTGCCGCATCGCGCCGGCACCGGCAGCATGCGCCAGTTGCCCGCCGACCGGGAACTGTATCGCACCGCTTACCGCGACCGCATCAACGAGTTCGCCCTGCCGGGCAACTACATCCCCAAAGCCGGTATCCGCGCGCCCCGGATTCCGGCCAACGTGCTGTACGCCCAGTTCCGTCAAAACAGCTACAACTACGTGGACACCGAGGCGGCGCTGCGCGAACACCAGGTGCGCGTGTACCAGACCGTCACCGGCATCGACGACGTACTCGGCGCGCTGCGCGGGCAACTCAAGAAGCTGGGCCTGGAGCGCAACACGGTCATCGTGTTCGCTTCCGACCACGGCATCATGGCCGGCGAGTTCGGGCTGGGCGGCAAGGCGCTGAATTACGAGCCCTGCCTGCGCATTCCCATGATCGTGATGGACCCGCGGCTGCCGGAGCCGCGCCGCGGGCAACGACTGGGGCAACTGGTGCAGTCCATCGACGTCGCGCCCACGCTCGTGGATCTGGCCGGGCTTCCGGCGCCGGCCGCCATGCAGGGCCGGAGCCTGGCGCCCCTGCTGCGCGGCGAAAAAGTTCCCTGGCGCGAGTACGTCTTCGCGGAGAACCTGTGGTCCACCACCTTCGGCAACCCGCGCGTGGAGAGCGTGCGTTCGGCGGACTGGAAGTACATCCGCTACTTCGCCACCGGCCGGTCTCTGTTTCAGAAATCGGAGGGCGAGCAGGCCCGCGCCTATCTGAGCTGGCTGACGGCTTCGGTGCGCGGGTTGAAGCCGGACTACGAAGAACTGTTCCACGTCGCGGCCGACCCGAATGAAACCGCCAACCTGGCGCGCGATCCCAAAAATGCGCCCATGCTGGCGCGCATGCGCGAGGAATGCGACCGGCAGGTTCGCGAGGCCAAGGGAGACCTGGACGCTCCGCCGTTAACCCTGCCGCTGCCCGCCGGCGCTACCGCCACGCCGGCCGAGTGAAAGCCGGGAGCGCCGGTGTCAGTTCCCGCACGCGGAGGGTCCGCACCAGCGCCGCGCCGCCGTCGGCGGTCAGCGACAACTTGCGGTTGGCCGGGTCGGGCTTGAAGCAGAAGGACAGGACGCAGCGTCCGCCGGCGGCGAAGATCTCAATCGAGGTGCGGTCCGCCAGCACGCGCAGGTCGAGGCGGCCGTTGGCGGGCCGGAACTCCGCCGACTTGCCGAGGCAGGTCAGCCTGCCGGCGGCGGCGTCGAAAACGATCGGCGTCCCCCGAAGGTCCAGCTTGAGCGTTCGGGCTTCGCGCAGTTCCACGTCGGCTTCGATGTCGAACAGTTCGCCGCTGAGCCGCGCCAGAGGATTGCCGCTCGCGCCGAGTTTCACGTTCGCCCAACGGTGCTGCCGGGCGTACAGTTTTGCGATCTCGCGCGCCGGCTGTGCAAATATCCGCGGGCCGTCCGGCGTCGTGCGCAGCGAGAACTCGCGCGGAAAGCTCATCTGCTGGTTGAACGGCATGCCGGGGTAGATGGGTTCGGGCGCCCGCTTGCCCGAAGCCGCCATCCAACTGATGAACAGGCGCCGGCCGCCGGGAGCGTCGTTCCAGGTTTGCCCGGCGTAGGAGTTGCCGCCCCATTCACTCGGCAAGACCGCCGTCTCGGCGGCGAAGTTCCTGCCGTCGAAGCGGCCAATTCGATGCCGGCCCCCGGCTTCCCAAAAGACCCAGCGCGTATTGGCGGCGTCGCCGTCCACCGGCATTTCAAAGAACTCCGGGCACTCGAAGCCGTCGGGAAACTCGACGTCGCTCAGCTTGCTCCACTGGCGCAGGTTGGACGAACCGAGAAGTGCGAACTTGCCGCGGTTCAGGTAGAGCGCCATCACCCAGCGGCGGCTGGGATCGTGCCAGAACACCTTCGGGTCGCGATTTGTGCCCTCGATGTGGCCGATGACCGGGTTGCCCGCGAATTTCGTCCACGTCCGCCCGCGGTCGCTGGAATAGGCCAGCGATTGAGTGAAGGGCAGCCGCTCGGGGGCGTGGTCGCCGGCCGAGGTGTAGAAGACCACCATGGGGGGCGGAGAGCCGCGCTGGAATCCAGACGTGTTGCGGTGGTCGATGACCGCCGATCCTGAGTAGATGGCGCCCAGCCGGTCCGGCAGCAGCACGTCGCCGAAGTCGGTCCAGTGGACCAGGTCGCGGCTCACGGCGCGCCCCCAGCTCTTGTTGGCGCCTCCGGAGCCGTAGGGATCGTGCTGGTAGAAGAGTTGATACTCGCCGTCGTAGTAAACCAGGCCGTTCGGATCGTTGATCCAGCCTGTGGCCGCCGTGAAGTGATACTGGGGACGGTACGCCTCGCGGTACAGGTTTGACGGCTGCCGCACGGCGTCCGACTGTTCGCACAACGACGCCATGTCGATTTCCGGGCCGGGCGGCAGCGCGACCACGGCCAGGGTCTTGCCCTTGAGCGCGCCCGCGTCGATCGAAGTCCAGTAGAGCGGATCGGACTTGTCCTTCGGCAGCGCGATGCGGAAGTAGTGGAGCGTCTCGTTCCCGCTCCGGATACGCACATTGCGCAACTCCCCGCCGCGCGCCACCGGCAAGTGCAAATAGCGTTTCCCGATCGCCAGATCGGCCGCCGGCGCGGCGTGGCAGAGGGGCAAGGCGAGCAGCAGCACCTGAAACACAAACCTCATCGGCTTCCTCCCGAACCGGTATTCTATCGCTCGGGAGCAGGGCTTTGTGCGACAATGCCGAAGTTGTACGCCACACGGTGAAGCAACATGAAGCCAAACCAATACCTCGTCAAGAGCACAATCGTCGCCGCGCTGGGCGGCCTGCTTTTCGGATTCGACACCGCGGTCATCGCCGGCACCACCCGGTCCCTCACGGCGGAATACGGCCTCTCGGCCGCGTCGCTGGGGCTGACGGTGGCCAGCGCGCTGTGGGGAACCATTTTGGGCGCGATGTTTGCCAGCGTCCCGGGTGACCGCTACGGCCGCCGCGACAGTCTGCGCTGGATGGCCGTGCTTTACGTTGTGTCGGCCGTGGGCTGCGCGTTCGCGTTCAACTGGCCGGCTCTGGTGGTGGCCCGCTTTCTGGGCGGGCTGGCGATCGGCGGCTCGTCGGTGCTGGGGCCGATGTACATCGCCGAAATCGCGCCCGCGAAATGGCGCGGCCGGCTGGTGGGCTTCTTCCAGTTCAACGTGGTGGCGGGCATTCTGCTGGCCTACCTCTCCAACTACGTGATCGGCCTGGCGGGGTTTGGCGACCTCGAGTGGCGCTGGAAACTGGGCGTGGCCGGGTTCCCCTCGGTGCTGTTCCTGCTGATGCTGTTCACCATTCCGAGAAGCCCGCGCTGGCTGGTGAAACAGGGCCGCGTGGACGAAGCGCGGGACGTCCTGCGCCTGACCGGCGAGCCGCGCTACGAAGAGGAGCTGCGGGAAATCGTCAAGTCCGTCGACCTCGAACACGGCCACGGCGTCGAACCGCTGTTCCGGCGCAAGTACCGCCTGCCCATCTTCCTGGCGGTCTCGCTGGGCATGTTCAACCAGCTTTCGGGCATCAACGCGATTCTGTACTACTTGAACGACATCTTCGAGTTGGCCGGCTTCAGCAAGGTGTCCGGGGACTTGCAGACCGTGGCCATCGGGGCCACCAACCTGCTGGCCACCATCGTCGCCATGTCGGTGATCGACAAGCTGGGGCGCAAGACCTTGCTGCTGGTCGGGTCGGTCGGCACGGCCGCCTGCCTGGCCGGCGTGGCCGCCATCTTTTTCAGCGGGGCGCACCAGAACCTGCTGGTCTGGCTGCTGGTCGGCTTCATCGCCTTCTTCGCGTTTTCACAGGGGGCGGTGATCTGGGTTTACCTGAGCGAGGTCTTCCCCACCCGCGTGCGCGCCAAGGGGCAGAGCCTGGGCAGCCTGACGCACTGGCTCATGAATGCGCTCATCTCGGGCACGTTCCCGGTGCTGGCGGCCAATTCGGGCGGATCGCCCTTCGTGTTTTTCTCGGCCATGATGGTGGTGCAATTCTTCGTCGTGCTGTACCTGTATCCGGAAACCAAGGGCGTCACCCTCGAACAGATGCAGAAGCAGATGGGCATCGAATGAGGTAAGGACCATGCTCCGCTCGGGCAACTGTCTTCGCAAGCTGGAGCGCATGCGGAAGACCCTGCGCCACCAGGAAGCGGACCGCGTCCCGGTGAGCGATTTCTTCTGGGGCAGTTTCCTGAAGCGCTGGCGCGAAGAATTCGGCCTGGCGCCGGATGCCGACATTTACCGCTACTACGACCTGGATTGGATGAATTTCAATCCCAACCTCGATCCGCACATCCAGCCTTTCGAGATCCTGGCGGAAAGCCCGGAGGAGGTCACCGTCCGCACCGGCTTCGGCGCGGTGATTCGCAAGAAGTTCGGCCAGGCCATGCCGGCGTTTCTGAGCTTCGAGACCGACACCCTCGAGAAGGTGGAGGCCTTCCGGTTCGACGATCCGTGGGACGAGCGCCGCTATTTCCGCCCGGGCGACGACCAGATCAACGGCGTGGGCGACGGTTTCGCGCGCAACACGCCGCCCTTCGTCGAGCGCGTGAAGGCCGCCTGGCCCGACTTCCCGATCTTTGGCGGCGTTTGCGAAGCGCACGAGACGATGTGGCGCATCGCCGGCCCGGAAAACGTCCTGCTGTGGATCGCAATGGCGCCGGACGAGGTGGCACGCTTCGCCCAGCGCATTCACGAGTTCGCCCTGGAAGCGCTGAAGGCGCAGATCCGAGCCGCGGACGGAATGCTGGACGGCATGGTCATCTGGGGCGACGTGGCCTGCAAGAAGGGCCTGCTGTTTTCGCCCGACTACTGGCGCAAGCATTTCAAGCCCGGCGTGAAGGCCCTGGTCGAGGAGTGCCACCAGCACGAGCTGCCGGTTATCTACCACGGCTGCGGCAACGTGAACCGCATCTTCGAGGATTTCATCGAGATCGGTGTGGACGCCTACAACCCCCTGGAAGCCAAGGCCGGCCTGGACGTGGTGGACCTGCGCCGCCGCTTCGGCCACCGCATCGGCTTCTGCGGCAACATGGACGTGACGGTCTGGGCCGGCGCCAGCCGGGACCAACTCCGCCGGACTGTGCTGACCAAGCTCAACGCGGCCAAGGGCGGCGGCTTCATCTTCCAGTCGGACCACTCGGTGCCGGGAAACATCTCGGGCGCAAACTACGACTGCGTGGTCCGCCTGGTGCGCGAGCACGGGGTGTACCCGCTCGAACTCGGGGAGTTCGACGTTCCCGATCTGTGAGCTCCGTATCCCTCTGCGGAACAGCGGATTGAGCCGCGAATGAACGCGAAACACGATGTTTTTGTTCGCGTTCATTCGCGTTCATTCGCGGCCCAATCGTTTTTTCATCACCCAGGGTATCCGGTGAGGTCCCGAAATCTCGCTATCATGAGTAGTTCAGACTTGTCTTTCCGCAAGGAGTCAATCCAATGAACTGCTCCCGATTCGCTGCAGTCGCGCTTCTCATGGCGCCGTGGGCCTGGGCCACGGATTTTCAAAGCAACTGGCCGAAAGACCTGGAACGGTCCTGGGTGGGGCGGGAGTATTGGTCCAACCCTTTGCAGGACTGGCGCCTGCGCGGCGGCCGCCTGGAGTGTATCGCCGCCGGGGGCGACCGCAACGTGTACCTGCTGACACGCGATGTCGCAGCCGCTACGGGCACGCTTTCGATGAGCGTGCGCCTGGGCCGTCTGGAGGAGGACCGGGACGCCTCGGGTCCCGGCTTTGCGGGCTTCCGGCTGGGCATCCGGGGGATCTTTAAGGACTACCGCGACAGCGCCGTGCGCGGGTACGGCATGAACGCGGGGCTGTCGGCCAACGGGCGCCTGTTCATCGCGCGCCAGGGCGATTCCACCGCCCGGCTAAGTCCGCCGTTCCTGGATCTTGAACTGCGCCTGGCCGCCGAACCGGCCGGCGGCGGATACAACGTCGTTTTGCAGGCGTTCGACAGCATGGGCAAAATGCTGGCCGAGACGCGCCGCCAGGTCCCGGCCGATTGGCTTACCGGGGGCGTGGCCCTGGTAGCGAGCTCCGGGCCGGTGGAAGATACGCCGCCGCCCATGGAGAAAACGCTGGACCCCAACTTCACCGCCAAGCGCGGCACGCAGCGCGGCGGCGACATCAGCTTCTGGTTCCGCGACTGGAAGGTCTCCGGCACGAAGGCCGTCGCGCACGAGGAGCGCGCCTGGGGGCCGATTCTGTTCGCGCTGCACACGCTCAGCCGGGGCGTGCTGAAGCTCACCGCGCAAATGGCGCCCGTGGCGGCGTCGGAGCCGCAAGAGGTACTGCTCCAAGTACGGGACCCGGCGCTCTGGCGAACGGTTGCCAAGGCGCGGATCGACAAGCTGGCCCGCACGGCGACGTTCCGCGTGCCCAGTTGGAACGACACCAAAGATACGCCCTATCGCGTGGTCTACGGGAAGTTCTCTTACCACGGGACCATCCGCAAGGATCCCCAGGAAAAGCCCGAGATCGTGACCGCGGCCTTCACGGGCAACAACGACCTGGGCTTCCCGCACGCCGACGTGGTGCGCAACGTGAAACACTTCCGGCCCGATCTGCTGGCTTACACCGGCGACAACATTTACGAGCGGGTGGGCGAGTACGGCATCCAGCGCGCCCCGCTGGAAGTGGCCACGCTGGACTACTTGCGCAAGTGGTACCTGTTCGGCTGGGAGTACATGGACCTGCTCAAGGAGATCCCGGCGGTGTGCCTGCCGGACGATCACGACGTCTACCACGGCAACATCTGGGGCGCGGGAGGCCGGCACGCAGAGGGCTTCGGCAACGAGGGCCAGGATAAGGGCGGCTACACCATGCCCGCCGAATGGGTGAACGCGGTGCAGCGCACGCAGGCCAGCCATCACCCGGATCCCTACGACCCCACTCCCGTCGAACAGGGCATTACGGTCTACTACGGCCCGCTGCTGGTGGGTGGCGTCAGCTTCGCGGTGATCGAGGACCGCAAGTGGAAATCGCCGCCCAAGGAGTTTGTGCCCAAGGCGCGGATCGTCAACGGCTTTGCCCAGAATCCCGCCTACAACGCGGCCCAGGATGGCGACGCCCCGGGCGCGCAGTTGCTCGGCCCCCGGCAGGAGAAGTTCCTGGAAGAGTGGGTTCGCGACTGGTCGGGCGGCGCGTGGATGAAGGCCGTCATTTCGCAAACCATTTTCGCCAACCTGGCCACGCTGCCGGCGGGATCGCAATCCGACGCGGGCACGGGCAAGTTAAGGGTGGCCCGGCCCGGCGAGTATATCGAGGGCGACCAGCCGGTGGCCGATCACGACTCCGACGGCTGGCCGCAAACGCCGCGCACTCGCGCCCTGCGGACCATGAGGAAGGGCCTGGCGGTTCACATCGCCGGCGATCAGCACCTGGGCAGCACGATTCAGTACGGCATCGACGACTGGAACGACGCCGGCTGGGCCCTCTGCGTGCCCAGCGTGGCGAACATCTTTCCGCGGCGCTGGTTCCCGCCCCAGCCGGGACGCAACCGGAAACCCGGCGCGCCGCGTTACACCGGCGAGTTCACGGAAGGCTTCGGCAACAAGGTGACCGTGCACGCGGTTTCGAACCCGCACGAGGTGGCCATCGAGCCGGCGGAATTGCATCGCCGCGCGCCGGGCTACGGCATCGTCAAGTTCCGCCGGGCCACGCGCGAGATCGAGATCGCCAACTGGCCGCGCTGGATCGACGCCACCGAGGCCGGCTCCAAACCGTACCCCGGCTGGCCCATCACCATCCGGCAGACCGAGAACGGGCTGCCGCGCGGGGAGTGGGTGCTCGATCCGCTCCAGGCGCCGGGGATGAAGGACCCGGTGGTGGAAGTGATCGACCAGTCCGGCAACGAACTGGTGTACGCTTTCCGCATTCAGGGTTCTTCTTTTGCGCCGCCGGTGCGGAAAGAGGGCCTCTACACGGTCAAATTCCTGGACCCGGACCGCAAGGTGGAGAAGGTATTCAAGGATCTCAAGGCGCGCCGGAAAGGATGAGCGGGACTATGTTAGCCTATAGCCGACGCGTGTTGAAACTCGCCCTCCCGATCGCTTTGTCGGCGGCTTTGGCCGGCCTGATGGCTGGCGCAACGAAGTCCAAAGCCCCGCCCAAGAAGCCGGCCAAGCGATCTTCCTCTTCCAGCCGGAAGAGCGGCAAGAAGAAGCCGGCGCCAAGCTGGCGCACAAGCCAGCAACAGCCGGCTCCGGAGCGATACCGAGAGATTCAACAGGCTTTGATCGACCGCGGCTATTTCCAGGGCTCCGCGACCGGAGAGTGGGGGCCGGCGTCGGTGGAAGCGCTGAAGAAGTTCCAGCTTGATCAGAACCTGAAAGGCGGCGGCAAGCTGGATTCGCTCTCGCTGATCGCTCTCGGCTTGGGGCCGAAACGAACCGCGAATCCTCAACCCAGAGCATTACCATGATCATTGGCGTACCCAAGGAAATCAAAGACCACGAAACCCGGGTCGGGCTGGTGCCTCACGCCGTAACGGTGCTGCGCGAGGCCGGCCACCAGGTGGTGGTGGAAACCGGCGCGGGCGCCGGAAGTTCGTTTTCCAACGCGGAATACACCGAAGCCGGCGCGACCATTCTGGACTCGGCGGCCGGGGTGTGGAGTCAGGCCGGCCTGGTCGTCAAAGTCAAGGAACCGCAGCCGGCCGAATACCCGTTCCTGCGGTCCGGGCTGACCCTGTTCACCTACCTGCACCTGGCACCGCTGCCCGAACTGACCGGCCGGCTGGTGGAAGCCGGAGTCGGCGCGGTGGCTTACGAAACCATTCGCGAAGCCGGCGGATCGCTGCCGCTGCTGACCCCCATGAGCGAAGTGGCCGGGAGGATGGCCGTGCAGATCGGCGCGCGGTACCTGGAGGCGCCCAGCGGGGGCCGCGGCGTGCTGCTCGGCGGGGTGCCTGGCGTGGCGCCGGCCAACGTCTTGATCCTGGGCGGCGGCGTGGCCGGATCCAATGCGGCCAAGATCGCCCTCGGCATGGGCGCGCACGTCACCATCATCGACAAGAACCTGAACCGGCTGCGCGAGCTGGACGACATCTTCAATAGCCAAGTCGTGACGCTGGCCTGCAATCCCTGGACCATTGGCGAATCGCTGCGGCTGGCGGACCTGGTGATCGGCTGCGTGCTGATTCCCGGGGCGGCGGCGCCCAAGCTGGTGCGGCGTGAGATGCTGGGCGGGATGAAGGCGGGCGCGGTGCTGGTGGACGTCTCCATCGACCAGGGCGGCTGCTTCGAGACCTCGCACCCCACTACGCACACCGCCCCGACCTACTTCGCCGGCGGCGTGCTGCACTACTGCGTGTCGAACATGCCCGCCGCCGTGCCCCACACCTCGACCTTCGCGCTCACCAACGCGACGCTGCCGTACCTGATGCAACTGGCCGGCCTGGGACTGGAGCGCGCCTGCCGCGAGAACAGCGCCATCTACGAGGGCGTGAACACCTACGGCGGGCACATCGTCTGCGCCGCGGTGGCCGAATCGCAAGGCCGCCCCTGGAAGGAACTCCGCACCCTGCTCTGAATTTCGGGCTACGAAACCCCGAAACTCGGTTGTTACTTTGTTGTGCAGAGTACTTGACAGGAATTAGGGATTGGCTCTACACTGGAGCGGTATGGCGGAACCGTCGCGGCAGCCGGTGGGGATGCACGAACACGCGCTGGACAACCTGCGCTTCATTCGCGAAACCATGGAGCGTGCCGGCTCGTTCACCGCGGTGCCCGGCTGGGGCGGCATCTTAATGGGAATGTCGGCGCTGGCCGGCGGATGGCTGGCGGGGCGGCAGGCGACAGTGGAAGGCTGGCTGGCGGTGTGGTTCGGCGAAGGCATGCTGGCGCTGGCCATCGGAGTCGTGGCGATGGTGCTCAAGGCGCAGCGGACCGACCAGAACCTGTTTTCGGCGCCCGGCCGGAAGTTCGTTCTGAGTTTCGCGCCGCCGCTGGCGGCGGGGGCGGTGGTCACGGCGATGCTGTACCGCACGCATCATGCGGGGCCGATTCCGGCGGTCTGGCTGCTGGCCTACGGCGCCGGGGTCATGACCGGCGGCGCCTTTTCGGCGCGGGTGATCCCCGCCATGGGCGCGTGTTTCATGCTGGTGGGAGGCCTGGCGGCGGTCGCTCCGGCCGCCTGGGGCAACGCATTCCTAATGGCCGGCTTCGGCGGGCTGCACATTTTGTTCGGAGGGATTATCGCGAGGAGGTACGGTGGCTAGAAACAATGCGCTGGCCAAACAGGAACTGGAAGAGCGTCCCCGTGCGCGTGCGGGCGGCAAGGGACTGCCCGAACTGGACCGCCTGATCCACGAGCGCATGCGCCTGGGGATTGTGAGCGCGCTGGCCGCCAATCAGTCCGTTACGT
>JACQZT010000079.1 GCA_016213755.1 Acidobacteriota bacterium | reverse complement strand
CTGGTGCCCAGGGTGGGACTTGAACCCACACGGGAGTTGCCCCCCAGAGGATTTTAAGTCCTCTGCGTCTGCCGATTTCGCCACCCGGGCTTATGGACTGTGCCCCGTCAGCCCCATTATAGTGAAAGGCCCGGCGCACAGGTAGGATGAGTTATGCTCCTCCATTCCTTCGACGACCTGGTCCGGACCATGCGCTCCTTCCAAGCCAGCCGCATCCTGCTGACGGCCGTGGAACTGGATGTTTTCACCGCCGTCGGAGCGGGCGCCACCGGCGCGCAGGCGGCCGCGAAACTGGGCGCCGGCGCCCGCTCCACCGAGATGCTGCTGAACGCCCTGGCGGCCCTGGGCGCGCTGACCAAAGCCGGGGACGTGTTCCACAATACCCCGGTCACGGCCCGGCACCTGGTGGCGGGTTCTCCCGAGTACGCCCGGCCGGAACTGATGCACACCGTGAACCTGTGGTCGTCGTGGACCACCCTGACCGAGTGCGTGCGCGCCGACACGGCGGTGCTTCCGCCCGGCATCGACGGCCGCGAGGAGGAATGGACGCGCTCCTTCATCGCCGCCATGCACTCCAACGCCCGCACCCGGGCGGGCGAAATGGTGCGGGCCGCGGGAGCGGAACGCGTGCGCCGCCTGCTCGACATCGGGGGCGGCTCGGGCGCTTACTCGATCGCGTTCGCGCAGGCCAACCCGAACCTGCGCGCCGAAGTCTTCGACCTGGCTCCCGTGCTGGCGATCGCGCGCGAGCACATTGCCGGGGCGGGGCTGGCCGGGCGCATCTCCACGCGCTCCGGGGACCTGCGCACGGACGAGTTCGGCGCGGGCTACGACCTCATCCTGCTGTCGGCCATCTGCCACATGCTCAGCGCCGGCGAGAATCGCGACCTGCTGCGGCGCTGCGGCCGGGCGCTGGCGCCCGGGGGCCGCGTGCTGATCCGCGATTTTATCCTCGACCCGGGCAGAACCAGCCCCGTGCCCGCCGCGCTGTTCGCTCTCAACATGCTGGTGGCCACCCGCGGCGGCTCCACCTACACCCTGGCCGAGTACACCGCGTGGCTCGAAGAAGCGGGCTTTGGCGGCGTGGAGCGCCCCGATCCGGCGGGCGACCTGATCACAGCGGGACTTCAGACCCGCCAAGACGCCGCTAAGGTCCGCGCAGAAAGTGCCGATAGTACTAAGTACACCCTCAGCTAGCCGGGTGAGGATACCATGCAAGAGAGACGGATCGAACCCAGATTTCCTTGCGACGACCCGGTCGATGTTCGGTGGAAGGACACGACGGGCCAGAACTGCAAGGCCATCGCCAACCTCGTTAACCTGTCGCCATCGGGAGCGTGTCTGCAAATGGATTCGCCGATCCCGCTGGAAACGGTTCTGCGCATTGCCCACAAGAATGGCTCGTTCCACGGACGGATTCGTTACTGCGTTTGCGGCGAGATCGGGTATGCCCTGGGCGTGCGGTTTGAGCCCAATTCAAAGTGACCGCGTCAGGACCTCGGCGACCTTGGCCAGCAGCGACTTGGCGCTGACCGGCTTGGCCAGCACCGCGTGGGCCCCCATCAGTTGAGCCACTTTCAGGAATTCACCGCCGAAAGCCCCCGAGATGGCTATGATTCCGGCGCCGGGCGCCTCCTTGCGCAAGGCCAGGATGAGTTCCAGCCCCTCCTTCTCCGGCATCACCAGGTCCGTAATCACCAGGCCCACTCCTCCCGCCCGCGCCTGCTCGAGCGCCTGCTTTCCGTCCGCGGCTTCGAGCACTTCGTAGCCGCCCGCTTCCAGTATCGTCCGCAGCAGACCTCGCACCGCCGCTTCGTCGTCGGCGATCAAAATGCGGCCGACAGACTTCGGCGGCCCCAGCACGGAACGGACCTTGACCGCCAACTGATTCGGAGTGAACGGTTTCTGAAGGAAGCTCTGGCTTGCTTCCAGAATCTCATGGTGCGCGATGACGTTGTGGGTGTACCCCGACATGAACAGGACCTTGATCCCGGGCCGGAGTTTCTTCAGCCGGTCGGCCAGCTCCCGCCCGCTGACGTTCGGCATCACCACGTCGGTCAGGAGCAGGTCGATGCGTTCACGCTCCCCTTCGCAGAGCAGCAACGCTTCGCCCGCGCCCTCTGTCTGGAGGACCCGGTAGCCGTAAGCCTCCAGAGCCGCGACCGTGAACCGGCGGACTTCCGCCTGGTCCTCCACCACCAGCACGGT
>JACQZT010000015.1 GCA_016213755.1 Acidobacteriota bacterium | reverse complement strand
GGGTCGCGAGGCGCTGGCCGTGCGGCGCACGACGGTCGGCGGCAAGCCGGGCTTGGTTCTGTGCGGCTCCGACGCGCGCGGGCTGATGTACGCGGTGCTGGATGCGGCCCAGCGCGTCTCGTGGACCGCGCCGGGCTCGGATCCGTTTGCCCGCATCCGCGACACCAGCGAGAAGCCCGACATCGCCGAACGCGGCGTGTCGATGTACACCATGCAGCGCGCCTGGTTCGAAAGCCGGCTCTACGATGAGGAGCACTGGAAGCGCTACTTCGACCTGCTGGCGGCCAGCCGCATCAACAGCTTCGTGGTCATCTTCGGCTATGAAAACGGCGGCTTCCTGGCTCCGCCCTATCCGTATTTTTTCAGCGTGGATGGATTCCCGGACGTGCAAATGGTCGGGCTCACGCGCCAGCAGCAGTCGCGCAACGCCGCCGCCTTCCAGCGCCTGATCGCCCTGGCGCACGAGCGGGGGATCGGCGTCACCGCCGCCATCTGGGACCACATCTATCGCGGCGGCGTGCAGGGCGGCGGCATTCCGGGCGCTTCCGGCAATGCGGGCAAGCGCGTTCCGGGCCTGGTGTGGGGCGTGACGACGGAGAATCTCTCGGACTACACCAAGGCGGCTCTGCGGCGCTTGCTGGGCGTGTTCCCGGACCTGGATGCCATCGAGTTCCGGATGCACGGCGAGTCGGGCCTCAAGCGCAGTGAGATGGAGGGTTTCTGGCACGAGGTCTTCGGCATGATCCGCCAGTTGCGCCCCAACCTGCGGGTGCAGATCCGCGCCAAGGAACTGCCCGACTCGATCATCGACGACGCGCTGAACCAGGGCTTGAACACGCGCGTGGAAACCAAGTACTGGATGGAGCAGATGGGCCTGCCCTTTCATCCCACCCACATCAATCGCCAGAACCAGAAGGACCGCCGCCACGGCTACGCCGACCTGCTGCGCTATCCGCAGCGCTACAAGGTGTACTGGCGGCTGTGGAACGGCGGCACTACGCGGCTGCTGCTGTGGGCCGATCCGGATTACGTCCGCCGGTTCGCGGCCTCGGCGCATCTCTACGACGGCGACAGCCTCGAAGTGAACGAGATGCTGGCCACCTGGATGCTGGGCGAAGCGCACGAGGCTCCGGCGTGCGATCCGCTCAATCCCGGATTCCGCTATTACGACTACCCGTTTGAGCGCTACTGGCACTTCTACCAAGTGTGGGGACGCGTGAGCTACAATCCGGCCACGCCGCCCGAGGTCTGGGAGCGGGAATTCGAGCGCCGCCTGGGCGCTCCGGCCGGCCGGCACGTGATGGACGGCCTGCACCGGGCCAGCCAGGTGCTGCCGCGCATCGTGGCCGCGGCCTATCGTTATCAGAACTTCCCGACCACGCGCGGCTGGGCCGAGATGCAGCGCCAGGGCGACCTGCCGGCGTTCGCGGACCTGGAAGGCAGCGACATCGAGCAGTTCATGAGCCCGCGCGAGGCGGCGCGCAGCATCCTCAACCGGACGGAGACGGCCAAACGCCGGCCGGAGGAAACGGCGGCGTGGTTCGCCCGCACCAGCGCGGGCATCCTCGAACACGTCCGGCAGGCGGAGAAGGCGGGGGCGGCCGGCAAGGAACTGGCGTCGAGCCTCACGGACCTGAGGATTCTGGCCGCGCTGGCGCAGTTCTATGCCTGCCGGCTGCCCGCGGCGGTGAGCTACAACTTGTTCAAAGAAACCGGAAACGCGGCGGCGCTCGAGGAGGCCATTGCGGGCGAGCAGAGGGCCATCGCCGCCTGGGAGCAGTTGGTCGCCGCGGCCGGCGACGTATACAGCGACAACCTCGCCTTCGGCGCGCACGCGGTGGGTTTCAGCCGGCACTGGAAGGAGGAACTGGGGTTGCTGCGCCGGGGCTTGGACAAGCTGGTTGCCGAAAGGCGGCCGCTACCCGCCGTGCGGCTCGATGCGGTTTCCGAAGCCCGGCCGGGCCAGGATCTCCGCATCACCGTGCGGGCCGGGGACCTTTCGAGCGTGAAATCGATCCGGTTGCGGTACCGCCACCTGACGCAGATCGAGGACTACCAGACAGCGGAGATGATCCTCGATCCCCAGACCGGGCGTCACGCAGCCACCATTCCGGGATCGTTCATCGTCCCCCAATGGGATCTCATCTACTTCGTCGAAGTGCTGGACAAGCAAGGCCACGGCCGCATGTACCCAGACCTCGACCACGATACCCCCTACGTCCTAGTCCCGCTAATTCGGTGACAGGCTACTCTTTCCCCAATTTCCGGACGCGGGAAAGATCTGCAAGCCACTGAAAACACAGGAAGTAACATTCCGTTGCCGTGTCAAGAATTGGGGAAAGAGTAGCCTGTCACCGAATTAGTCGCCTACGGTCTGGGGGCAGATTTCGCCAGATTCCGATTCCAGGCCGTAGGCTTTCAGCTTCCGGCTGAGCGTGCGCACCGATATGCCCAGCCGACGGGCGGCCTTCCTGTGATGGCCGTCGATCTGGCGCATGACCCGCAGAATTAGATCCCGTTCGGCGGTTTCCAAGAGCCTCCCGGACTCGCCGGTCACCTCCGACAGACGCGCGAGATCGGAAACCGGGAACACCGCGTCACCGCCGCCGACGCCCAATTCGGGCGGCAGGTCTCGCGGCAGAATCCGGTCGCCGATTACGGTGGCGCCACAACCAAGCACGAAGTTCTTTAGCTCTCGCACGTTGCCCGGCCAGTTGTACTCCAGCAGGGCCTTCTCGACCTGCGGGGAAAACCCCGCCGCGATCCCAAAGCTTTCCCGGAACAGGTTCGCGATGGGGAGGATGTCCTCCCGGCGCTCGCGCAGCGGCGGGATGGCGATGCGAAGCTGGGCCAGGCGATGATACAGATCTTTTCGGAAGCGCCCTTCGGCCACCGATTCCTGCAAGTTCTGGTTGGTGGCCACTAGCAAGCGGACATCCACTTTGACCTTCCTCGTGCCCCCCAGGCGGAAGAACTCCCCGCAGTCCAGCACCCGCAGCAGCTTCACTTGCAGCTTGAAATCCAGATCGCCGATCTCGTCCAGGAACAGCGTGCCGCCTTCGGCCAGTTCAAAGAAGCCCGGTTTCCGCGCCTCCGCTCCGCTGAAAGCGCCCTTTTCATAGCCGAACAACTCGCTTTCCACCAAGTGCTCCGGCAGAACGGCGCAACTGATGTCCACCCAGGGCTTGGCGCTGCGCATGGACAGGTGGTGCAAGGCTCGAGCGGCGACTTCCTTGCCGGTGCCGCTTTCACCCTCGATCAGGACCGTCGCGTTCATCTGCGCAAAGCGCCGGATCCGCGCGAGCACGTCGTTCATCGCCGGACTCGATATCACGACCGGCAGTCCCAGGAATTCGTACCGAGCGATTGCCATAGCCACGCCCTTGTGCCTAATCAAGCCTCGATTCGCCCGCCGAGCGACACCGAGGTTTACAAATGTATGTCAGGCCAATAGTGTGTCAGCCTGTTGGCCAGAAGTCAATCGCTCTATACCCCTTTTTGAGGGGATATTCGTACCAGTACTGTCAATTCGGTGACAGTCTCGTAGCCTGTCACCAATTACTGACGCGGGTGAGGTCGCTGTTGGAGGGTTCGACGCGCACCGTGAGCAGGCGGCGGCCGTCGGGAGAGAGCGAGAAGGGACCGCTGCCGATGGGCGATAGCGGCTCGGGGTACTCCAGCACCACGCGCTCGACTCCCGCGGGCAGTTCGTGGAAGTAGAGCGTCTGGGCATCCAGCGACCGCGGGTTCAGGCCCAGATAGTAGATCCCGTTCGGCGCCAGCGCCCAGCAACTCGTGCAGCCCGGCACCAGTCCGTCGAGCACGCGCGCGGGCTCTCCGCCCGCCACGGGAAGCCTCCACAGCACGGTGTCGTTGGAGTCCTTGACGAAGTACAGGAAGGCGCCGTCGGGCGACAGCGCCACGGAAACTCCCCGGGTTTGAGCGATGGCCTGAACCGCTCCGCCCTGGAGCGGAATGCGGACCAGGCTCGACATCCCGCCGGCATAGATCCACGCGCCGTCGGACGAAAAAACCGGGTGGACTCCCTCCACACCCAGGCTGCGGGCGGACCACGCTCCATCGCCGCCCAGGCTCGCGACAAAGACCTCTCGCGTCTTCGGATCGTTGAAAACAATGGACCGGCCGGCGGGCGACCAGCGTCCGACCGAAGGCTCGACGCGCCCCCGCGTCACCTGAACCGGATTCGAGCCGTCCGCCGCGCTCACCCAAAGCTGGTCCGAACCGGAGCGATCCGAGCGGAAGCAGATACGATCTCCCGAGGGCGAATACTGCGGCGAAGCGTCCTGGCCGGAGGAGGCCACCACCCGCGTCCACTTCTTGTTCAGGAGGTCCAGGCGCCAAATGTCGCGGTCGCGGTGCAGCACGGAATAGACCACCGCTGGTGCGCCGCGCGCCACCGACAACTGGATGGGAAACTCCGCGTAGATTCCAGTCGCAGCCAGAGTCCGGGCGGGGTTGGAGGCGTCCGCGCGAATCTTCCATAAGCGGAATTCGCCGCCGCGATCGGAAGCCACCACCAGGGTCCTGCCGTCCGCCATCCAGTCCTGGCTGCTAATCTGTCTTCCGTCGGCGGTCAATTGCCGGGGCTCGCCGCCGCCGGCCGGAACCGTGAAAGCCTTCTGATGCGACCGGTTGAGGTAGCGGATAAAGGAGATTCTCTTCCCGTCCGGAGAGAATCTGGGCTCGAAATCGCCCCCCACCACGTTCACCGGCTGGGTCAGATTCCGCCGGGCGCCGGTGGCCACGGAAACCACCGACAGGCCCAAGGGCCGGCCCGGAGCGTCGGAATGCGCGACCGCCAGGGATTGCCCGTCAGGCGACCAGTCCAGCATGCGGTGATCGAAACCATAGTCGCCCGGAACCAGGCGCACCAGAAGGCGCTCCTCGCCCGAGTCCACCGAGCAGAGCAGGATCTCGGTGGCGGATCTCTCGACGCGGAGATAGGCCAGCGACTTTCCATCCGGCGCCCACGCCGGGCTGCTGAAGTGCCCTTCCCGGCGGGTCAGCGCGCGCGGCGCCGAGCCGCTCTCGGCCGCCTGAACCCAGACGCCGGCCGGCTTTCCCTCCCGCGACCACAAGAAAGCCACCCGGTTTCCGTCGGGCGAAACGGCGGGTTGGTACTCTCTGCCGGGAAGCCGTGTGACCGGTGACAGGCGAGGAACCTGCGCCGACGACCGCATCCCGCGCTGCGCCGCGAACCAGCCCAGGGGGAGCAGAAGCGCCGCCACCAGGGCGGCGATCAGCCAGCCGCGATGCCGGGGCCGCAGAGGCCGGGGCGCAGCTTGAGTCTCAACGGTCACCGGCCCGACCAGGCGGTACCCGCGACCCGGAAAAGTCTCGATCCGGGCCGGACTTCCCGGCGCGGCAGCCAGGGCCCGCCGGATCACCGCGATGTTCTGCATGAGATTGGCTTCGTCCACCACCCGGTCGGACCACACCGCGCGCATGATCTCGTCCTTAGTCACCGCCTGCCCGGCGTTCTCCACCAGCACCAGGAGCGTTTCGACGGATTTGAGCGCCAGTCGGACGGGCCTGCCGTCGCGCAGCAGCACCTTGGCTGTGGCGTCCAGGACAAACTCCCCGAACCTGTAAAATCGCTTGTGTAGCAATGCCTTCCGCTACGGCTTTAGATTTTCTTTAGAAACTTCTTACCGTCCCCCTATTGTCAAGGATACGACGGTTCTGCCACGCTAGCCCAGTTGAAAATCCAGCGGTGGGATGAAAAAGGAGTTCTATCATGAGCAGTCGATCTCTGCTGTGCATCGTGGCGCTCGCGCTTTCCGTTTGCGCCCCGGTTTGGTCGCAGGAAGCCCGCGGCATCATTCGCGGGCGTGTCACCGACCCGCAGGACGCAGTCATTCCGGGGGCCACAGTGCAAGTCACCGGCGTGGCTACCGGACTCACTTCCAATCTTAAGACCAACGAGCAGGGAATCTACCAGGCGCTTTACCTGCCGCTGGGCCAGTACCGCATTACGGCCGAGTCGGCGGGCTTCAAGCGCGTCGTTCGGGACAACATCGAGGTCCGGGTGAACGACCGGCTGGAGGTCAACCTGGTCTTGCAGGTCGGCGAGGTGACCGAGACGGTGACCGTCTCGGCTGAAACTCCGCTGCTGGAGACGACCTCCGCCTCCACCGGGCAGGTGGTGGATGCCCGCCGCGTGGCAGATCTGCCCATCGCGCATGGCGAGCCGTATGCTTTGATGGCCACCACGGCGGGCGCGGCCTTCACCGGCGACCCCGGCCTGGACCGCCCCTTCGAGCCTTCGCACATCGCCAACTACTCGATGGGCGGCGCGCGCGGTTTGCGCAATGAACTGAGCCTGGACGGCGCGCCGGCGGGCGCCTCCACCGCCAATCCGCGCGAGGTTTCCGCCTCTTTCGTGCCCCCCACCGACATTCTGGCGGAAATGAAGATCCAGACCACCTCCATCGATGCCAGCGTGGGGCAGACCGAAGGCGGCTCGGTGAGTCTCAGCCTCAAGTCGGGCACCAACGACCTGCACGGCACGGTCTACTTCAACAAGCTGGCGCCGCAACTGAACGCCAACCTGTTCTTCGCCAACCGCGCCGGCCAGCCCGTGGTCGAATTCGACTACAACCGCTGGGGCGTCTCGGCCACCGGGCCGGTGCTGATTCCCAAGCTGTACAACGGAAAGAACCGCACCTTCTACATGTACGGCTACGAAGGCATCGTCGAAACCCGCCCGCGCGGCAGCGTGCTGACCGTGCCCACCGACGAGCAGAAGACCGGCAACCTTTCCGGGCTGCTCAAAATCGGCGCCAACTACCAGGTCTACGACCCGCTCACGCGCCGCGCCGAAGGCTCCCGTTTTCGCACCGACCCGGTCGCCGGAAACATCATTCCGGCCTCCCGCATCAGCCCCATCGCCACCAACATTCTGAAATACTACGCCCCGCCGAATGTCGCCGGCACGGCCGACGGCGGCAACAACCTCTCGCAGCCCAACCTGCCCGAGCAGGCCAACTACTACTCTCACACCTGGCGGCTGGATCACAACTTCGCCGACCGCTGGCGCACCTTCGGCCGCGTAAGCTGGTACAACCGCAACAGCACCTACAGCGACCACTTCCACAACATCTCCACCGGCGAGTGGTTCGGCTTTCACTCCCTCAACGCCGCCTTCGACCACGTTTACACCATCAGCCCGTCGGCGGTGGTGAACCTGCGCTACGGCTATAACCGGTTCATCCGCGAGCAGAACCGGAATCCTCTGGGCCAGGGTTTCGACCTCACCAGCCTCGGATTCCCCAAGTCCTGGAACGACGCCATTCCCGCCGACATCCGCCGCTTCCCGAACATTAACCTCGGCGGATACTACGCCACCAACGGCACCGTGAGTTGGCGGCCCCAGGACACGCACCAATACAGTCTCTCGTTCGACAAGATTCTGGGCGCGCATTCGATGAAGTTCGGCTCCGACTACCGGATTTACTACAAGAACCAGGTCAACCCGGACATCGCCTCGACCGGACAAATCGCTTTCAGCG
Source organism: Acidobacteriota bacterium (assembly GCA_016213755.1). Taxonomy (GTDB): domain Bacteria; phylum Acidobacteriota; class Terriglobia; order Bryobacterales; family Bryobacteraceae; genus JACQZT01. The sequence goes on along the minus strand of JACQZT010000015.1, from coordinate 6,438 downwards.
ACAATTACACGCGCGGCCCTCTGGACAACTCGCCCGCCGCGCCGCGCGGCGGGGGCCTGGCCTCGCTGCTGTTCGGCATCCCCACCGGCGGCAGCGTCGAGCGCCGCGCCTACTTCGCCGAGAAGAACACGATGTGGGCCTTCTTCTTCCAGGACGACTGGAAGCTGTCGCGCAAACTCAGCCTGACCCTCGGTCTGCGCTATGAGACCGAATCGCCGCTCGAAGAACGGTACAACCGGACCGTGCGCGGGTTCGACGCCGGCGCGCCCTTGCCGATCGCCGCGGCGGCGCAAGCCGCCTACGCCCGGAACCCCACGCCCGAAATTCCCGCCAGCCAGTTCCGGGTGGCCGGAGGCCTGACCTTCGCCGGCGTGGGCGGCCAGCCCCGAGGCGTTTGGAACCGGGACAACAACAATTTCATGCCGCGCATCGGGCTGGTGTATCACGCCACGCCCAAAACGGTGGTCCGGGCGAGCTACGGGGTTTTCTACGCCTTCATGGGCGTCCGCCGCGGAGACGTGATCATGTCGGGCTTCTCCAACACCACCAACCTGGTGCCGACGCTGGACGGCGTGAAGTACATCGCGACCATCGCCAATCCTTTCCCGGACGGCATCAGCGAGCCCGTGGGCGCCGCGCTGGGTGCGGCCACGTTCCTGGGCCAGGGCATCTCCTTTTTCGAGCCCGGTGTGAAAACGCCGTACAACCAGCGCTGGCAGTTGGGCATCCAGCGGCAGTTGCCGGCGCGCGCGGTGCTGGAGATCAACTACACCGGAAGCCGCGGGACCGCGCTGGAGGTCAGTCGCGAGTTCAATTCCATTCCGACCCAGTACCTCAGCACTTCTCCGGTCCGCGACAACGACCGCAACTCGTACCTGACCGCCAACCTGCCCAACCCCTTCGCCGGCCTGCTGCCGGGAACCGGGCGCACCGGGGCGACCATTTCGCGCCAGACGCTCTTCACACCCTATCCGCAGTTCACCAGTGTCGGCACCACCACCAACCAAGGGTATTCCACGTACCATTCGCTGGCCATCGAATTGGACCGCCGCTTCTCGAAGGGCTTCACTATTCAGGGCGGATACACCTGGTCCAAGTTCATGGAGGCCACGGCCTACCTGAACGGGGCCGACCCGCTGCCCGCTTACACCATCTCGGACCAGGACTTCCCGCACCGGCTCAGCATGAGCTTCATCTATGAACTGCCGTTCGGCAAGGGACGCGCCGTGCTGGGCAGCGCCCCGCGGGCGGTCAACGCGCTGGCCGGCGGCTGGCAGGTGCAGGGCATTCACGCCCGCCAGAGCGGCCCTTCGCTGGGCTTCGGGAACATGCTGTTTTACGGCGACATCAAGAAGATCGCCCTGGACAAGGGCCAGCGCACGATCGACCGCTGGTTCGACACTTCGATGTTCGAGCGCGGCAACACCCGGGCGCTGGTGAGCAACGTGCGCGTCGCTCCGCTGCGCTTTGCGGGAATCCGGGGACCGGGACCGGTCAACTGGGACCTGTCGGTTCTCAAGAACACACACCTCAACGAAAGAATCAACGTGCAGATCCGCGGGGAGTTCCTGAACGCCACCAACACGCCGTTCTTCGGCGGCCCGAACACGGACCAGTACAGCACCGCTTTCGGAACCATCACCGCCACCCGCGGCTACGCCCGGCGCATTCAGCTTGGCATCAAACTCATCTACTGACCCGCCAAAACCGGGGACAGTACACTCAAACACCAATTTCGAGATTGGTGTTTGAGTGTACTGTCCCCGGTTTTGTGCTAGAGTGAGTGGTTTCGACAGGCTGAAATCGGATGTCGGTCCAGATATTCCTGCAAGGAAAACTGCTTGGGATTGAAGAGTTCCTCGCCGCTCCCATCGCCGCGGAGGGCGGGATCTTCGAACCCGAAACCCTGTTTGCGGGCCGTTCGCAGTGGGTGGCGCTGCTGGCCGAGATCCTGCCCCGCGCGCTGCTGGCCGAACTGGGCCTGGCGCGGATCCTGTTAGGCTCCAGCGGCGGCGGCCAGTTCATGGTCGTGCTGCCCGAGGAGTCGCGCCCCCAGGCGGAGGCATTCCTGTCGGCCGCCGGATCGGACATCGCGCGCCTCAGCGCGGAGCGATTGCGTTTGACCTGGGCCATGACCGAAAACCTGGGCGACTGGAGCGACGTTCGCAAGCGCCTGGGCGAAGAAATGCAGCGCCGCCGGGGCACGCCCGCGCCGGCGACGGCCGCCTCGCCGTTTCAGCCCCTGCCCGTCTTGCCCGCCGCCGAAGACGCCGAATTGTTTACCGCTCTGGCGCGCGGCCTGCGGGAGACGGCCAGCGCCGGCTGGTCCCCCGAGACGCCCGCTCAGCCGCTGCTGGACAGCGGCAAGCACACCTGGAGCCTGACGGCGGCGCACGACGGCATCGCCCTGGCCCGGCACTCGGCCCCCAGCGACGATTCGCGCTCCGCCGCCGGCGTGCCGGTCCTGGCCGGCCGCGCCGCCGGCCGCCCCGCCTGGGGCCTGCTGCGCGGCGATGTGGACAGTTTCGGCATCCGTCTGCGGCGCGCGCAGACCATTGAAGAGCACCTCCAGTTGTCCATCATGTACAAGCAGTTCTTCGCCGGCGAACTGGAAGTGCTGTGCTCGATGCCCGAATTCTGGAAACGGGTCACCATCCTGTACTCCGGCGGCGACGACTTCGCCGTCTACGGCGCCTGGGACGCGCTGATCGCCCTGGCGCGCGAAGTGCAGCGGCTGTTCCGCCGCTTCGCCGAAGAGCACCTGAGGGACTTTCCGGGTCCGGAAGGCAAGACCATCACCATGGCCCTGGCACTGGCGCGCCAGCCGAACGTCTCGCTGCCGTCGGTCTACATACAGGCCGGTCGCGCCCTGGAACAAGCCAAATCGGCCGGGAAGGACTGTTTCCATCTTTTCGGCCGCACGCTGGAATGGAAACACCTCGCCGACGCCGCGGACATCAAGGACACCATGGCGCGGATGATCGGCGAGTTCGGCTGCCCGCCTCAGATGATCAACGAGCTGGGCGGATTCTATCGCGAAACTCCCTGGACTCCGGACCGTGCGCCCGGCGCCCGCGGGAAACAGGACCGATTCGACAGACCCTGGCGGTTCCATTGGCGGCTCAACCGCCTGCTGGGATCCACCCGGGACCGCGAGTTGCAGAAGCTGCGCGCCAGCCTGGTCACCGACCTGGTGGGCAAGAACGTGGCGCAGTGGCGTCTGCGGCCCAGCGGCCGGGTGGCCCTGGAATGGGCCAGGATGCAAACCGAGGTTTAACCGATGCCAGAAGGACAGCAGGACACACGGAACCGGGAAGGCCGCCCGCGCGAAGGGCGCGGCGGACCGCGCGAGGGGGGATACGACCGCGGCCGCGGCGACGACCGGCGCTCGGACCGGCGCCCCGAGGGGCCGCCCGAAATCGACCTCGAAAAGCTGATCGCCGACAGCCTGTACCTGGACAACCAGGCGCACGGCATCGTCAGCCGCATGCGCGACATGGACTCCGGAACCAAGAGCCAGTTGCGGCGTCTGTACAACGCCGTGCGCCGCGCCTGCCGCGCGGCGGAAAGCGAGCGCCAGCACGAGTTCGTCATGCTGCGCGCGCGCCTGGCCTACACCATCGCGCGGCACTCGCTGCGCAGCCTGGATATGATCGAGAAGCTGCTTTTGCAGGTGACGCGCAAGAACGACCAGCGCGGCTATGAGCGCTTTCGCGATCTGTTTGAGGCGATCGTCGCTTATAACGAATAACCTGTGCGCAAGCCCCGGCGCGCACCACTCGGAGCGCCGCCGCGGCTTGGGGAGAGAAGAGCATGAGCTCGCATACAGCCCACACGGACTTGAAACTAATCGGAAAACTGATCCTCGAGGGCGACCTGATCTGCGAAACCGGGCTGCATATCGGCGCCGGCAAGGGAAGCCTCGAAATCGGGGGCGCCGACAACCCGGTGATTAAGGACGCCTTCGGCCGACCCTACGTGCCGGGCAGTTCGCTGCGCGGCAAGCTGCGCTCGCTGCTGGAGCAATCCAGCGGCCTGGCGGCGCCCTCCGAACTGGTCTACCTGTCCAAGCGCAGGGGCCAGGAGGTGCGCATCCATCAAAGCGACCGGGCGGACGACTTCGTCTGCGTGCTGTTCGGGCGCAATCCCGGCCGCATGGAACGCGTCACCGGCGAGCCGCTGGATTCCACCAACGCCACCCCGGCCCGGCTCACGGTCTACGACGCGCCGCTGGATATCGAGAGCATCACCCCGGCCATGCGCGAAAATCTCGACGACGAACTCACCGAGGTGAAAAGCGAGAACGCCATCGACCGCATCACCTCGCAGGCCAACCCGCGGACGCTGGAACGCGTCCCGGCGGGCGCCCGCTTCCGCATCCGCATGGTGCTCGACGTTCTCTGCCCGCAGGACCGCGGCCTGCTGGCGCGCCTGCTGGAAGGCTTGCGGCTGCTCGAGGACGACGCCCTGGGCGGGGGCGGCTCGCGCGGCAGCGGCCGCGTGCGCTTCGCCGGCTTCCGCCTGGCCTGGCGCGGCCGGAGCTTTTACGCCGCCGGCGCGGCGGAGACCGAACTGGCCGCCGGAAGCGACCTGAGCGGCTTGCAGACCCTGGCCGGCCAGGACGGCTTCGACGAGACGCTCGCCGAATAGTCATGCCGCCCGACGCCGTCCTGTCAACACCGGCGCTTCTGGTTCGCCTCCGGCCCACCGCCCCGTGGCGCCTGGGGCCGGACTGCGGCTCGCGCGATCGTGTCGAACCGGTCTGCCACAGCGACACGCTCTACTCCGCCGTGTGCTCGGCCCTGGACCGGCTGGGAATGCTGGAGGAGTGGCTCGCCGCCACCGCCGCCGGCGAAGGACCCAGCCAGGTGCGCTTCAGTTCCGCCTTCCCGTTCCTCGGCGACACACTGTTCGTGGCGCCCCCGCGCCACCTGTGGCCGCCGCCGCCCTCGAGCAAGGTCCGCTGGAAGGGCGCGCGCTTCGTGCCCCTGAATGCGGTCGGAAAGCTCCTGGAGGGCGCGGCCCTGTCCGAAGAGAACTGGGTGGTGGATGGCGCCAGCGGCTGCCTGCTTCCCCTGCCCTCGCGCGGCGCCCTGCGGGGGCCGTTCCGCATCGCCACGCGCCCGGCGGCGGCGGTGGACCGCCAGACCGGTGCCATCGAACCTCACCTCACCGCCTGCCTGGAGTTCTGCGGCGGCGCCGGTCTGTGGTTCCTGGCCGACTTCGCCTCGGCGGAGGCCTTCGAGCGCTGGAGCCAGCCCGTGCGCGCGGCGTTCCGGCTGCTCGCCGATTCCGGCATCGGCGGCGAGCGCTCGCGCGGCTGGGGCCGCTCGGCCGCTCCGGAATTCGAAACCGGCTGCCTGCCGGAAATGATCTTCGCGCCCCCGCCCGCTCCGGCCACCCTGGACGAGGCCGGCGAGCCGCTCCCGCGGCCCGAGACGGCCTGGTGGCTGCTGTCGCTGCTCAACCCCGCCGACTCCGACCGCATCGACTGGCAGCGGGGCTGTTATTCCATCGCCGAACGCTCGGGCCGGATCGAGAGCCCCCAACGCTGGGGCGAATTGAAGCGCCGGCTGCGGCTGATCGCGGAAGGCTCGGTCCTGGTGGCCGGTCACGCCCCGGCCGGAACCGCCCGCGACGTCGCCCCGGAGGGTTTCCCGCATCCGGTTTATCGCGCCGGTTTCGGGGTGGCCATTCCGATTCCTTACCGAGGCGCCGCATGAAATACCGCGTCACGTGTCTCACTCCCTTGCTGGTGGGCGACGGGCGCTGGCTGGCGCCCATCGACTACATGGTCTGGAAGGACCAAGTCAACGTCCTCGACCAGCCGCGCATCTTTCGCCTGCTGGCCAAAGGACCCCGCCTGGACGGCTATCTTTCCCAGCTCAAGCAGTCCGAGAAACTGGATTTTGCTTCGTGGGGCGGTTTTGCGCAGAACTTCGCCGGCCGGCGCATTCCTTTCGAGCACGCCAGCTCGACCCAGTTTTGGGAGCGCCAGCGCGGCGAGATGCTGTTCATCCCCACCTTCTCCGCCGGACCGCAGGGAGCGTTCCTGCCGGCCAGCGCGCTCATGGGCGCCCTGCGCACGGGCGTGGTGGCCGCGCGACTGCATCCCAACGCCTTGCGGGATCTGGCCGCCCGGATGCAATCCGACAAACCGCCCCGGCGCCCGGCCGAAGCCATCGAGCACCATGCGGTGGGTTCGCCCGGCGCCAGCCGCATGAAGACCATCGGGCTGTCGGATTCCGCCCCGGCCCCGGCTGCGGCGTTCAAAGTTTTTCTCGTGCGCACGTCCACGCTCATCGCCCGGAGCGGCGGTTTCGGACTGGGCTGGAAGGTCAGCCCGCACGGCTCGGTCGACGGTCGCCGCGTGGAGGAAAGCACTCCCCTGTTCGCCGAAATGGCCGCGCCGGGCGCGGTTTTTGAAGGCCGCTGGCG
>JACQZT010000090.1 GCA_016213755.1 Acidobacteriota bacterium | reverse complement strand
GTTGAGGATCACGGCCTGAACCGGGTAGGGTTGGCGCGACGCGACGGCGCGCGGCAGTTCGGCCAGATTGTGCCGGGGATAAACGGATCCGCCCACTTGGTCGACTCGCGGCCATCTGGATCCCGCAGCTCCCGCAAAGGGCACGGGTGGTTCCGCCTGAATCAGCAGACCGCCGGGAGCGTCCACGCTGCCAGCCAATGCGTTCAGGCTGTTGACCGCCATGGAGCAGTAGGGGTCGCCGGGCAAAGTGCTGGTCTGCCGGTCTCCCAGCGCCAGCGCGGGACGGTTGCGGCCGAATTCGCGGGCCAGGCGCAGGATGGTCTCTTCCGGGACGCCCGTCAGCGCGGCGACCTCCTGCAAGCGGTACTCGCTGAGCACCAGGGAACGGAAGCCCTGGCGGGTTCTGCCGGACTCGTCCTGCCAGTCGTCGAAACCGAAGGTGTGGTCGCGCACGAAGGCGGCATCGTACAAGCCCTCGGTGATGAGAACATAGGCGATGCCGAGGGCCAGGGCCGCCTCGGTTCCGGGCCGCAGTGAAACCCACTCGTCGGCCCGGGCCGCGGTGACCGACAGACGGGGCTCGATCTGCACGAACTTCGTCCGGCGTCCGGCAGCGGGATCGCGCCAGCGGCCGAAGGCGCGCATGATGGTGGCGGGGGAGCCCCAGCCTTCCAGCAGGTTGACGCCGAAGCTGAGCACGTACCGGCTGCGGTCCCAGTCGCAGGCCACCGGTTGTGTTACGCCCTGCTGCAAGTACACGGCGGTTTTCACGGCGTCCAGGCCGGAAGGCGGCAAGAGGTAGTTCGGCGAGCCGTAAGCGGCCATGAACTGCCGCACCAGGCGGCTGGACAGGGTCTGCTCGCCGCGGTCCACAAAGACCAGCGCACGGGTTTCGCCGGCGGCGCGAAGCCTGCTCAACTGCGCCACCAGAGTCGAAATGGCCTCGTCCCAGGAGATGGCCTTCCAGCGCGGAGCCTTGCGGTCCCCGATGTTCTTCATGGGCGAGCGCAACCGGTCGGGGTGGTAGAGGGCCTGCAACGCGGCCAGGCCTTTGGGACACAGCCCGCCCTGGTTGATCGGATGAAGCGGGTTGCCCTGGACCTTCACGGCTCGCCCGCCGATCTTGCGCACGCGCAGGCCGCAGCCGGCGGGGCACAGCGTGCAGACGCTCAGCGCCCAGCTTTCCGGCCCCGCCGGTACCTGGATCTCTTCGCCGGCCAGCGCTTCCCGGATCCGGCCCCACCCGCCCACGGTGAACCCCGCGGTCGCGGCGCCCAGCACGCCGCCAGTCGCGAGCCGGACAAAGTCTCTGCGATCCACCTTTCCGCTCATGGTTTCCCTCCGCTGCGCTCTTGCGGGGGCTGCCCCCGGTCCAGAAACTCCATCAGGTGGGCGACCTCTTCGGCGCGGAATCGCGGCCACGGGATGTGCTGTTGCCGCATATTGCCCAGCATCAACGGCCCGTGGTTCCACAACGCGGCCGCCAGCCGCACCGGCCTGGCGGCGCCGCGCCACTGCGCCAGATTGGGACCCCGGGCCGAACCGGACCCCGGGGAGTGGCATCCCCCGCAGCCTTTGTCGTGGAAGACACGCCGGCCCCGGTCCGCACTGCCGCGAGCTTCGAAGTAGCGCTGCGTGAACAGGTAGGCAATGAGATCCGCCATCTCGTGGTTGGAGAACTGGGGCGGCTGGATCCGCCGCGCTTGCATGCCGGCCCACATGGCGGGCGCGTGGTTCCACATGTGAGCGGCGAATTGACCGAGGGTGCGGGGCATGGGCTGCGTGCCCAAGTCCGGCGCCCGGCCACCGGCGTGACACGCCGCGCACCCCTTGCTTACAAACAGTTGCGCGCCGGCTTCCGGGTTGGCCAGCCGCAGATGCACGCGAGTTCTGGATGCGCCTCCCAGCGTCCGGATGTAAGCGATGATGTCGGCCATTTCGCTCTGGTCGAACTTCGGCCAGGTCAGCCCGCGCGCCGCCATCTTGTCATGCATGGCCAGGCCGTGGTTCCACATGGCCTGAATCCAGCTCACCGGATTGCGGTAGCTGGTCCAGTTGCGCAGGTCCGGGGCGATACGGTCGCCCGAAGGGGGCAGCGTGTGGCATTCCAGGCATTTTTTGTCGGCGAGCAGCTTGCGGCCGCGTTCGGCGTCGCCCGGTTCGTCCAGCGAACGGACCGAATACAGGAACGCGAACAGGTTGGTCATCTCTTCGCCGGCGAACTTGGGGGTCGCCAAGCGCTCGAGTTCCATCCGTTGCCACATGGCCGGCGCGTGATTCCACATGGCGGCCACCACTTCCGTAGCGCTCAGATGACCGGCGGGGGCGCGCGCCAGGTCCGGCGCGGTGCGCCCGCCCTCGCCCAACACCGAGTGGCAGCGCGCGCAACCCTTGTCGAGGAAGGCCTGCATGCCGGCTTTGGGATTGCCGGGCACGAAGTAGGCGCTCTGGGCCACCGGCTCCGCCCCCCCGAGGGCGAGCGGCAAGATCAGGAAAACGAGCACGCTAGCGATGGCAGTCATTGCATTCGACCCCGCCTCCGTTCCTCTGGTGACAATCGACGCACAGGTTCATGGTGAACTCGCGAAAAGGATTCACTGGCGGCGCGGTGAGTTGCTCCATGGGACCATGGCAGGTGGCGCAACTCACCTTGGCGATCGAGACGTGGCGCCGGTGGGAGAAATAGACGTGCGCCGGCACGCGCGAGACCGGGTGCCAGGCAGGTTCCCTGCCCGCCGCCGCGAAGGCGCGCACTTTTTGCTCCTCCGCGCTTTTGCCGAGAGCGGTGGCGTGGCAGTTCATGCACGCCTCCAGAGCGGGTATGGTGGCGCGCGCCTCTGTTTCGACGCCGGTGTGGCAGTCCAGACAAGCCAGCCCATTGGCCACGTGCACGGCATGATTGAAAGCGATTGGCTGCGCACCCGCGGAACGTCCTTCTTGACCGAGGAACGCAAAGCCGCTGAGCAGGAAGCCGAGTCCGAAACCGGCCAGAACCATCCAGCGAGCGGAAAGTCGCAGGGTTCCCACACTCCGTTCCATCATCGTTGAGCCGCCTCCAGGGGTGCGTTGAGGAAACTCACCAAGTTTCCGACGTCGCTCTCGGCCAGGGATGGCCACGCGATCTTGAGCTCTTGCGTGCGCCGGTACATGCTCGGTCCGTGACGCCAGAGCGAGGTCGCCAGGCGGATGGTGGAGTACGAGTCGCCACGGCCGCGGAGCGCCGGGCCGTGCCGGGAACCCTGCGCGTCGTCGCCATGGCAGCGGCTGCAATTGCGTTCCGCAAACACGGTCTTCCCTACTTGTTCGGACCCCGCAGGCTCGAAGTAGCGCAGGCCGGCGAGGAACGCGACCAGGTCGGCGATCTCCTGGCCTTCGAACCTGGGCCGGGGAATGCTCTGCGACACCTGCTGCTTCCACATTTCCGGCGAATGGTTCCACATCAGGGCCGCGAACTGAACGATGGTAATGGGGATTGGACGTCCCGGCCCCAGTTCGGGCCCGACGTGTCCTCCTTTTCCGGCCACCGAGTGGCAGACGATGCAGGACTTGCTCTGGAAGAGCTTCCAGCCGCGCTCCGGGTTGGCGGGAAACAGGAAGTACTCCCGCCGGGTTCCGCCGCTGTGGGTTCGGATGTAAGCCAGCAGGTCGTTCATGTCGCGCCCCTCGAACTTGGGCCAGGTAAGACCCTGCTGCTGCATGCGCGTCTCCATCATGGGCGCGTGGTTCCACATGGCCTGGGTCCACAAGATGGGCGTGTCGACACCGCGCACGGAGGTCAGGTCCGGCCCCTGATCGGCTCCGGCGGCGGCGGCATGGCAGCGAACACAACCCTTGGTGCGCAGCAACCGCTCTCCCCGGTCGGCGTCGCCCGATTCGTCCACGTACTTCGCGGTGTACAGGAAGGCAAACAGGTGCGACATTTCCTCCTGGTTCAGATCCGGGAACCGGGTCTTCGCCACGCGCATCCGCTCCCACATGCGGGGCGCGCAATTCCACATCGCGGCCACCAGTTGGCTGAGGCTGGACTGCGGAGTGCTCGTGAATCCCATGTCCGGCGCACCCTTGCCTCCGTACCCGTTCACCGGATGGCAATACGCGCAGCCCTTCCTTTCGAAGAACAGCCTGGCGCCCATGTGGGGGTCGCCCACCCAGAGGCTGGTCCAACGCTTCATATCGCTCTTGTGCTCCCAGAACAGCACGCCCAGCAGCAGGGCCAAAGCCGCCACGGCTGCCGCCACCCAAGTCAAGAACACTCGCTTGGAGCTCATGCGCATCCCTCCTCTCGTGGGAATGACCGCTCTGTCCCCGAACAGAGCACCCCGGCAGCCAAAGTCGGAAGCGGATTGATTTTCCCGATGATTCAAGCAATTGCAGGCGCCACGGGAGGAGCCGGCCGGGATTGGGGAGAGGAGAGAAGCGGGTACGGTGTCTGAAAGGCGGGCGATGTCCGGGAATCGGACACTCAGACCCCCAGGCCGAACTGCTTGATCTTGCGGTACAGCGTGTCGCGGGAAATCCCCAGCAGCGACGCCGCTTTGGTGCGATTGCCCTGGCACACTCGCAGCGCGCGTCCGACGGCCACCCGCTCGAGCTCTTCCATGGAGAGAGCTTGGTCGCCGGCGGCGCTCGGAACCGGCACGCCGGCGCTCAGCAGCGGCTTCAGATCCTTTTCGGCGATCAGTTGGGGATCGTCCCGCGACACGGCGGCGCAGCTTTCGAAGAGGTTTTCGAGTTCCCGCACATTGCCCGGAAACGAATACCGGAGCAGCAGCTCAAGCGACCCGCCGGCCAGCGCGATCTCGCGGCCATAGCGCCGCGAAAGGCGGTTGGTGAAGTGCCGGGCCAGGACCAGCACGTCTTCTCTCCGGGTGCGCAGCGGCGGCACTTCCACGATCACCGTCGCAATCCGGTAGTAGAAGTCCTCGCGCAGGTGGACGGCTCGCAGATCGGCCAAAGGACGGTTGGTGGCCGAGATGACCCGCACGTCCGCCCGCACCGTCTTGGTACCGCCCAGCGGGCGCAGTTCCTTGTCCTGGAGGACGCGCAACAGCTTGACTTGGGCCTCTTTCGGCATTTCCCCGATCTCATCCAGGAACACCGTGCCGCCGGAGGCGGCCGAAAAGACCCCGGGCGCATCGGCATAGGCGCCGGTAAACGCTCCGCGCCGAACCCCGAACAGCTCGCTTTCCACCAGCTCCCGCGGGAGCGCCCCGCAGTTGACGGGAAGGAACGGCCCTCTGCAACGCCGGCCGGAGGCGTGAATCGCCCGCGCCAGCATCTCCTTGCCGGTGCCGGTCTCGCCGAGGATCAAGACCGGGGCGTCGGTGGCGGCCACCGATCGGGCGCGCTCCACAACCCGCTGCATCAGCGGCGAGACATACACGAAGGTCTCGAAGGACGGGCAGCAGGCGAGGTTGGCTTCCAGTTGCGCCACGCGCTCTCGCAGTTCGAAGACTTCCATCAGGCGTGCGATCTTTTTCCGAATCGCGTCGTAATCGAAGGGCTTGGTGAGGTAGTCCTCGGCGCCGCGCTTGATGGCCTCGACGGCCGTTTCGATGGTGGCGTAACCGGTCATTACCAGCACGGGCATGTCCGGATTACGGCGGTGAAGCTCTTCCATGAGGGAGAGGCCGTCGGTGACGGGCATGATCAGGTCGACCAGCGCTATCGCCAGGTGCGGGTTTTGTTCCTGTATGGCGAGAGCTTCCGCGGCCGAAAACGCCACTTCGGCGGAGTATTCCTCCTGTTCCAGAAACTCCCGCAAGGTCTTCGCCAGTTCGGCGTCGTCGTCCACCACCAGAATGCTGGCGGCCGGTTTCATGACCGGATCTCCTGGAGCGCGGGGGCACAGCACGGAAACCGAACGATCGCCACCGTCCCCCGGCCCGGGACGCTCTCCAGCCGGAGGGCGCCTCCATGTTCGAGCATGATATTGCGCGCGATCGAAAGGCCGAGCCCGGTGCCCTTTCCCGGGCCCTTGGTGGTGAAGAACGCGTCGAAGACCCGCGCCAAGTCGGTCGGCTCGATGCCCTGGCCGTCGTCCGAGATCCGGACCTCGATGCACTCCGGAGACGGCTTGGAACATTCGATCCGGATGGCGCCATTCAAAGCGATGGCGTCCAGCGCGTTACTGAGGAGGTTCGAAAACAGCGCTTCCAGCAGGTTCCGGTCCGCCAGGACTCTCTCTCCGGAGACCGGAGCGAGATTCAGATCCACGCGCGCGCGTTTGGCCTGGATGGCGGGAGCCAGGAAACTCACCACGCCCTGCAGGAGCAGTCCCACTTCTTCCGGCTGTTTGCGCAGGGCGGGACGCCGGCTGAATTGCAGCAGCCGGTCGACGAACTGCTGGCAGAACCCGATTCCGGATTCCAGACGTTCCAGATCTCCCGCTCCGGCGTCCGCCAGGGCGCGCTTGCGCATCATCTGCACGCGCAGCAGCATGGCCGCCAGCGGGGTGTTGAGATGGTGGGCGGCGCCGGCCGCCATGCGCCCCATGGTGGCCAGTTTCTCGACTTCCAGCATCCGCTCGCGGAGGCGGATGCGGTCGCGGATGTCTTCGGTGACCTCCAGGAAGTAGGCCTGTTGGGCAGCCTCGTGAAACGGCAACAGGCTCAACTGCACTTCGAACGTCGTCCCCGGTTTGTCGCGGCGCAGAGTCTCGACACCCAGAACGGATTCGCCCGCGCGGACCCGATCCTGAAACGCGAGCAACTCCTCCCGGCGCTCCGGCGGCACCGTCGGCAGCGGCTGGCCGAGCACCTCGGTTTTGCAGAAGCCGTACAGGCGTTCGGCCGACGCATTCCACTCACAGACCGTGAGGGCGGCGTCGTACAGCGCGACGGCGCCGGGGGAGGCCTCCAGGAGGCCGCGGTAGCGTTCTCGCGACTGGCGGAGTTCCTCCTCACTGCGGCGCCGCTGGCGGATCACATACCAGGCGGCCCAGCCGGCCAGCAGCAACGAGGATGCGATGCCCCGGGTTATGTAGAGGTAATGCAGGGTGACGTAGTCGGCATGGCGGAAGAAGCGATGCTCGGCCACTTCCCACACCGAGAAGACAGCCGCGGCGATGGTGATGCTGGACAGCATCAGCGTCGCCCAAAACCACCGCTGTTCCCGGGTCGAACGGTACACCCAGCCCCTCTCGCCGGATCCTTGCGCCGGCCGCATCCAATGGGGGAATTCTACCACGGTGGGACGCGAATGTCGTTCAGCCCTTCCTGGCCAGGCCCCGGATGTGCGTCACCAATTGCCTCAGCTCGTCTTTGGACAGGCGGCCCTTCTGGCCCGGCATCTTGCCTTTGCCGTTCTCGATCATCGCAGACAGTTGGGCATCCGTCTGGCTCTGGATTTCCGCGGAGCGCAGATCGCGAACCGCCAGTTTCTTGCCCATGGGCGTGCTGGCGCTGCCGTCCGGTCCGTGACACATTACACATTTGGCTTTATAGTTATCCGCCACGGAGGCCGCGGCCGCCGGCAAAGAGATCAGCAGGATCGCAAGAACACTTACAATTGGTTTCATAGTTTACCTTCCTTTCAATGCGCTCATCGGGCATGCACGCGATTGACCGAAAAGTCCGCGTTCCGGCCGTGACAGACCGCACAGCTCTCGCCCACCGGCGTGGTCATCGCCTGAGCGTGTGCGTAGGCCGCCGTGCTGGTGTGACACCCCGTGCAAGCGGCCGCGGTCGGTCCGATGGGGTTGACGGGAGCGCGCGGATTGTTGACCATCGGAAGGCCCTCGGGCAGCGGCAACTGTTGCGAGTCGTTGATGTGGCACTTGTCGCAGTTCCGCCGGTCTCCCGGAAATATGACATCGCTGAAATCGTACTTTGTGCCGCTGCCGCCGTAGACGGCGAACTCGCGGGTGAGATTCTCGCCGGTATGGATGCTGTGGATCATCACCCGCAGGTTGATCCCCTGGGCGGGGGCTTGCGAGGCGGGCCGTCCCCCGGCATCGGTCTGATTCGGGTTGTGGCATTGCACACAATGCTCGATACGATTCCGGCTGCGGCTGTGCATCTCCAGTTGCAGGTGACAGGCGTTGCATTTGTCGATGGAAACGATGGCCCGTCTCGGCGCGATTTTGGTTCCGTCCACCGAAAAGTAGACGATCTTGTTGACGCCGGGGTCTCGCACCGTCTGCTCCTTCTTGGTACCCTCCAGAACCTTGATATTGCGGAATCCTTCGATTCCCACCGAGTAGGAGCCTTTGGCGGTGGGCGGAATGGCCGCCTGAAAGGTCCAGTGGTACCTCCCGTCGCCGGAACCCTGAGCCTGGCGCACATCTTCATAGGAGTAGGCGGCATATTCAAGAGTTGGCCCGCCGAGAGCCAGCGCAAGGCGGCCCATCGTGGAGGGGGGAATGGGCTTTCCGGCTTTGTCCTTGAGCGAGAATGCGACCGTGGGCCGCTTGCCGGCCACTCCGTCGGCCACCTCGAGAATCTCGAAGACCGTGCCGGGCAGATCGGCCGAGAAGCGCGGATCGAGGTGCGCGCCCTTGATCGAGGCGTCAAACTCGAGTTCGCCTTGCGGGATGTGGCAGTTCGAGCACAGCGCCTCCGACACTTGAGGCAGGTCGACGTGCCCCTGGCCGGTGGCAAAGTTGACGTCGTCGTGACAGGCGCCGCAGGCGGCGCGGGTGGGCTTCAGCCAGGCGTTGGCTTGAGCCGCCCCGGAATCCGGGTCGTGGCACACCTGGCAGTTGCGCACTCCGGCGGGAAATACGACATCGGAGAAGTCGAAGACATTTTGGCTGAAGCCGATAATCTGAAACGGCTTGCCGGCCTTGACACTGGGCAGATCGGAGCCCCGATGGATCTTATGGATCAGCACCGGGAAGTCCACCGAGTTTCCCGTGTCTGGATCCATGTTCTGAGGCTGATGGCAAAGAACGCACAACTCCACCTTGCGGCGGGAGCCGTGCGCCGCGAGCGGATCGTGACAGCGTTTGTTGCAAGTGGCGGTGCGGACCACATCGCGCACCACGGTCACCTTCGAGCCGTTCGGAACGAATGTGAACACGTCGTTGTCGTACTGAGTGCCCAGATCGAACTCGCTCAGGTTGCGCGAGGCGTATGCGCCGATGCTGTGCGTGGCCGCGCGGTCGAAGCCGCTGGGAGCCCGGGTCGCGAACCGGTATATGTACTCGCCTTCCGCCAGCTTTTCGAACGTCCCGCCGGAGTCCGTGCCGGGTTGCGTGGCGGTGACCCTGGTAATCGGGCTGGTCACGACCCGGGTGGTGTAGGCGGTGTACTGGGTCTTGTCGTTGGGAATGGTGGCGGCCACGAAACTGACCGAAACCGAACCCGGCGTCGTGATTCCCTCGCGGTCCAGCGGCAGCCCCCGCGGATCGGTCAGTTTGAACTGGACGCGCGTGCTTCCGTCGGCGGCGATTTCAGCCGACACGATTTTCAGCACCAGACCCGGTCGGACGAAGTTCACCAGGGCCGGGTCGGCATAGTACGCCTTGTCATGGGCGGCGAATCGGGACGTGGACGTGCCGGCGATCAGAAACGCCGCTCCCAGGAGTGTCAAAAGGCCCAAAGCCACCTTGCTTGGCCGACGCAAGTCACGCATGGTCTTTCTCCCCGCTCGGATATAAGTGCTGCTCACTGTCGAATCCTGTATGCACTTGGCCGTCCAAAACGGAGTTGGCAGACGGCGGCCCTTCGGCAGAGGCGTCAAAGACCCTCGAATTCAACACTCCGGCGAATTCGAAGACCAGAGCCGGAGCGAGACATCTGGCGGCTTTGGAGTGTCTGAAAAGACCTCAGTGTCCGGAAATCGGACAATGCTAATCGCCGCCGCCGAAACTGCCGATAGGCTAAGCATGGCCGTGTGGCTGGAACGCTTCAATCGCTGTGTGCCCTGGCCTGTCCGGGCGGCGCTGGTTTTGTCGGCTGGGGTGGGAACGTTTCTGCTCCTGGCGACGCCGGCCAACAACGTGGCGCTGAAACTCTCGGGCCGGATGCGGGAGTGCCCCTGGTCCCGCGTTCTGCGCCTGGAGCCGGATGTGAAGTGGCTGGCCGCGGCGCTGGAGGTGGCCCAGGCGGAGGTGTCGGTCACGGGTCACGACCCGGCGCTGGACATCGACCTGGTTCGCACCAGGGAGCGGCCGTTCTGGGTGAAGCGCGGCGGGGAGCAGTTCGGCGGCCGGGAGCTGATCGCCTATCTGCTGGCCGAGCACCGCTGGATGATCCGGTCCAACGAATCCGATCACGTGCGCCCGGGCGATGTGGTCGTCGATTGCGGCGCGCACGTCGGCGTGTTCACGCATTACGCGCTGGCGCGGGGCGCGGCCCGGGTGATCGCGGTCGAACCCGAACCGGTGAACGTGGAGTGCTTCCACCGCAATTTCGCCGCCGAGATCGCGCGCGGGACCGTGGTTCTGGCGCCCCAGGGCGTGTGGAGCTCGGAAACCACGCTGGAGCTCACCGTGGCCGCCGCGAACTCCGGCATGAACAGCGTCGTAGCCGCCGAGAGTGGAACCATGATACGCATCCCGGTGACCACCATCGACCGGATCGCGGACCAACTGCGCCTGGCGCGCGTGGACTTCCTCAAGATGGACATCGAGGGCGCTGAAAGAGAAGCCCTGGCGGGCGCCGCCGGCACGCTGCGGCGCTTCCGCCCGCGCCTGATGCTGGACAGCTACCACCGGCCGGACGACCCCGTGGTCCTGCCCGCTTTGTTGCGCGGGATTCACTCCGGCTACCGCGAAACCTGCGGACCGTGCGAACCGGACGGGGCGGGCCGGCAGTACGTGCCGCACGTGACCTACTACCGGTAACCGCTACACGTCCAGGTTGCGCACGTCCAGGGCGTTCTCTTCGATGAACTTGCGGCGGCTTTCGACGTCTTCGCCCATGAGCGTCGAGAAGATCTCGTCGCTTTCGACCAGGTCGCGCAGATCGATTTTGAGCAGCGTGCGCTTGTCCGGGTCCATGGTGGTTTCCCAGAGCTGCTCGGCGTTCATTTCGCCCAGGCCCTTGTAGCGCTGCACGTTGACGTCGCGGGTGCCTTCGCTCTTGATGTGGGCCAGCAGGTCGCGCCAGTTCTCAAGCTTCTCGCGGGAGCTATCCTTCACCACCACGAAGGGCGGCTGGTTGAGACGGGCCACCTGGCGCGCCAGGGCGCGCAGGCGGCGGTATTCCGGCTGCGTGGCCAGCTCGATGTCGATGTGGCGTTCGGCGTTGGTGTGGTCGCGATAGGCCACGCGCCAGGCCGAGTGTTCCTCGTCGCGCTGCATCTCGACGGCGAACTTCTGCGCTTTGAGCGCGACGAAGACCGGCTGGAGGTTCTCCGGCTCGACGAATTCGGACTTGTGATCGATGCGCAGGCTGGTATCGGAGATCACTTCCACCACCCGCGCGTCGCGCAGCCGGCGCTCGACTTTGCGGAAGATTCCCTGGTATTCGTCCAGCGAATTCAGGAAGGCGCGCAGTTCCGCGCCCTCGGTCCGGGCGCCGCCGCTGAGTTCCACGACCAGGTTGTCGGTGGCCCGCCGCAGGATCTCGCGCGTGAAGTCGCGGTCGTCCTTGATGTACTTTTCCGACTTTCCCTTCTTGATGCGGTACAGGGGCGGCTGCGCCACGAAGACGTGCCCGCGGTGAATGAGGTCCTGCATGTGCCGGAAGAAGAAGGTGAGCAGCAGCGTGCGGATGTGCGAGCCGTCGACGTCGGCGTCGGTCATGATGATGATCTTGTGATAGCGCAGGCGCGCGACGTCGAAATCGTCCTTGCCGATGCCGGTCCCGATGGCGGTGATCATGTTGCGGATCTCCTCATGGGTGAGCATCTTGTCGTAGCGGGCCTTCTCCACGTTGAGGATCTTGCCCTTGAGCGGCAGGATGGCCTGGAAGCGCCGGTCGCGCCCGCTCTTGGCCGTGCCGCCGGCCGATTCGCCCTCCACCAGGAACAGCTCGCAGCGCCCGGGATCTTTCTCCTGGCAATCGGCCAGCTTGCCGGGCAGGCCGCTGGAGTCCAGCGCGCCCTTGCGGCGCGTCAGGTCCCGGGCTTTGCGCGCGGCCTCGCGGGCGCGCGAGGCGTCGATGGCTTTGGAGACGATCTTGCGCATCACCGCCGGGTTCTTGTCGAAGAACTCGCCCAGCTTGTCGTTGACGATCTGCACCACGAAGCCGCCGATGTCGCTGTTGAGCTTGCCCTTGGTCTGTCCTTCGAACTGCGGCTGCGGCAGTTTCACGCTCACCACGGCGGTGAGGCCCTCGCGCACGTCGTCCCCGCTCAGGTTCTCCTTCTGGTCTTTGAACAGCCCGGCCTGCTGGCCGTAATAGTTGATGGTGCGCGTGAGCGCGCTGCGGAAGCCGGAAAGGTGCGATCCCCCGTCAACGGTGTTGATGTTATTGGCGAAGCTGAACAGGTTCTCAGCGTACCCGTCGTTGTACTGGAGGGCGATCTCCAGGGTGAACGTGCCGCCGTTGGGCATCTCGCGGTCGCCCTCGAAGGCAATGGGCTTCTCGTGCAGCAGGCTCTTGCCGCGGTTGAGGTGCTTGACGAATTCGACGATACCGCCCGAGTAATGAAACTCGTGCGTCTTCACCGGGTCGACGCGTTCGTCGGTGAGAAGGATGCGCAAACCCTTGTTGAGAAACGCGAGCTCGCGCAGCCGCTGCGACAGAGTATCGTAGCTGAACTCGACCACATCCATGATGGTCGAATCCGGCCGGAACGTAATCTTGGTGCCGGTCTTGCGGCCGGCGCGGCCCGTTCTGGCCAGCGGCGCCACAGGAATGCCCTTGCGGTAATCCTGTTCCCAGGTATGACCTTCGCGCCAGATCTCCAGGTGCAGCTCTTCGGACAGGGCATTGACACAGCTCACGCCAACTCCGTGCAGCCCGCCCGACACCTTGTAGCTCAAGGAATCGAACTTGCCGCCCGCGTGCAGCTTGGTCATAACCACTTCGGCGGCCGACATTCCTTCTTCGTGCATCTCCACCGGAATACCACGGCCGTTGTCGATGATGGTGACCGAGTTGTCGATGTGAATCGTGGCGCTGATTTCCGTGCAGTAACCAGCCAGCGCCTCGTCCACCGAGTTGTCGACAACTTCGTAGACCAGATGGTGCAGCCCCATCTCGCCCGTCGAGCCGATGTACATGGCCGGGCGCAGGCGAACCGCCTCGAGCCCTTCCAGCACCTTGATGCTGCTTGCACCGTACTGTTCGCGGTCCAGATCGACTTCCTTGCTTCCCATATACTCCTGTTTTCTTACTCTTCGAAAGTCACGGGCGAAGTTCAAATGCGCATCGGCATGACGACGTAGCGGTAGGTGTAATCGGCGGTGGGCCCAGGCCGCAGCTCTCCGGCGCTCTGCGAGTCTTTGAAGTAGAACCTTACGTCTTCTTCCGAAACCGCGCGGAGAAAGTCGAACAGGTACTGGGCAT
>JACQZT010000086.1 GCA_016213755.1 Acidobacteriota bacterium | reverse complement strand
GAGGCCACTGGCGTGGTCTGCGGCAAGAGCGGGCGCCATGGCTACACGGTGCGCGTAATGCCCTACCACCGCGACCTGACGACTCCCTTTCTGCCGGGCCTGATCGTCTGGGCGGACCCGCAGCCGGTTCCCGGCCGCTGACCCGGGTGCGGTTGAGGCACAATGAAATGGTCATGAGAGTCGCAGTGCTGACCAGCGGCGGCGATGCGCCGGGGATGAATGCCGCCATCCGCGCCATTGTGCGCGGCGGCGTCGAGAAGGGTTGGGAGATGTTCGGCGTGCGCCAGGGCTACGCGGGCCTGATCGCCGGCAACTGCCGTCCCATGGGCGCGCGCGACGCGGGCGAGATCATGCAGCGCGGCGGCACGGTGCTGGGCAGCGCGCGCTGCCCGGAGTTCCAGACCGAGGAAGGCCGGGTCAAGGCCGTGCGCGCGCTCAGCCAGGACCGCATCGACGCGCTGGTGGTGATCGGCGGAAACGGCTCGCAGTCGGGCGCCGAGAAACTTTCGCTCCTCGGTTTTCCCGTGGTCGGCGTGGCTTCCACCATCGATAACGACCTGTTCGGTTCCGATATCACCATCGGCGTGGACACCGCCTTGAACATCGCCCTGGAAGCCATCGACCGGCTGAAAGTCACCGCCTCTTCGCACCAGCGCGCGCTGCTGGTGGAGGTCATGGGGCGCAATTGCGGCTATCTGGCCCTGATGTCCGGCATTGCCGGAGGCGCCGAGGCCATCGTCATTCCGGAAGTCGAAACCAACCCGGAAGAGGTCGCGCGAGAGATCCGCTCGGCCTACGAGCGCGGCAAGCCGCACGCCATTGTGGTGGTGGCCGAAGGCGCGCGCTACAACGCCGAAGGCCTGGCCGGTTTCTTCAAAGAGCACAGCGAGCGCCTCGGTTTCGCGGTCCGCACCACCGTCATCGGCCACGTGCAGCGCGGCGGAACGCCCACGTACGCCGACCGCATGCTGGCGACGCGCCTGGGCATCGCGGCGATCGAGGAACTCGCGGCCGGCCGCCACGGCGTGCTGGTCGGAATTCGCAAGAGCGATATCGCCGCCACTCCGCTGGCCGAGGTGGTGGCCGGAAAGAAACCGTTGGACACGGCGCTGCTCAGACTGGCCGGTATTCTGGCGAAGTGACCGGGATGGCACGCAGTTGGGAACGCTCCCGAGCCCTGCTGGAACGCGCGCGCAAATCGCTCGCCGGGGGCGTGTCGAGCCCCTTCCGCGCCCAGGCGCCCGTGCCGCTGCACTTCGAGGATGGCCGCGGCTCGCGCCTGAAAGACGCCGACGGCAACTGGTACATCGACTATACCCTCGGCTGGGGGCCCAGCATCTTGGGCTACCGTCATCCGGCCATGGTCGAGGCGCTCGGTCGCGCCGCCGATAGCCCGTACACCTATGGCGCGCAGCACGAGCGGGAGTTTCTGGTCTCCGAAAAAATCCAGTCGCTGGTTCCTTGCGCCGAGCGTGTGCTCTACACCTCCAGCGGCACCGAAGCGGTGCAGATCGCCTGGCGGTTGTGCCGGGCTTTCACCGGCCGCCGGCTGATTCTCAAGTTCGAGGGGCATTACCACGGCTGGATGGATTCGGCCCTGATCAGCTACCATCCGCGGGCGGACCAGGCGGGTCCCTGGGAATCGCCGTATCCGGTGACCTCGTCGCTGGGTCAGGTGGCCAACGTCGTGGACAACGTCCTGGTGGCGCCCTGGAACTCGATCGAGGCGGTCGAGCGCGTATTCGCGGAACGCGGCCCCGAGCTCGCCGCGGTGGTGATGGAACCTGTGCTCTGCAACTCGGGCTGCATCTTCCCGCGCCCGGGCTATCTGGAAGGCGTGCGCGACATCGCCCGCCGCCACGGCGCGCTGCTGATGTTCGACGAGGTCATCACCGGTTTCCGCCTGGCGCTGGGCGGCGCGCAGCAGTATTACGGCGTCACGCCCGACATTTCCACCTACGGCAAAGCCGTCGCCGGCGGTCTTGCGCTGAGCGGCGTGGCCGGCCGCGCGGACATCCTCGAAATGGCGGTCGGCGGCGGAGTCGCCTTCGGCGGCAGCTTCAACGGCAACCCCATCGTGCTGGCCGGCGCGCACGCCGTCCTGGAAGTCCTCTCCTCCGACGGCGGCGCGCCGCTCGAACAGGCGCGCCGCATCGGCGAGAGCATCATGGAAGGCCTCCGCGCCGCCGCCGCGCGCCACGGCTTGCCTGTCCTGGTGAGCGGCTTCGGCGCCGCCTTCGCGGTGCACTTCACGCCCCGGACCGAACTCGCCGAGTACCGCGATACCCTGTCCGACGATCCGGAAATGCTCCACCGGCTGGTGATTGCACTGCTCGAGGAAGGCGTCTGCATCCTGCCCGACGGGCGCATGTATGTGTCCGTGGTCCACTCCGCGGACGACGCCGCGGAAACCCTGGCCGCCTTCGACCGCGCCTTCACGAGTTTCGGGGTTTCGTAGCCTGTCGCGCGAAACTATTGCAGGTGGGCGTCGATGGCTTTCTGGATTTGGGTTTTGCCCACGGCGCCCACGATCTGGTCGACCACCTGGCCGCCCTTAAACACCAGCAGCGTGGGGATGCCGCGAATCTGGAAGCGCGCGGCGGTTCCGCCGTTGTCGTCCACGTTCACCTTGCCGACCTTCACCTTGCCGGCGTATTCGGCCGCGATCGTGTCGATCGTCGGCCCGATCATCTTGCACGGGCCGCACCACTCAGCCCAAAAATCCACTAAGACCGGAATGTCGGAATTAAGGACATCCTGGTCGAAACTCGCGTCGGTAAAGGTCAGTGTGTTCGGTCCTGCCATGTCGGTCTCCAGTTTCTAGGATGAAGTTTCGGCGCAAAGGATTCAAGGCCGGTCTTCGAGCATGCGCCGGTACAGCGCGGCGTACTCGGCCGCGGAAGCGTTCCAGGAGAAGTCCCGGGCCATGCCCCGCAGCATCGTTTCGCGCCATACCTCCGGGCTTCTCCACATGCTTAACGCGTCCCGGATGGCGCCCATCAGCGCGGAACCCGTATATTCCCGGAACTTAAACCCGGTGCCCTCGTCGATGGTGTCGTCCAGCCCTCCCGTCGCGCGCACGATGGGCACGGCGCCGTAGCGCAGGCTGTAGATCTGGTTCAAACCGCAGGGTTCGTAGCGGCTGGGCATGAGAAACATGTCCGCGCCGGCCTCGATCTTGTGCGCCAGGCGGTTGTCGTAGGCGATGCGAACGGCGATGCGGCCCGGGAAAGCGGCCGCCAGATCGCGAAACAGTTCTTCATACGCCGCGTCGCCTGTGCCCAGCGCAACCAGGTCTACGTCTTCGTGGGCGATTTCCCGCGCCACCTCGGAAATGAGGTCGAACCCCTTCTGGACCGTGAAGCGCGAGACAATGCCGATCACCGGGCGGCTCAAATCGTCCGCCGGCAGGCCGAACTCGGCCAGCAGGTCGCGTTTGCACTGCAGCTTGCCGCTCAGGTCGGCGGCCGAGTAGCGCGCCGCGATGTGCGGGTCCGTTTCCGGGCTCCACTCCGCGTAGTCCACGCCGTTCAGGATGCCGGTCAGCACGTCCGCGCGCGCTCGCAACAAGCCGTCCATTCCAAACCCGAATTCTTCGGTCTGGATCTCTCGCGCGTACCGCCGGCTGACCGTGTTCAGGCGATCGGCGGTGACGATCCCTCCCTTGAGCAGACTGACCTGGCCCCAGAATTCGAGCACTCCGGGGGTGAACAGCGAATCGTCCAGCCCGATCTCGGGAAGGATCTCCGGCGGGAACAGGCCCGGGTAGCCCAGGTTGTGGATGGTCAGCAGCGTGCGAATGCCGTAAAAGGTTGGATCGCCTGCCAGCAGGTGGCGCATGTAAACCGGCACGAGCGACGCCTGCCAGTCGTGGCAGTGGACGATTTCGGGGCGAAAGAGCCGGCGGACGACCGCCAGCGCGGCGCGGGCTAGGACCGCGAAACGGACGTGGTTGTCGGGATAGTCCGCCCCGCCCGGGCCGTACAGCGTCTCGCGGTCGTAGAGCGCGGGGCAGTCCACCAGGTAGACCGGCACGCCGCGGTCGTCGATCCTGTGCAGGTCGGCGCGCCAGCAGGCCGGGCCGAGCCAGATGCGCAGGTCGTTGAAAACCCGGCGCGCGCCATCCAGACGGATGCGGCCGTATCGCGGCAGCACGACCGCCACTTCTTCGCCGCGAGCTTGCAGAGCTTGCGGGAGCGCCCCCAGCACGTCCGCCAGACCGCCGGTCTTGGCGAAGGGCGCCGCCTCGGAGGCGACCATAAGGATTCGGCTCACTCTTCTATGATATCGGCACTCGGCCCTCTTCCGGCCGGAATTCGAAGCGGCCGAAGTAGCCGGTGACGCCGGGCTCGCTGCGCGTCCAGGTGGTGTCGAACCCGCGCCCCCCGTAGCTGTTCTCCATGGTCACCGCCAGGGCGGATTCGGTGAGCGGCACGAACGGGTCGTACCACAGCCGCGCGCCCTGCAAGGCGTCTTCCGGCAGGCGCGCCCGGCGCAGCGCCAGGTGCAGCAGGCTGCCGACCTTGAGCGTTGCCGCATCGTCCGCCACGGCGATCTCGACCGGCAGGGTGCGGACTTCCAGCACCCGTCCGATAAGCGCTCCGAACCGCTCGCGCAGCAGGGCTTCGGCGGCCTTCCGGCGCGCCGGCAGCGCCGCGCTGTCGAGGATGAGGATGCTCTTGCGCGGCGGGCTGCCCTGGCTGAGCGTGGTCTCGGCCACGATCACCGCGGCCATGCGCACGCCCGCCAGCGGGACGCCGCCCCAGGCGCCCGAGCGGATGCTCCAGGCCAGCACCGCCTCCTGCCCGCCGGTCTGGCTTTCGCCCGACCATTCGCAGTAGCAGCCGTAGACGTGGTTCGAGCGGCCTTCGAGGTACTCGCCCGAGAGAGTTTCCGGAGACTGGCCGGCGAGCGCCGCCGCGGCCAGCAGAGCCAGTGCCAAGCGCACAGTCACCATACGCTCAACCTCCCAAAACCAGGGACAGTACACCATAAGCGCTAAGATAAGAATCCAGATAGTCCGGTGATCTGAGTACTCCGGGCACGGTGTGCTTCTCCCAAACCGATCTTGATCGAGGGCCATTGCTCGATCAGTTGCCTCAGGGACAGCAATGGAGTGATGGCCTGCTG
>JACQZT010000078.1 GCA_016213755.1 Acidobacteriota bacterium | reverse complement strand
GAAAAGCTGAACGTCAGACTCCAGTCCGTGCTCGACCAGCACACCGGCCCCTGGGGCATCAAAGTCAGCATGGTCGAAGTCAAGCAGGTGGATTTGGCCGAGGTGATGATCCGCGCCATCGCCAAGCAGGCCGAAGCCGAACGCGAGCGCCGCGCCAAGATCATCCACGCCGAAGGCGAGTATATCGCGGCCGAAAAACTCGGCATGGCGGCCGAAGTGATCCAGCGCCAGCCGGCCGCCATCCAGTTGCGCTACCTGCAAACCCTGGTCGAAATCGGCGCCGAGAAGAATACAACAGTTGTATTCCCCATCCCGGTAGATATATTCTCGTCATTGAGACAAGTGCTTGAGCGGTTTTCCGCCGAGAACAGATCTTAGAGGGCGTCGACAGACTTCAACATGCCGAGAAACGAAGAGGGCGAATTCGAACTTGTGCTGGGCAACCGGCAGGTGCTTAGCGTGTTCTTTGTGGTCGTCATCCTGATGGGAGTCTGCTTTGCGGCGGGCTACATCTTCGGACGCAATTCGGCGGCCGGCTCTCCCGACGCGGCCAGGGCGAAAAAGGGCGCCGAGAGCGCCATCGTCATCGACCCGACCATGCCGGAGGGCAAGGGGGACCTGCGCAGTTCGCCGGCGCCCGGACAGGTGGAAGTGAGAACCCCCGGCGCGGCCGCTCTGCCGGAGAAGGCCGCCGAGAAACCCGAAAAGCCCGCTCCCGCTCCGCCCCCGCCGGTGGTCGCCGCGGTGAAGCCGCCTCCCGCCGCGCCCGCGCCGGCCGGCCTGATCGAGCCGGCCACCGGCCAGACCTATCTGCAAGTGGCGGCCGTGAGACGTCCGGACGCCGGCACCCTGGTGAGCGAACTGAAGAAGAAGGACTTCGCGGCCTCGGTGGCGGCCGGCCCGAACGAGACGCTCTTCCGCGTGCTGGTCGGCCCCCTGGCGGACTCCGCCGACGTCAACAAGAACCGGGCGCGGCTCAAGGAACTCGGCTTCGACCCCATCGTCAAACGGTTTTGAGCGTGTCCCTGCCGGTGATTCAGCCCGGACCCCGGCTGCCCGCGTGGCTGCGCGACGGAGCGACCCATCACGCCTCGGTCACGGCCCTCAAACGCGACCTGCGGGACGCCGGTCTGCATACCGTCTGCGAATCGGCGCGCTGCCCCAACCTGCACGAATGCTTCCACCGTGGGACAGCGACTTTTCTGCTTCTGGGTAACCTGTGTACGCGCGGCTGCGGCTTTTGCTCGGTTCCCAAGGGATCGCCCGGCGCGTGCGACCCCGGCGAACCCGCCAGCGTGGCGCGCATGGCCGCGGAATTGAAGCTCAGCTACGTCGTTCTAACCAGCGTCACGCGCGACGATCTGCCCGACGGCGGTTCGGCGCACTTTGCGGAAACCGTACGGCGCATCCGCGAGACCGCGCCCGCCATGCGCATCGAGGTACTGACACCCGATTTCCGCGGCGATCTCGACGCCGTGGCGCGCGTGCTCGACGCCGGCCCCGACGTGTTCAACCACAACATGGAGACGGTGCGCCGGCTCTACCCGCGCGTGCGCCCCCAGGCGGACTACCTCCGCTCTCTCGACGTGCTGCGCTTCGCCAAACGGCAGCGCCCTGGAGTGCTGACCAAGTCCGGCCTCATGGTAGGCCTGGGCGAGACTCCGGCCGAAGTGGAGACCCTGCTCGGAGACCTGCGCCAGGCCGGGGTGGACGCGGTCACCATCGGCCAGTACTTGCAGCCCACGCGGCGCAATCTCCCCGTGGTGGAATACGTCCCGCCCGCACAGTTCGAGGCCTACCGGCGCCGCGGCCTGGCGCTCGGCTTCGCCCTGGTCTTCAGCGCTCCTTTGGTGCGCAGCTCCTACATGGCCGAGCGCGTCGCCGACGAAGCGCGCGAGGCGGCGTGCTGAACATCGCGCTGGCTCTGGCGTCGGCGATTCTGCAGGTGCTGGTTTTCCCGAACGCCGGCCTCACCTGGCTGGCGCCGCTGGCGCTGGCCCCCCTGCTGGTGGCCGTCGCGCGCGAACCGCGCCCCTGGCGGCGCTTCCTGATGGGCGAAGCGGCCGGCTTCGTGTACTGGTTCGGCGTATGCTACTGGATCCAGACCGTGCTCGAAGTCCACGGAGGCATGAGCGCGGGGTTGAGCTGGCTGGCGTTTCTGCTGTTCTGCACCGCCAAGGCGCTGCACATGGCCGTGTTCGCCTGGCTGGCCGGGCGGCTGATGCCGCGCTGGTACGCCATTCCAGCCGTGGCCGCGCTGTGGACCGGCCTCGAGCGCACGCACGCGCCGCTGGGCTTCCCGTGGCTCGCGCTGGGCAACGCCGGCGCGGACATGAGCCTGCCCGCGCGCCTGGCGCCGCTGGCGGGCGTCTATGGATTGTCGTTCGTCTTCGTGATGCTGAACGCCGGCGCAGCCCTGCTCCTGTTGCGGCGCCCCCGGCGGCAACTGGCCTGGCTGGCCCTGCTCGGCGCGCTTTGGGTTCTGCCGGAGCTGCCGCGCAAGCAGGCGCCCGATCGCTCGGCGGTGGTTCTTCAGCCCAACGTGGCGGATTCCGACGACTGGACCGGCGAAAAGTCCGAGGCGTTTCAGAACCGGCTGGTGCTCCAGTCCCTGAAACTCGCCCTCTCGGCCGGCGCGGCTCGCCCGGACCTGATCGTGTGGCCCGAAATGCCCGCCCCGCTGTACATCGACCGCGACTTCCGCTTTCGTGACCGGCTCCTGCAACTGGCCCGCCTGGCGCGCGCGCCGGTGCTGGCTACCGTCATCGCTTACACGCCCCGGGGCGAGCCGTTGAACTCCGCGGTGCTGGTGTCCGCGCGCGGCGAGATGGTGGACCGCTACGACAAGATCCAGCTTGTGCCCTTTGGCGAGTTCGTGCCGCCGCTGTTCGGCTGGGTGAATCGCGTCACCGGCGAGACCGGCGATTTCGCGCCCGGCAGCCGGGTGGTGGTCTTCCCCGCCGGCGACACGAAGCTGGGGGCGTTCATCTGCTACGAATCGGCGTTTCCGCACCTGGTCCGCCAGTTCGCCCGCGGCGGCGCCGGCTGGTTCGTGAACCTGTCCAACGACGGCTACTTTGGCCACAGCGCCGCGCGCGAGCAGCACCTGGCGCTGGTGCGCATGCGGGCCATCGAGAATCGCCGCTGGATCGTGCGCGCCACCAACGACGGCATTACCGCCGTCCTGGACCCGGCCGGGCGCATTGTCCAGCGCCTGGATCCCTACCGTGAAACCGCCTTCCGTGCCGGTTTCACCTCCCTCGTTGAGACCACGTTCTACACCCGCCACGGCGACTGGTTCGCCTGGCTCTGCCTCCTAAATTCGCTCAGCCTGACCTATCCGGGTTTTTTCCGGCGAAAAAAACCCGGGTAGGTCAGGCTGTCCCGGTTTTTGGTAGAGTGGAGGGGAGCCGAACTCCAGCTTGGAGGCGGGGGACCCGTGTTTTGGGGGCGCAGTCCGATTGTTTCGGATGGGGTACTTTCAAGCCCTAGCCCGTCAGCTAACCTCGCAGGCCCGATTTGAGAGCGATCCCGGGGATCGGGATCGGGTCAGGAGCGTTTCCCGTGCAAACCTCGGAAGCCGCGTCGAGGACGGCCAAGGTCGTCGTCGCCTCGACGGTGATGCTGTCTTTCATTTCCTTTTGGCGCGCTGCCGCCATCGTTCTGTGCGATCTCGGCTCGTCGGCGTTCTACGTGGGCGGCATCGCCGAACATGCCATCGGCAAGGCCGCGCCGTGGTTCATTCTGGGCATCATGCTGTTCGGCTATGCCGTGCGCAGCATCTACGTCGAAAGCTCGGCCATGTTCGTGCGCGGCGGCGTGTACCGCGTGGTGCACGAGGCCATGGGCGGCACGCTGGCCAAGTTCTCGGTCTCGGCGCTGATGTTCGATTACGTGCTCACCGGGCCGATCAGCGGCGTGAGCGCCGGCCTGTACCTGGCCGGCCTGATCAACGAGACCGCCGTGCTGGTGCATCACCCGGGCGTTCACGTCCATCCGCCGTACTTCGCCGCCGGCTTCGCGGTGGTGGCGACGCTCTATTTCTGGCGCAAGAACCTGGCCGGCATGCACGAGTCCAGCGAGAAGGCGCTGCGCATCATGCAGTTGACCACGGTGATGGTGGTCCTGATCATCCTGTGGTCGCTGGTCACCATGGCGGCCAAGGGATTCGCGCCCGTGCCCCTGCCCACGCCCGAGAACATCCGCTTCGACGACAGCGCCCTGGGGTGGCTGAAGGGAACCGCGCTGCCTTCCCTCTGGGGCATCGCAGTTCTGGTTGGCCTGGGCCATTCGCTACTGGCCATGAGCGGCTTCGAAACGCTGGCCCAGGTGAATCGTGAGATCGCCTCGCCCAAGCTCCAGAACCTGAAGCGAGCGGGCCTGGTCATTTTCGTCTACAGCTTGAGCTTTACGGCCCTGGTCACCTTCTTCGCCGCCATGCTGATCCCGGACCACGAGCGGAAGACGGTCTACATCGACAACCTGATCGGCGGCCTGGCGATGTACATGGCGGGCCCCGGCTGGGCGCGTCTGCTGCTGCACGCCTTCGTCGTGCTGGTGGGCACCGTCATTCTCTCCGGCGCGGTCAATACCGCCATTATCGGCTCCAACGGCGTGCTCAACCGGGTGGCCGAGGACGGCATCCTGCCGGACTGGTTCCGCCACCCGCACCGCAAGTTCGGCACCACCCACCGCATGATCAACCTGGTGGTGCTGCTTCAAATCGTGACCATCGTGTTAAGCCGCGGCGACGTGTTCCTGCTCGGCGAGGCGTATGCCTTCGGCGTGGTCTGGAGTTTCGCCATGAAGTCGCTGTCGGTGCTGGTGCTGCGCTACAAGATACACCAGGAGCGCGAGTACAAGGTGCCGCTCAATTTCCGCTTCCGGGGGGTGGAGATTCCAGTCGGGCTGGGCCTGATCACCCTGTTCTTGTTCGCCCTGGCCGTCGCCAACCTGCTCACTAAGAAGGTGGCCACCATCTCGGGCCTGTCGTTCACGCTGGCTTTCTTCGCCGTTTTCATCCTTACCGAGCGCTACAACGCCCGCCGCCGGCAGGGCCGCGCGCACGAACAGGAGCCCGAGAAATTCCTGCTCGACGCGGCCGCCGAGTTTTCGGCCGAGAAGATCAACGTGCGGCCCGGCAACGTGCTGGTGGCGGTCCGCAACCCGCACCTGCTGGACCATGTCGTGAACACCCTCGAAAAGATCGACACGCGGCGCATCGACATCGTGGTGATGACGGTCAAGCGCGTCACCGAGGCCGGATCGGGCGAGTCGGACCTGAAACCCGAGCAGGTGTTTACCGACGATATTGCCGGCCTGTTCAGCAAGGTGGTCACGGTAGCGGAGAAGGCCGGCAAGCACGTCGAACTGATGGTGGTTCCCGGCATGGAGGCCATCGCGGCCGTCGTCGAAACGGCTTACCGGCTGAAGTCGGGGACCATTGTCATGGGCCGCTCCCCGCGCCTCGTGCCGGCGCAACAGGCCATGCAGTTCGGCGCCGCCTGGGAAAAACTGCCCGCTCCGCGCCCGCAGATGTCGCTGCAAATCCTGGATCGCGAAACCGGCCGGTCGGAATACTACAACCTGGGTCCTCATCCGCCGCGGCTGTGGCCCGAGGACGTCGAGTTTCTGCACCGCCTGTGGCTCGATCTGAGCGAAAGAGGCTTCGGCCACAAGCTGCATCACCGCGACCTGGTGCGCGTGGCGCTGCGGCGCCTGGACGCCGACCTGCACTCCGACCGCTCCCCGGCCGTGCTCGAGGACTTGTCGCGCGAAGTGGCCGGCGGCGGACCCGAAACCGCTCCCTAACCGGCTACTAAGGCGTCGCGCCTGCGATTTCCAGCAGCTCGATCTCGAAGATCAGGGCCGCCCCGCCCGGGATGTTGGGCCGGCCGCCATCGCCGTAGGCCAGATCGGAAGGACAAACCAGCGTCGCCTTCCCGCCGGTCTTCATCTTCTGCACGCCCTCCGTCCAGCAGCGAATCACGCCGCCGAGCTGAAACTGGGCGGGCTCGTTGCGGCGGTAGGAACTGTCGAACTCGGTCCCGCTGACCAGCGTGCCGCGATAGTGGACCTTGACCGTATCGGTGGCCTTCGGCGAGGCCCCGTACCCGGCCAGCGTTTCGCGATAAACCAGGCCGCTTTCGGTTCGCACGGCGCCCGGCTCGGCGGCGGCCTTCTCGAGATAGGCCTTGGAAACCGTCTTCTCCCGCTCCGCGACACGGCCGGCGCGGACCCGCGCCAGCGGCTCGATCTTGGGCCCCCACTCACTCAACTCGACAGCGGGTTTTCCCGCTGCGGCGTCCGTTAACGCCCGCTTCAGGATCTCCAGTTCCGCCGCCGTAAGGTCGAACCCGGCCAGCGAACGGTGAATCGACAGGCCGACCGCGTAAATGGCCTTCTCGTCGTCGGTGGCCGGCGCCGGCACGGCGGCCGGCTTGGGCTTGGCGGCCGGCGGTTTCGCCGGCGCCGCCTTCTTCACCACCGGCTTGGGCCGCGCCACCGGAGGTCTGGCGGGAGGCGCCTGCGCCGCCAGCAGGACCGGCAGCAAAATCAGGAGTCTGTGCATTCTTTCAGGCTAGCGAAGAACGCGAGGCTAAGGGTAGCGCACGCGGTCTGCCCGATGGTTTGCCACTGCTTGCAGGCAGGTTTCTTTCATTCCCTGCCGAATGCCGGTTCATCCCGGCGCCCTTCGCGTTCCTTCGCGTGAATTCGCGGCCAATTGTGCGAGAGTTTCTGGAGAAATCGAACTAGTAAGCTTTGGCGATGACCACGCGCTGGGGGACCGTCTCCCCGGTCAGGATGCACTTGCCGGGCCCGTCGTATTCGTCGGTCAGGGGGATGCAGCGCACGGTGGCTTTGAGGGCCTTGATCTGGGCGTCGCAGACGGCGTCGTCCTTGAGGTGGGCCAGGACGAACTTGCCGCCGCCGCGCTCGGCGGTGACCGGTTCCAGGATCTGGCGCACTTCGTCGAAGCTGTTGGCCACGACGGTGTTGTCCTTGAGCCGCTGCTGGGCGCGGGCGTACATCTCGCTTTGCATGCGCTCGAGCAGCGCGGCGACGAAGGCGCCCGCGTTTTCCCGCGGGACGCTTTCCTTCTGGTTTGTGTCGCGGCGCTTGACCACTACCACGCCGGCTTCCAGGTCGCGAGGCCCCAGTTCGAGCGTCACGGGGATGCCGCGCTGCTCCCAGTAGAAAAACTTGTTGCCGGGGGTGAAGCCCTCGCGATCGTCGACCTCGACGGTTAGCCGCGCGTTGTGCAGCGCGGCGGCCACCTGGTGAGAGCTTTCGACGATCGCCGCGCGGTCGGTGTCCTTGCGATAGATGGGCACGACCACGGCTTCGAGCGGCGTGAGCTTGGGCGGCAGCACCAAGCCGCGGTCGTCCGAGTGGGTCATGATCAGGCCGCCGATCAGGCGCGTCGAGACGCCCCAACTGGTTTGCCAGACGTAGTCCAGTTGCCCTTCCTTGTTCTGGAATTTGACGTCGAAGGCGCGGCCGAAGTTCTGGCCCAGCTCGTGGCTGGTGCCGGCCTGCAAGGCCAGGCCGTTCTGCATCATGGCCTCGATGCAGTAGGAGCGCTCGGCGCCGGCGAACTTCTCCGAGCGCGTCTTAATGCCCCGGATGACGGGCATGCCCATAACGTTCTCGGCCACGTCGGCGTAGACCTCGAGCATGCGCCGGGCCTCTTCGCGGGCTTCCTCTTCGGTGGCGTGGGCGGTGTGGCCTTCCTGCCACAGGAACTCGGTGGTGCGCAGGAAGACGCGGGTGCGCTTTTCCCAGCGAATGACGTTGGCCCACTGGTTGATGAGCAGCGGCAGGTCGCGCCAGCTTTGAATCCAGCGGGCGAAGAAATGGCCGATGATGGTTTCCGAGGTGGGCCGCAGAACGTAGCGCTCTTCCAGTTCCTCGCCGCCTGCGATGGTGACCACGGCCAGTTCCGGCGCGAAACCTTCGACGTGCTCGGCCTCGCGCTTCAGGAAGCTCTCCGGGATGAGCATGGGGAAGTAGGCGTTCTTGTGGCCGGTGGCTTTGAAGCGCTTGTCCAGGGCCGCCTGGAGTTTCTCCCACACGGCGTAGCCGTGCGGCCGGATGACCATGCAGCCTTTGACCACCTCGGCCGGCTCGGCCAGCTCGGCCTGCGCGATGACATCCTGATACCAGGCGGCGAAGTCCTCGCCGCGCGTCGCGATTCGGTTTTTGCTCATTTTCGTGGGGGCAGGACTTCGTTCATGGAACCCTGGCGATAGCCTTCCAGGTCGAGGGTGACGTAGTGGAAGCCCAGGGGCTTGAAGATGGCGGTCAGCCGGCCGGCCATCTCCAGGGTGAGCGCCTTCTCCATCTCGTTCCGGGCGAACTCCAGGCGCACCAACTCGCCGTGATAGCGCACGCGGAACTGGCGGAAGCCGAGGGCCTTGATGGCTTCTTCGCCGTGCTCGACGGTCTTCATGGTTTCGATGGTG
Source organism: Acidobacteriota bacterium (assembly GCA_016213755.1). GTDB lineage: Bacteria > Acidobacteriota > Terriglobia > Bryobacterales > Bryobacteraceae > JACQZT01. Next base: position 13,734 of record JACQZT010000078.1, on the reverse strand, counting down.
ACAGGCGTGCCGTAGGGCACACGGCTGGCCAGGCAAGCCGATGCCGGGCGGTCCCAGGTGGGCAAACCGGCGCGGCGCGACAGCTCGCGAATCTCGGCCTTGGTGAGTTCGGCTTCCATCAGCGGCGCGCGGACCTCGTGCATGCGGGCCGCGCCCTGGCCAGGGCGGTAGTCGCCCAGGTCGTCCTGGTTGACGCCGTAGACGATGTGCTCAAACCCGCGCTGGCGGCCCACCTCTTCCAGGCGCGTGAACAGCTCGTCCTTGCAGTGGAAGCAGCGGTTGGCGTCGTTGCGCGCGTAGTCCGGGTTGTCGAACTCGAAAGTGGGGATGTACTCGTGCTGGAAGCCGAACTGGCGCGCCAGGGCCTCGGCGTCGCGCTTGTGCGATTCCGGAATGGAGGCCGAGTCGGCGGTGATGGCCACCGCGTTGCCGCCCAGCGCGCGGTGCGCGGCCCAGGCCAGGTAGGCGGAATCCGTGCCGCCCGAGTAAGCGACCAGCACGCGGCCCAGATCCTCGAGGATGGAAAACAACTTCTGCTCTTTTCGCTCGAGGTCCGCGGGGTCGATGGTTGTGCCCAGAGGGACCAGTGTTGCCATAACTCGATTATTGCAGGGGCAGGGACTCCTGCAGATCCTCTCCGTTTACTTCGCCGTCGGGAATGACGCAGGCGGCGGCCACCTGGTCGGTCTCCTCCATGCGCACCACGCGCACGCCCTGCGAGGAGCGGCCGACCTGCCGGATTTCGGCGGCGTCGATGCGGATGATCTTGCCGTCCTTGGTGATGATCATCACATCCGAGTCGTCCTTCACCGACAGCGCGGCCACCACCTTGCCGGTCTTGCGAGTGGCCTTCATGTTGATGACGCCCTTGCGGCCGCGGGCGGTGAGACGGTAATGGCTCAGCGGGGTGCGTTTGCCGTAGCCGTTCTCGGACACGGAGAGCGTCAGTCCCTCCTCGGCCACCACTTCGGCCGAAACCAGGTAGTCGCTTTCGGCCAGGTCCATGGCGCGCACGCCGCGCGCGGGGCGGCCCATGGCGCGAACGTCGCTCTCCTTGAAGCGGATGGCCATGCCTTCATAGGTGGCCAGGAAGATGTAATCCGCGCCGGTGCTGAGGCGGGCGGCGATCAGTTCGTCGCCTTCGTCGAGCGAAAGGGCAATGATGCCGCCCGACCGGGGGTTGTCGAACTCGGTAAGCTCGCTCTTTTTAATCACGCCCCGCTGGGTAACCATGACGATGAAGCGATCCGGAACGAACTCCCGCACGGCCAGAAACGCCTTGACGCTTTCGTCCGGCTGCAAGTTGAGCAGGCCCGAAATGTGCTTGCCCTTGCCGGTGGTGCCGGCGTCGGGGATTTCGTAGATCTTGAGCCAGTACACGCGGCCCTTGTTGGTGAAGAACAGCAGGTAGGCGTGGGTGGAGGCGATCACCAGGTGCTCCACCACGTCCTCGGCGCGGGTGGCCATGCCGATGCGGCCCTTGCCGCCGCGGGCCTGCCGCCGGTAGGTGTCCACGGCGGTGCGCTTGAGGTAGCCGCCGCGCGTCACGGTGACGGCGACGTCTTCCATCTGCACCAGGTCTTCCAGGCGGATCTCGCCCACGTCCTCGACGATCGTGGTGCGGCGCTCGTCGCCGTAGTCCTTCTGCACTTCGCGCAGTTCTTTGACGATGACGCCGCGCAGGACCTTCTCCGAGCCCAGGATCTCGAGGTACTCGGCGATCAGGCGCTGGATCTCGGCCAGCTCGTCGATGATCTTCTGCCGCTCCATGCCGGTCAGGCGCTGGAGCTGCAATTCGATGATGGCCTGGGCCTGCCGCTCGGTGAATTCGAAGCGGGAGACGAGGCCGTCGCGCGCCTCGCGCGGGGTCTTGGCGGCGCGGATGACGCGGATCACCTCGTCCAGGTTGTCGAGGGCTTTCTGGAAGCCGAGCAGGATGTGCTCGCGGTCGCGCGCTTTGCGCAGCAGGTAGTCGGTGCGGCGGCGCACCACGTCGATGCGGTGGTCGATGAAACGCTTCAGGCAGTCGACAATGCCCAGTTCGCGCGGCTGTCCGTTGACGATCGACAGCATGATGACGCCGAAGTTGGTCTGGAGCTGGGTGTGCTTGTAGAGGTTGTTGAGCACCACCTCGGCGTTTTCGCCGCGTTTCAGCTCGAAGACGATGCGCATGCCGTCGCGGTCGCTTTCGTCGCGGATCTCCGAGATGCCCTCGATCCTCTTGTCGTTCACCTGCGCGGCGGCGTCGGCGATGAGACGTGCCTTGTTGACTTGGTAGGGGATTTCGGTGACGATGATGGCCTCGCGCTCCTTGGCCATCTTCTCGGTGGCGGCGCGGGCGCGCAGCTTGAGCGTGCCGCGGCCGCGGGTGTAGTAGTCCAAAATGCCCTGCCGGCCGAGCAGGAAGCCGCCGGTGGGAAAATCCGGGCCGGGGACCATTTCCAGGATCTTGTCGAGCGCCGTGGCGGGGTTGTGCACCAGCGCGATGGCGGCCTCGATCACTTCGCGCAAGTTGTGCGGCGGGATGTTGGTGGCCATGCCCACGGCGATGCCCGAGCTGCCGTTCACCAGCAGGTTGGGCACGCGCGTCGGAAGCACTTCGGGCTCGAACTCGCTTTCGTCGTAGTTGGGGCGGAAGTCGACGGTTTCCTTGTCGATGTCCTCGAGCAGCGCCGCCGAGATCTTCGACAGCCGCGCTTCGGTGTACCGCATGGCCGCCGGCGGGTCGCCGTCGACCGATCCGAAATTGCCCTGCCCGTCGATCAGCGGGTAGCGCAGGGTGAAGGGCTGCGCCATGCGCACCAGGGTGTCGTAAATGGCCGCGTCGCCGTGAGGGTGATACTTGCCCATGACCTCGCCGGTGATCTTGGCGCACTTGCGGGTGGGGCGGTTGTGGTGCAGCCCCATCTCCGACATGCCGTACAGGATGCGGCGATGCACCGGCTTCAAGCCGTCGCGGACGTCCGGCAGCGCGCGGCCCACGATCACGCTCATGGCGTAATCGAGATACGACCGCCGCATTTCGTCTTCGATATTGACGTTGATCAGGTTCTTGCCGCCGCCATCGCCGCCCAGCGGCAGTTGCGAAGGCGCTCCGCCGGCCGGCGGCTGTGGTGGTGTCTGCGGAGGTTCGGGGTTTTGCGGATTCGACAAATCTACTCCTTCCGAGCACAGTGCCGGTTTTCCCTGTTTCTTCGCCCGGCGTCCAGTGTTGTTTCGGAACCTTCTATTTTAGCAGAAACGGCTGAATTCGCGGGGACTTGTGAGGTTTCAGAGCCCGTGCTGCCGCAGCTTCTCGTAGAGCAGGCGGCGATGAATACGGAGGATCTCGGCGGCGCGGGTTTTGCGGCCCTGGGCGGAGCGCAAGGCGCGCTCGATGAGCGCCCGTTCGGTGGCCTCGATGGCCGGCTTGAAGCCTGCCTCGAGGGGAATCAGATCGGTCCAGGCCGGGCGGTAGGTTTCGATCCGGGAAACCGGCTGCAGGTCGTGTTCGGTGATCACCCCGCCGTGTGCCAGTGCGATGGCGCGCTCCACGGCGTTTTCGAGTTCGCGGACGTTTCCCGGCCAGTCGTATGCGCACAAGGCATCCAGGCCCAAGGGTGTGATGGAAATTGGCTGAGTGGCGCGCCGCAGGAAGTGCTGGACCAGGGCCGGGATGTCCTGGCGGCGTTCCCGCAAGGGCGGCAACGCGATGGTGACGACGTTCAGCCGATAGTAGAGGTCGTCCCGGAACCAGCCGTCCGCGACGGCCTTTTCGAGATCGCGCGCGGTGGCGGCCACCAACCGGATGTCCACCGCGATGGAGGCGTTGCTTCCCAGTCGCTCGATGGTGCGCTCCTGAATCGCGCGCAGCAGCTTGGCCTGAAGCGCGGGAGAAAGCTCGGCGACTTCGTCCAGAAACACCGTACCTCCATCGGCGCTCTCGAAGCGCCCGACACGGCGCGCCGCGGCGCCCGTAAACGCGCCTTTCTCGTGGCCGAAGAGCTCCGCCTCGAGCAGGGCCTCCGGAATCGAGGCGCAGTTGATTTTGACCAGCGGCCCGCGAGCGCGGCGGCTGTGTTCATGAATCGCGTTGGCCACCAACTCCTTGCCGGTTCCCGATTCGCCCCGCACCAGCACGGTGGCGTCGGAGGGCGCCACCTGTCCGATGCGCTTGTAGACCTGCTGCATGGCGGGGCTGTGGCCGATCATGGTTCCCCACCCTCCGCCGGCCGGCGGCTGCTGTGCGCGAAGCTCGCGCAGTTCGCGGGCCAGCGCGCGGTGATCGAGGGCGCGCTCGATGGTCACCAGCACCTCCCGAATGTCGAGCGGCTTGGTGAGATAATCGAACGCGCCGAACTTCATCGCTTCGATGGCCGTCGAACTGGTGCCATAGGCAGTGACGACAACCACGGCGACATCCGCGTCGCTCTCTCGCAACCGCTTCAAAAGGCTGAGGCCGTCGAGTCCCGGCATGCGGATGTCGACCAAGGCGACCTCGGGCGTATTCTCCAGGCAGAGTTCCAGAGCGCGAGCGCCGTCTTCGGCCGCCAGAACGCGAAAGCCCTCATTCTCAAGAAGACGCGCCAGGGCACAGCGCGCGGCGCGTTCGTCTTCGGCGATCAGGATGGTCGACTGGTCCATGGTCTAGCCGGGCAGCCGGATCGCGAAAATAGCGCCGGCCGGCGCCGCTTCGTATTCGAGACGGCCGCCCATATTCTCGACGAGTTGGCGCGAAACCGCAAGTCCCAGTCCGGTCCCGTCCGTCTTGGTGGAGTAGAACATCTCGAAAATCCGCTCTTGCTGGTCTTCGGTCAACCCAGGGCCGGTGTCGGAAACCCGGAGGAGAACTTCCGCCCCGATGCGGGGAGCGGCCACGTGGATTTCTCCTCCCCCGGGCATGGCTTCGATGGCGTTCAGGAACAGGTTGAGAAGGGTCTGCTGAAGATATGCCGCGTCGAAGGCGGCCATCAGCTCTGGTTCGGACTGCTCGAACCGCATGCGTACTCCCCGGCGGCCGGCTTGCGAGCGGAGCAGCATCCAGGCGCGCTCCACAACTGGGGCGACGGGCTGACGTCGCACCTGCACGGCTTCGCCGCGCTCGAACACAAGCAGATCGCGCACCAAGGCTTCCAGCCGGTCGGTTTCCTGAATTATGGCGGTCACGGATTCGTTCGATCCGAACTGGCGTTCCAGTAGTTGCGCGGTCAAACGGATGCCATTCAGCGGGTTGCGAACCTCGTGAGCGACGGCCGCCACCAGCCGGCCCATGGAACGCAAACGGTCCTCGCGGCGGAGCTCGCCTTCGAGTTTCCGGCGGATGCCGGTCATGCGATTGACGGCGCGCGCGATCTCTCCCAGTTCACCGCTAGGTTCTTCCAGAGTGTGGTGGAAGTCGCGTTCGAGTTCCTCGAGCCCGCGCTTGACGCCATGGACGCCTCGCGCCAGACTCGCGGCGGTGGCGGCAGTGGCCGCCAGGCTCAACAGCGCGGCGGCGACTAGCGCCACCAGCAGCCAGCGGCGTTGCTGCGCCGCCGGATCGCCCAAACCGGCGATCCGTTTCATGGTCCAGGCCGTCAAGCCGGTTCGCGGATTGTGCTGGGCGCGAATCAGCACCACGTCGCTCGCACCGCGCAAGACGCGCTCTGCCCCGGCGAGGCCGGCGACGCTGGCGCGTCCCACCTCGCGAATACTCTCCGCCTCGGCCGCCGGGACATCGGTCTTGCCCGTCGGATTGTCGTGGGTCGGGAAGGAGTATCCCAAGAAGGCGTCGTCCTCGAGGTAACCGCCTTCGATGCCCGGGTAGGAGCGCAAAACGGTTTGCGAGATGCCGCCCAGCGAGACCGCGCGCAACTCGGGCGCCAGAGCCGGCCAATCGGTCTCCATGGTCACGCGCTCCAGCGCCTGGCGATCGAGCTCACCCAATGCGGCGCCCAGCGCCTGGCGGGTTTCCGACAGAACCAGGCTTTCAGCGCCGCGTAAGGCGTCGCGAATCAGCAGCGCGCTGAGCAGGGCCATGCATCCGCCCGCCAGAAAGATGAGCGCGAGTTGTAGCTGAAGCCGCCGCCGCAAGAGGCCAGTCATGTCTCACCCGCCATTATTTCAGCCGCGGCGGGACAGGAACAGGGGTGGCGGTGTGCGCCAGGTGTTCCAGGGCTTTGACGATGTCCTCGGTGACCTTGGTGAACTCGTCGGTCGAGCGGGAATCGCCGCGGTCCCAGGCTTGCCGGGCGCGCTGGTAGAACTGGCGCGCAGCGCGCACCAGGGGCCGCGCCCGCGCGTCCTTGCTCTGGACCTGGAAGTAGTCGGCCTGCTGGAGACGGAAATAGGCCTGTTCCAGGCGTCTGGACTGATCTTCCCGTGCCGGGTAGCCGGTGCGGCTTGGATCCAGCGAGTGGCGGATGTGATCGACGGCCCGGGTCAGCGCATCGGCTGCTTTGCTCAATCCGTCGGCTTGCGAGTACCATTCCTCTGCGATCCTGCGTTCGGCGCCGGCCAGATAGGCCAAGGCGCTCTTTTCGAGTTCTCTCGCCGGCGCCTGATCGACGCTCACTTCGGCCAGGCGCTTGCGCGTCTTTTCGATTCGCTCGGTCAGCCGCTCCCGTTCCGAGCGCGGAGCCTTCTTCTTCGCTTTTGCCATCATGGCCGGGGTTGCCAGGACGACCACCAGCAGCGCAATCCAGAGCTCTTTCATGGCAAGACCACCATTTCCGCGCGCCGCTGAACGAAACTGCGCGCCACCTGGTCGAAGAGGGTCACTTGGCCGTTATACCGGCCGGGCGAAAGGTCTTCAAGCGGTACTTCCAACTCCAGAGCGACGACTCCGCGCCGCTTCTCGACGTAACGCGCGACCACGACTGGCCGGCTCTCTAACACCAGACGATTCCCGCTCAGAAAGGATACAACGCCCGCCACGCTCGGCTGCGGGCGGTTGGAATCGGTACTCGGATCGTAAACTTCGGCGTAGACGCGCAGAGTCTGGTTCCGGCGGAACACGCGGGTGATGCTCGGAACCAGCTTGAATCCGTCGTCGCCCACCAGCGGGTGAGCAGTGGCGCGCTTCCGGTTCGAATCCGCGCGCCCCACGGCCTCCGCTGCCGGAGCCCGCTGATTGCTCCAGACGACCGAACTAACGTGCATCCACAGGCTTTCGCCCACCGGGTCGGGAATCCGAAACCCGGATTCGAAGACGCCCATCTGCCCGCTTTGATTCTCGCGGGCCAGAAGCTTGACGCGGTAATCGCCCGGCTGGAGCGTGAATCCCGTGTCGTACTCGAAGTTGTTCGCGGTACGCCGCGCCGCGCCCTCTTCGTTCAGACGCACGCGAATCGAGTCGCGGACGCTGGCCGCCAGCCGGCCGCGCGAGTCACGGATCTGCCCGATGAAGTCGAAAGTGGTGTGCTCCTCGGCACCCCGGTGCGCGAAAGGGATGCGCGAGCCGGGGACCTTGACCGCCACGGGAACGAAGTACCGCCCCGGCGAGAGCCGGAAGTAGTTCACTTCCAGCGCCAGCGGCAGGCCGGTGACCGGGTCGCCCGAGGCGAGCGCGTCTTCGAGCTGGCGTTCGCGGTCGGTTGCGGTCATCTTCTCGAATCGCCGGCGGGCGAAGTAGCCGGCGCGGTGTTCCAGCCGTGCCTGTGAGAATTCGGGGACTTTGACCTCGGTCCGGCGGAAGCGCCCGTCCTGGGCCGGGTTGGAACTGTAGTAACCCAGGATGTAGTAATTGCCGATATCGCGCTGCGCCTGCGCGACGCCAAGGCTCAAATCGTTGGAGTCGGTAAACGCCTTGCCGCCGGTGTCCGAAGCCAGGGTGTTCAACGTTTGCTGCTGCGCGCGCAGCGTGTCCAGCGCGCCGAACTGTGACTTGCCGGCGAACAGCGCCGTGCCGCGGGGAGCGCCCCGCGAAGCGTCCCCGCCAGGCGCCAGCGCCACCAACCCGCGCGCGTCAACCGGGTAAAACGACACGTTGGCGCGCACGGCGGCGTTCACCGCCGAGCGCAACTGCGCGGTGTTCTCGATGCCGGTCTTTCCGACGCCGCTCGAGAAGTACACCAGCGCCTTCTTCTCCGGCAGGCCGCCGAGCATTCTCGCCGCCGTTTCGAGCGCACTTAGCTTGCGGTCGGTGTTGAAGAGGTTGAACTCGGCGTCGTCGGCCTCGAACGCGGCGCCGGAAGTGCTCAGTTCGGGGTCGCCGCCGGCCGCCAGGGACAGATCGCTGGCCTCGCCGATGCGAATGCCGCGGATCGCCCGTTCCAGGGACTCGCGATCGGCGGTGAAATCCTGTTCCATGCGGAGCCGGGCGCCGAAGGTCATTACCGCCACGCGGTCTTCCGGCGCCATGCGCTCGCGGACGAACTTCAACGCGCCCCTCTGTACGCGTAACTGGTCCTCCGCGGGCATCGAGGAAAGATCGAAGAACAGGACCAGCAGGCGGCTGTCGCGGTAGCGGATCTCACCTTGCGCCGGAGCGGCGGCGCGAGCGGCGGGTCCCGCGGCGGCGGCGGGTCGAGGACCGGAGGCGACCCGCTGGAACTCGAACACCGCCACCGTCTGCCGCTTGCCGTCCTCCAGAACCGCGAAGTCCTCCCGTTTCAGGTTGTCGATAGATTGTCCGGCGCGATCCCGCACCACCACGTTCAGCACCACAAGTTCCGTGGTGGTAGTGAAGCGGGCCGGCGGCAGGTTCTCCTGCCCCAGGGCCGCACCACACAGCAGCGCGAGAATAGCCGGAGAGCTCATGGTCAAAACCTTACCCGGAGATGCAGAACCACCGTGCGCATGGGCTGCGCGCCGGTGGCCAGGCTGTATTCGGCGGAATTGACCACCGTGCCGAAGGCCGTGATGGCGGGATGATTGGCGAAGTTCGTGCTTTCGGCGCGGAACTCCAGCTTGCGCCGGTCGTCGAACAGGCGGAACGAGCGCGCCACGGCCAGGTTGGCGGCCAACTGGGCCCGGCCGGGAATCGTATTGCGCGCGGCATTGCCGAAGCGTCCCGCGGGCGGAACGCGAAAAGCCGACTGGTTGAAGAAGGCGGCTGAGCCGTGGACCGGTTCCCCGGTGGCGTCGGCGCGGCCGGCGCCGACGGCGCCCGTGCCGCCGGCGTCGCTCCGGTTGCCCAGCACGCGCGCAGTCAGCGGCGCGCCGGAGGAGCGGAACAGCGTCCCTCCGGCGGTCCAATTGCCGAGCAGGCGCGACCACCAGGTATCGGCCCGCAGCAGTGTCGCGGTGTCGCCGGCCGGCACGTTCCACAACCACGAGATTCCCACGCGATGGCGCTGGTCGAAGCCCGACAGCCCGCGCTCCAGGCGCAGGTTCCGGTCGTCCTGGGCGACGATCACCCCGCCCCCGCCGAACGTCGACACGTTGTCGATGGACTTCGAGAGAGTGTAGAGCGCCTCGGCACCGAGGCCCCGGTGGAAGTGCCGGATGAGCTTCAGTTGGACGGCATGGAAGATGGAGTTGCCTTCGGAACTGTCGAAAGCGAACCCGACGGCGTTGCCGATTCGCCGCCGGTCTTCGGCGGTGAGCGGGGAACCGGGAGCGGAGCGATTGGGCATCCGCTGGACGTTCAGCCGCGTTCCCTTGGTACCGAGATAGCCGGCTTCGTACCCCATGTGCCCGGCCAGATCGTGCTTGACAGAGAGGTTCCAGGTCTGCGCGTATCCGGCCCGGTAGTTGCGGTCCACGGCAAAGGTGTTGGATATGGTTTGTGCCGGAGCGGCGGCGAAACCGTCTTCCAGGGTCAGCACGTGCGCGGCGCTGGTGTTCACCGCGGCGGTTTTCGCGAACGGCGGCTGCGCCGCAAGCTGGGCGGGGAAACGCTGGAAGATCGATCCGTCGAAGAAGACTCCATAGCCCAGGCGCACGGTGAGTCTGCTCTCCTCGAACGGCCGCCAGGCGAGGCCGGCGCGAGGCGAGAAGTTATTGCGGTCCGGCTCGACGAGTGCGCGCGGGAAGCGGCCGGTGAAAGGGCCCGCGAGGCCGGGTGTCACCGCGGCCACGGCCGTGAAGCCGGGCGCGATGTCCAGGTTCGCGATGCGGTCGTACTTTTCCCACAGCGGCTGGAAGTACTCGTAGCGGAGACCGTACTTGAGCGAGAGCCGGGGATGGCCCTTCCAATCGTCCTGAAGGAACGCACTCCAGACCGAACCGCGGAAATCGGTGTCGGCGCTCCCGAAGCGGATGGAACTTGACTGCGGCAGCCCGAGCAGGAAATCGGCGAAGTCGAATCCCGTGCCGGCGGCGGGCTGGCCGTCGTCGATGCGGCTGGTGGCCAGACCGCTGAAGACGAAGCTGCCTCGAGCGTTCTGATCCGTGCGGCTGTTGAGCTGGGTGCGTCGAAACTCAATTCCCGCGTCCACCTTGTGCTCTTCGCGATGCCATTTGAAAGCGTCGCTGACCGACAGTGTCCGATCGCGACGCAGCATGGCGCTGGCGTCGGCCAGGGCGCCGAAATTGGTGAAATTCAGGTTGGGCGGACCGAAGTTGACTGGATCGCTCGACGGCCCGCGGAGACCGAGGTCCCGAGCCACGTCCCGGCCGAACGCAAAGAAGGGAGTGACGCCGTTCCGGCTGCGGCTGTCGGTGGAGCGCAGGATGTTGATGGACATACCGCCGAGCGAATGAAGCCAACTCGCGCCGGCGCTCAAGCCGGAGCCGTCGCTGGTGTCGCGGAACCCGTAAAGCTGGGCATTCTCGCCGCGGCGAAACTGGGCGGCCCAGGACACGTCGACATGGTCTCGTGCCGAAACGCTATGGTTCACGCGCGCGGAAATCTCGTCGCTGTTCTGCGGCAGGGAGGCGTCGATCACATAGTTCTGTGCGCGGCCAGCCAGATTGGGGAGCGGGATGAGCGCTGCCAGGCCGCGCGCTGCGAAACCGATTCGGCTGGCTGAGATGCGCTGAGCGGGAAAGGGCAGGTGCGAGGATGGATCGAAGACCAGCACCGCTTCAGGTGCGTGCGAGTCTGAGAAATCGCCCCGGCGTTCGGCTACGGAAGGCAGGGTGGCAGTGGCGTGGTAGGGGTTCCGGCTGCGGGTTGCCGAGTAGCTCAGAAAAACGAAGGTGCGTTCACTGTCAACGAGCTTGGGAATGTACAGCGGGCCGCCGACTGCCAGGCCAGTGCGTGTCTGCGCGTAGGAGGGTTTTGCGGCGGGCTGCCCGGTGAAAGCGTAAGGGCGAGCGTCCAAAGCCGAGTTGCGCTGGCTGGCGAAGGCCGACCCATGCAACTTGTCCCGCCGGCGGTTGACGCGGTTGCCGAACACAGCCACGCCGGGTTCCTTCTTCCCTTCTTTTTTCTTGGGTTCCGGTTTCGGCTTGGGCGTCGCCGGTCCCCCGGACGCCGGGCCGCCGAAACCGGCGAACTCGCCGGGCGCCTCGAAACGGCCCTGCACGCCGGCGAGCTGTTTCTCGGGTTTCGGCGCGCCGGGAAGCGGGGGACCTTTGTCGACGTCCTTAACCCAGTCGGTGCGCAGCTTGCCCAGTTCGTCGTCCTTGGGTTCGATCTCCAGCCCGCGGCTGAGGCTGCCGGCCACCAGAAACGACTCGGAGGCGTCGGCCGGGTCGGCATCGGGCGGCAATAAGCCCGGTTCCGCCCGGTGGGGGGTGGGCAACTTCACCTCGCCGGCGGCGGACGCGGAGGGCGGCGCCACCGAGAGCCGCCACTCGGCCGGCAAGGCGCCCGGAGCGACTGCGATTCTCCCCAGCGCCGATTCGAAGCCCCAATGCCGGACCTCGATGTCCCACTCGCCAGGCTCCATCGTAGCGAAGACGTATCGGCCCGATTCGCCGGTCGCCGCGGATAGCCGTTGTCCCCCCCGCGTGGCAAACACCTGGGCGCCTCCGACCGGTTCCCCCGCACAGCGTACGATGCCGGAGTGTTCGGTCGCCCAGCCGGCCCAGGCCATCCACGCCACGCAAAAGAATCGAATCACGAGGAGCGACTTGCACGAGGAATGCCAACCGCAAACGGTTGAGTTTTCAAGCCCGCGGCCGGGTCTTTCGTACGCTTTTCGCACGGGCCGTGCGCTCTTTCCGCCCGGACCTCGATATCCGCCCGGACATCGACTTGTCATTGGAGTCCATTAGCGGCATAGTGTACTGTATGCCCGACCTGACTCGCCGTTCGCTGCTCTCGGCCGCTGGAGCCGCCGCCCTTGCGCCCGCCGCAGCGGGTCGGCCCAACATCCTGTTTGTCTGCTCCGATCAGCACACGAGCGCGGCGGTGGGGTCCAATGGACACTCCATCGTCAAGACGCCCCACCTGGACCGCCTGGCGGCGGCGGGAGTCAGCTTCCGCAACGCGTATTCGGGCAATCCGGTGTGCGTGCCCGGACGGGCCAGCCTAATGACCGGGATGTACGCCTCCGACGTGGGCTCCTACTGCAACAGCACGCCCTTCGACGGGCGCGTGCCGACTTGGGGCAACCGGCTCAAGGACGCGGGCTACCAGTGCTGGGCCACGGGCAAGCTGGACCTATGTGAGGGCAAGGACCTCGGCTTCCGCGAAGAGAAGACCTCGCACGGCCATTGGACCGACCCGGACATCACCTCCCTGTTCCGCATGCCCGCCTGCTTCCGCCCCAAGGAGCGCGAGAACGCCGACGGGTCGTTCGAGGACCGCGCCGCACCGGACCTGGACAAAGTGCAGCGGGCGACTCGCTATTTGCAGGCCGAGGTTCCCAAGATCAAGCAGCCCTGGTGCATGTACGTGGGGCTCAGCAAGCCGCATCCCAAGTTCGTCGCGCATTCGAAATACGAACAGATGTACCCGCCGGAGCGGATTCCGCTGCCGGCCTGGCCGGAAGGGTACCTGGAAAAGCGCCACCTGATGTTCCAGACGCTGGCCAACTTCAAGAACATCCAGATTCCCATTCCGGCCGGCCGCGTGCGCCGCGCCCGGGCGGCCTACTTCGGACTGATTACGGAACTGGACGAACTGCTGGGCAGCCTGCTGGCGGAACTGGATCGCACGGGGCAGCGCGACAACACACTCATCGTCTATACCAGCGACCACGGAGAAATGCTCGGCGAACACGGCTTGTGGCTGAAGAACTGCCTGCTGGACGGCGCCAACCGCGTACCGCTGGTTCTGGCCGGCGCGGGGCTCCCGCGGAGCAAAACCATCGAGACTCCGGTTTCGCACGCCGACCTGGTCGCCACCATGCTGGACTTGGCGGGCGCGGGTATGGCCCAGGGGCTGCGCGGGCATTCACTGGCGCCGATGACGCGCGGCCAGGCGGGCAGCCATCCCGGTTTCGCCTTCAGCGAGTCGCACTCGGAAGGCAATTGCACCGGCTCGTTCATGATCCGCAAGGGCGACTGGAAGTACCTCTACTTCACCGGCGGCGAGCCGCTGCTGTTCGACATGCGGCAGGGCGGGGAGTTCGTCAACCTGGCGCGCGACAAGAAGCACGCCGAGGTGCGGAAAGAACTGCACGGGCATTTGACTTCGCTCGTCGATCCCGACGCGGTGACGCACGCCGCCTTCGATCGCCAGGAGCAGGTGCTCAAACGGCTGGTGCGGGAGAACTCCCGAAGCGGTTTCTACGACATGCTGGTGGGCCGTCTGGGGCCAATTCAGGCGCGGCTGCTGACGGACCGTTACTACGGAACTGCCAAGAGCTAAGTACGCGGCTTCAGAAATCCGCTAACGTATTCCTTGCGCTCTCCGCGTCCTGGATTGGGCGAAGAGTCGGCACCAGCGCTCGTCCGATTGCCGCTCGACTCTACCCTTCGCGACTGCTCGCGGGCAAT
>JACQZT010000073.1 GCA_016213755.1 Acidobacteriota bacterium | reverse complement strand
GTCGGCTACGTCGCGTTGTGGGTGATTCTGCTGAGCTGTTTCATCAAGCCCGCCATCCAGGCGGCCATCGGGCGCTATACCGTCTCGACCGGGAACACCGGGCTGGCGGGCTTCAACGAGGTTCCCGGTCCCCGCGCCGGAGTCAACTGGATCGTCTGGCTGTGGCCCTGCCTCATCTTCATGACCCGCTTCCAGATCGGCGCCATGTTCGGCGGCGTGGGCCAGGTGTTGAACCAGTTGATCCCCTCGGTTTCGGTCAACGTGTGGGTCTTGATTCTGCTGGCGTTTACGCTGGCGCTGCTGCTCGGTGGAGGGTACGAGCGGATTGAGCGCATTGCCACCTTAAAGGTCGCCCTCTTCACCATGCTCACGTTCCTGTGCGCCCTGCTTCTGATGCGCAAGCCACAGTACTTTTCCTGGAACCAGCTTGCCTCCGGGCTGAGCTTTCAAATGCCGCCCGGCGGGCTGGCCTCGGCCGTGGCCGTTTTTGGCATCACCGGAGTAGGCGCCACCGAACTCATCTACTACCCGTATTGGTGCGTGGAGAAAGGCTATGCGCGCTATGCCGGCCGGCGCGTTCCCGGCGCGGGGTGGCGCGACCGGGCCCTGGGCTGGATCCGCGTCATGCACGTCGACATCCTGGCCTCCATGACCATCTACACCGTGGCGACTCTGGCTTTCTATCTGCTCGGCGCCGGCATTCTGCACGGGCAAGGGCTGGTTCCCGCCGCCAACGACATGATCCAGGTTCTCTCCCGGATGTACACCGAAACGCTGGGAGGCTGGGCGCTGTGGCTGTTCTACGTGGGCGCCGTCGCGACGCTCTACGGAACCATCTTCGCCGCCACGGCTTCCGAATCCCGGGTCTTCGCGGACATGTTTCGTTTGTTAGGTTTCTACCAGGCGGGAGATTATGCCGCCCGCTTGCGCTACCGCAAACTGTGGGTGTGCATCCTGCCCACCGTATCCGTCGGACTGTACCTGCTGGTCCAGTCTCCGGTGGCCATGGTGAAAGCCGGCGGCGTGGCGCAGGCCCTGATGCTCCCGATCATCGCGGTCGCGGCCCTGTATCTCCGCCACCGCCGCCTGCCGCCCGAAACCGAGCCAACCCGCGGGGTTACCGTCTGGCTGTGGTTCGCGGCGATTGTTGTCTGCGCTCTGATGGTGTACTACGCGTATTTGACCTTGAGATAGGCATACAACTGGAGGGCGGCGAATCACTTCCGCATGGCGGGCGGAATTACCGGCAGCAGGATGTGCGAGGGGTGGGCGCGGTCGTGGTGGACCGCTTGCAGTGCGTTGCGCAGTTCGCTGTCGTCCGCCACGGCGCGGCCGGTGTTGGGGTTGCGGTCGAAGCGCGGAAAATTGCTGGAGGAAATTTCCAGGCGCAGGCGGTGGCCGGCCTTGAAGACGTTGCTGGTGACGCCCGCGTCGATGGTGACGGAGTAGATCTCGTTGGGCCGCGACAAGACCGGTCTTTCGAGGGATTGCCGGTAGCGCAGGCGCAGGATTCCGTCGGTCAGGTTGCGGGCCAGGCCGTCGGGGAAGACGTCCACCAGCTTGGCGGTGAAGTCGGTGTCGGGCGCCGAGGTGGAAACGTGCAGGATAACCTTCACCGGGCCGGTGACTTCCAGGTCCTCTTTGAGCGGGCGGCTGTCGTAGACCAGGACGTCGCGGCGCCTCTCGACCGGGCGCTGGTCCATGGGTCCCCAGGGGAATGTTTTGGGGTTGCAGCAGACGGCGCCGCCCTGGGTGGGGGCGGGATTGCGCGGGTCGTAGGCGTAGCGGTCGGGCGGCTCACGGCGCCCGGGCCGGTTGGTGAGCACGCCGTCTCCGCCGAGCGTGTTGGCGTTGCCGCGGCTGGACAGATACATGGGCGTCCAGCGGGTGCGCCGCAGGGGCCATTCCCGCTCGTCGCGCCAGTGGTTGGCGCCCATCACGAAGATGCGGAGCGGGCCGCCGGCGGGAAGTTTCTTCTCCGGCCCGGGCTTGAGCCAGTAGTCAAACCACTCCAGTTGAAGAGTGCGCAGCGGGACGGAGGATTCACGGCCGTAGTCGGCGCCCGGGAAGGGGATGCTCATGTTGTGAGGCCAGGGCCCGACGATCAGGCGCGCCGGGCGGCCGAGTTTGCGCAGCTCGGCGAAGGCTTCCAGGTCGCCCTGGCCGAAATTGTCGAACCAGCCGCCGGCCGCGTACACCGGCACGCGGATTTGGGCCAGGCGCTCGCGGACGCTGAGCGATTTCCAGAAGGCGTCGTAGGCCGGATGATCGAGGGCCTGCTGGTACATGTCGATGCGCTGGCCGGCGGCGGCGCGGTCGGCCGTGCGCAGCGGAAGGTGCAGAACGAAGCGGGAAAACTCGGGCTTGATGTAATCGGGCGCGCGCCAATTGTCGGCCAGCCAGGAAAGGCGGTGGCCGAGTTTGAGCGCTCCGCCCCGCGAGTAGAAGCGGTCGAAGTAGTCGTCGTCGCCGGAGACGGTGGGGAAGATGGCCTTCAGGGCGGGGTGGCTGGTAAGCGCCAGGCGCCACTGCACGATGCCCAAATACGAGCCGCCGAGCATGCCCACGCTGCCATTGGACCAGGGCTGGGCGACGATCCACTTGAGCGTGTCCTCGCCGTCCGGCGTTTCCTGGTTCAGCGGGTCGAACACGCCCTTGGAATCGAAGCGCCCGCGCACATCCTGGACCACCAGGGCGTAACCGCGCTCGACAAAGGCACGGTAGTTGGGCGCGATCTGGGCGCCCTTCCCGTACGGCGTGCGCACCAGCAGCGCGGGGAAGCGGCCTTTGGCGGCGGGGAGGAAGACGTTGGCGCAGAGCCGCACGCCGTCGCGCATGGGGGCGCGCACGTGGAGCTGGCTTTCGATGGGAGCGGCGAGCAGTAAGAGTAGGGCGAGCATCGTCATCCGGCGTGAGCGCGCAGAACTTCCCAGTATAAACGGGCCGCGTTCTCCGGGGAATGGTGTCTTTCGATGTGCGCCTGGGCGCGGCGGCCGATCTCGCGGGCGGCGCGGGGATCGGTGGCCAGCCAGATCATCATGTGAGCCAGTATTTCCACTTCGGCCGGCCCGGAGTCGATGCGCAGGCAGGCGTCGGCCGGGAAGCGGTCGGTTTCTTCGCTGTCGGTGACCAAGACCGGTTTGGCCAGGGCCATGAGCCGGATGGAGATGCCCGAGGTTTCGCCCGCGCCCGGATAGCGCAGGTTGAGGCCGGCATCGACCGAATCCAGCAGGTGAGTGAACTCCGGTTCCGGCGCGAACGGGCGGCGGACGACTCCGGACTGGGCCAGTAAGGGTTCCACCGCGCGGGCGAACTCGATCGATCCCATCTGGCCGGCGACCAGCAGCGAGGCTTGAGGCACAGCCGCGCGAACCGCCGGAAACGCCCGCAAGATCGAAAACAACCGCTTCGACTCCCGCAAATGCCCAAACACCCCAAACCGGGGACAGCACACTCTGTCCCCAGCGGGGACAGAGTGTACTGTCCCCGGTTTTGAGAGGTGGGGGAGTTCGTGGACGGGGGTGGCGGGGGCGTGGGTGCGGACCAGGCGGGCAGCGGCGGAGTTGTGGACGATGACCGCCTTGGACGTCTCGGCGATGCGGCGGAGCATGGGGTACTGGAAATAGCGGGGATCGGCCGCCGAGCGCGCGCGGTGACGCCACAGGTCGCGCGCCAGGTCCACGCTCCAGGCGCCGTAGTTGTGGACAAACTCGTCGACGTAGGCCGGTTCGTCGAGGGTTCCAAGGAAGAAGTGGTGCAGGACGGCATCGTGAAGCACCACGACGCCGGGCCGCGCCAGCGCGCGCCGGTAAATGTCGCGGTGCAGGTGGTTGTTGCCCAAGTGGTACAGGCACACATCGGTATCGTCCGAATTCACGGCCACCTCGCCGGTTTCGCGCATCGCCCGCAGCAGGGCGGCGGAGTAGTCGGCGACGCCGGTGCGGGCCGGCGGCAGGGGCGAAAAAAAACCGGCCTTCACGCTTTTCGTCTCGCGCCGAACAGCGCCGTGCCCACGCGCACTTCGGTGGAGCCTTCCTGGATGGCCACTTCCAGGTCGTGCGACATGCCCATGGAAAGCCGCCGCAGGCCATGGCGTTCGGCCAGCTCGCGCAGGCGGCGGAAATAGGGGCGGGAGGCCTCCGGATCGTCCGACCAGGGCGGCATGGTCATCAGCCCGGTCAGGCGCAGGTGGGGGCAGGCGGCCACGGCGTCGATCAGGGCCGGGATCTCCCCCGGCGCCGCGCCGCTCTTGGCCTGTTCCTCGGAAAGCTTCACTTCGAGCAGCACCTCGAGGGGGCGGGCGGCCTCCTCCAGCCGGCGGGCCAAGCGGACCGAATCCACCGTCTCGACGACCTGGAACATCTCGGCCGCGCGGCGCGCCTTGTTGGACTGCAAATGCCCGATGAGGTGGAAACGCGCGCCCTCCAGTCCCTCCACCAGCGGGTGTTTGCCCTCGAACTCCTGAACGTAATTCTCGCCAAAATCACGCAGACCGAGCGCGTAGGCCTCCTGGATGGCCGAAGCGGGGAAGATCTTGGTCACGGCCACCAGGGTGACCTCACCGGCCCGCCCGCCGGCGGCGCGTTGAATTCGCGCGCGAACTTCTTCGAGACGATCCGGGAGCACGATACCACTCTATGATATGCGGCCTGAAGAAGTAATCCAGCAGTTCCTGGCCTCCAGCGCCCAGCCCCTGTTGCTGGAGCCGGGCGAAGAGCCATACCCGCTTGAGCCGGGCAGTTTCGCTCTGGACTGGCACGGCACGCGGCTCCTGTTCCAGGTGTGGGACGAACGGCGCAACCTGGTGCGGCGGGTGCTGGGCGTCGAGCAGGAGAGACCCGGCCGGCTGACGCTGGCAGTGGAGCGGTTCCCGCGGCGCACGGGCACGGTCGAACTGGTCGACAGCGCGCGCCCGGCGGCGCGAGCGGCCACTCGGCGCTCGGCGCGGCACAGCTTCCGGGAGGAGTTTCGGCGCTACCTGGGCCGGCAGTTTCCGGGCTGGCGGATCGCCGAGCTGAGCACCGAGCCGGACCTCGAGCACAGCCTTTCGCCGGCCTACTCGCGGGCTTTTCTGAAGCAGGGCGGCCTGGGGTGGGCGGCCATCGGCGCGCCCATCGGAGAAAGCTCGCCGGCCGGCGCGCTGAGCTTCGGGCTGATCTGGACCGACTACCTGCGGCGGCGCGAGCGCCGGGTGACGGTGGAGGGGCTGGCGCTGTTTCTGCCCGCCGGGCGGCACCGCGCGACGGCCCTGCGCCTGCCCTGGATCCACCCGCGCGCCCTGAAGACGGCGCTGTTTCTCTACTCCGACGACGCGCAGGAGGAACTGCTCGACCCGCGCGACTACGGCAACCTGGACACGCGCCTGGACGTGCCGCGGCCTGCCGCGGGCACCGCCGGGGACAAGCCCGAACAGATCCTGGAAGCGCGCATCCGGCACAACCTGGGAGTCGTCCATCCGACGCTGTTGGACGCGCCTGTTTACGGGCAGGCGCCCACTTTCGCGGCCGGCGAGCGTGACGTGATGGACCTTCTGGCCTGCGACCGCTACGGGCGGCTGGCGGTGGTGGAGTTGAAAGCGTCGGCGGATCCGCACCTGCCGCTGCAAGCGCTGGACTACTGGATGCGGGTGCGCTGGCACGCGGCGCGGAACGAGTTCGCGGCGCGGGGGTATTTTCCGGGAGTTCCGCTCGCCGCCGATCCGCCGCGGCTGTTCCTGGTGGCTCCGGCGCTGGAGTTCCATCCCACCACGGAGACGATGCTGCGCTTCCTGGCGCCGGAAATCGAAGTGGAGCGCGTGGGGCTGGCAGTAGAATGGAAACAGAGGCCGCGGGTGGTGTTTCGGGCGCAGGGCGCCGAGCGGCCGGCCTGAGCGTCGGATGGCGGTCAAGTACTTACAGCAGGTCCGCGAGGCGGTTCGCAACCTGAACCCGCAAGATGTTCGTGCGTCCGCCGAACGGCGGCTGGCGATCGGCGTGGCGGCGCCCAGCCTGCTGCCGCTGGTCGAGGATTTCCTGGCGCCGGCGAACATCTCCCGCGGCAAGCGCTTCGAGCTGGTCGAGTTTCTGTACCGGGTGGGCGACCCGGGCGCGCCCGCCGAGTACGACCTGATCATCGCCGAGGAGGGCGCGGCGAGCCCGCCCGGCGCTTTCGTATTCGCGCCGGAGCGTCCCGAGGCGATGGTCGCCGAGATCCTGGAGCGCCGCGAGGACCTGGGGCTGGCGCTGGCCCGCGCGTTCCCGCCCTTCCGCAAGCCGGTGGTCGAGCGGGTGATTCAGAGCGTGGCCAGCGAGAACGCGCTGTTCGCCCTGGTGACGGCGCTGCCGGACGTGATCCCGAGCGCGATCGAGATTCCGTGGGCGGTGGGCCAGTTCGCCTCCGATACGGCGTTTCTGACCATGAACCAGATCCGCATGGCTTTCCTGCTGGCTGGAGCGAGCGACCGGCCCCTCGGTTACCGAGAGCAGAAGGCTCAAATTGCCTCCATCATCGCGGCGGCGTTCGGCTGGCGCGCGCTGGCGCGCAACCTGGCGGGCAAGATCCCCTTCGGCGGCGGACTGATTCCGAAGGCGGCTGTCGCGTTCGCCGGCACATGGCTCGTGGGCGTGTCGCTGGAACGGATTTACCGCTCCGGCTATGGTTACTCGCGCGCCGAGCGGCGGCTGGCCTATGGCCAGGCGTACCAGCGGGGCACGGTGGTGGCCGGTGCAATGCTGAAAGTCTTGAGGGGACGGGAGTGATGCCGCGATTCGTTCTTTGCCTGTTGGGCATTGTGTGTTTGGGTTGGGCCGACTCGCTGACGCTGCGCGACGGCCGGGTGGTGACGGGCTCGTTTCTGGGCGGCGACACGCGCCAGGTTCGCCTGGTGGTTGGAGAAAAGGTGGAGACGTTCGCCTTGAGCGAAGTGGCGAGGATCGAGTTCGGCGCGGCGGCGACCATCGCCCTGGCCGGGCCGGTGACCGTGGCCTCGCCGGGAACGACGGTGGGGATCGCCTCGAACGTGTTCGAGACTAAGGCGGCCGAACCCGCGGTCACGGGCGGCACGCTGAACGGAGTTCCCGCACTCGTCGCGATCGTCGCGGCGGCGCCGAACGTGGAGAAGGCTCCCGAGTCAATTCCCAATCCCTTCCTGCCCAAGAACGCGAAGCCCGCCGCGACGGGCTTGGCCTCCAGCCGGCAGACCCCGATCGAAGGCAACCCGGACAGCCCGGTGCGCGTGGTGGCCTACGAAGACCTGCAATGCCCGGACTGCGCGACGTACCGGCGCATGCTGGACGAAAAACTCCTGCCGGCGTACAAGGACAGGGTCGCTTTCGAGCACCGCGATTTTCCGCTGGCCAAACATGCCTGGGCGCGGCCGGCGGCCGCGGCCGCACGGTTTTTCCAGGAGATCAATCCCGAGATTGGCGTGGAGTACCGCCGCTATGCGCTCGCCAACCGGAGCCAGATCACGACTGAAAACTTCAAGGAGCGCTTGGCGCAGTTTGCGAAGGAGCACGGCGTGGACCCAGCCAAAGCGGCGGCTGCGCCGGACGAGGCGCGCTACCAGGAACTGGTCGACAGGGACCTCCAGGACGGCGTGGCGCGCGGCGTCTCGAAGACGCCGACGGTGTTCGTCAACGGGCAGCCGTTCGTCGAGACGTTTTCGTTCGAGGAACTGTCCAAAGCCATCGAGGCCGCGCTGAACCGATAGGAGCCGCCGTCTTCCACTATGATGAAAGGCTATGGACCGCAGACAATTCCTGGGCGCCTCCGGCGCCATGACGCTCGCGGCCGCCCCGGCCGCCAAGAAGCCGAACATCGTTTTCATTCTGGCTGACGATCTGGGTTATGGCGACCTGGGCTGTTACGGGCAGGTTCAGATCGCCACGCCGAACCTGGACCGCATGGCCGCCGAGGGTACGCGCTTCACCCAAGCCTATGCCGGCAGCACGGTGTGCGCGCCTTCCCGTTGCGCGCTAATGACCGGCCTGCACACCGGCCATGGGCGCACGCGCGGCAACCTGTTTCCCGACCTGCACCTGCGCCCCGAAGACGCCACTGTCAGCGAGTGGCTGAAGAAGGCCGGTTATCGCACCGGAATTTTCGGCAAGTGGTCGCTGGGCGGAATCGGAACCACGGGCTACCCGCTGCGCAAGGGTTTCGACGAGTGGTTCGGCTTTTTCAGCCAGACCCACGCGCACAACTACTACCCCGAACACCTGCTCAACAATGAGCGCGAGTTCCTGATGCGCGGGAACTTGGGCACGCAAAAGAAGGACTACGCGCACGACCTGTTTACCCAGCGCTCGCTCGAGTTCGTCGAGAAGCAGCCGGCCAACCAACCCTTTTTCCTGCACGTCTGCTACACCATTCCGCATGCCAACAACGAACTGGGCCGGGACACCGGCGACGGCATGGAAGTGCCCTCGGACGAGCCGTACAGCTCGCGGAACTGGCCGCCACAGGAGAAGAAGTTCGCGGCCATGATAACACGCATGGACCGGGACATCGGCCGCCTTTTCGAGCAGCTCAAGAAGACCGGCGCCGACGAAAACACGCTGGTGATCTTTTCCTCCGATAACGGACCGCACCGGGAAGGCGGCCACGAGCCGAAATACTTCGAATCGAGCGGCCCGCTGCGGGGAATCAAGCGCGACCTGCACGAAGGCGGCATCCGCGTGCCGGCCATCGCGCGCTGGCCGGGCAAAGTGAAAGCCGGGGCGGTGAGCGACCAGGTGTGGGCCTTCTGGGACTTCTTCCCCACGGCGTGCGAACTGGCCGGCGTGACGCCTCCGGCCGGACTGGACGGCATCTCGATGGCCCCGGCGTTGTTGGGCCGCCCGCAGGAGAGCCACGAATATCTGTATTGGGAATTCCACGAGCGCGGCTTCGACCAGGCGGTCCGTCTGGGCGATTGGAAAGGCGTGCGCAAGGGGCGCCGCGGCCCGATCGAACTCTACGACCTAAAGGCCGACCTGAGCGAGAAGAACAATCTGGCCGCGAAACAGCCGGACGTGGCGGCGCGCATCGCCAAAATCATGGAAACCGCGCGCACGGATTCGAAGGAGTTTCCGATCCGGGAAGCGCCGGCGGGCAAGGCGAAGAAGAAGTAGTTTCAGTACTCCAGCAGGCGCGTCACCTCCCGCACCAGGTCTTCGACTTGCGGCAGGATGGCG
>JACQZT010000072.1 GCA_016213755.1 Acidobacteriota bacterium | reverse complement strand
TCCACCAGAGCCGGCGCCTCTCCGAGGAACTCACAGGCAAGAACGTCCTCGTGGTCCTCCCCGGCGCCGACCACCACTTTTCCAAGCCGGAGGACTTCCGCGAAATGACGAGCCTGATCGTCCAGTGTGTCTCTGACCACCTGAACGCCAAGAATTCTTAGCGATACGGGTGGCGCCGCATGGGACCCTAGCGGAGCGCAGCGAGACCCGAGTCTGCGGGGCTGCGACGGGCCGCGAGCACGTCAGGGTAATGCGGCGACAGGACCCGCCGCCTAGAACTCGCCGCTACATCCGCAGCAGCCAGATGAATTCCGCCGACACGAGGAGGTTGTTGAACATGTGGCCGAGGATGGCCGGCAGGAGGCTGCGCGTCCGCTCGTAGGCCACGGCCCAGAGGATTCCGCTCCAAAGCACCGAGGCGAATCCGACCGCGCCGTACCCGTGGACCAGCGCGAAGATGCCCGCGCTCAGGCCCACCGCCGGCCAGACACCCACCGTCATCCGCAAGGTCGCGTAGAGCACCCCGCGAAACGCGAGTTCCTCGATCAGCGGCGCCCAGACGACGCTGTCGAGCACTTCACAGACCACGAGCCACGGCGGTCCCCACAGCAGGTTTTCCAGCAGGCCATCGGCCCAATGCGGCTTGTAGCTGAGCGTGCCGCTGACGAGCGTGATCGCCGTTTCCCCGAGCACCGACAGACCGATCACCACAGCGGTCGCCCCCGCCACCCGCCACAGCCCTCCCGCCGGCAGCCTCAGCCCGAACGTCGCAGGCAAGGACAGGCCCCGGACCGAGAGATACCGGCCGATCCAGAAGACCAGCGGTATTCCCGCCGTCAGTGTTGCGATGCCGGAGTAGGGCGATTCTTTGGGAAACAGGAACGTGGCCGCGAACCCGATCAGGAGAAATCCGAAGACGCCGCGGATGAACAGGCCGTAGCCGTCCTGAGCCGTCCAGACAGGCGGCAGCGAGGCCTCCCCGGCCGCAACGGACATCCGCCGCGAGAGGATTCCCGCCAGTGCCACGGCACCGACGACCAGCAAGACCCCTTGCATGAGGGTCAATCCAAGCCAGCGATCGAGCAACGCCGTACCGCGCGCGCCGATGGCGGCCTCCGCCTCCCGCTGAGCGGCTCGATCACCGGACTTCGCCGCCACGCGCGCCGCCAGAATGTCGGCAAACCAGCCGGGCGGCAGATCCGATCGTATCTCCATCAGCAGGCCTCGCACGCCTTCCCGATCGAGATCGAGCCCCCAATATCCAGCGCGGACCCATTTCCCCATCCGGAACGCCGACTCGCCCTGGAATTCCCAAGGCACCAGCGAGGAGTTCACGCGTCCGGTCTGGCCATTCTCGGCCAGCAGCACGACATGATAGAGCTGCGCGACGGGAGACGCTCCCGCTCCGATGAGTTCGTCATACCAGGCGATCGGATCGGCCAGATAGTCCTCGCCGCCGGAAAGCGTCGTATACAGGGCCCGCTTCCATTCCGGCGCCTGCCGCAGGGCCTCGCGCAAATCCATCTCGCGGGTAACCAATCGCTCGAGGGACTCCTCCGGCTGCTCGAGCCGGTCCAGCGGCGACGGGGGAGCAGTCAAGGCGGCGAACCCCAGATAGGCGCCCGCGAACGCTCCACAGACGGCGGTCACCCACGGCGAGAGCGGCGCCGGCTGGGAAGGGACAGGCAGGATTTCCTGGGAAACCTCGGGCGGTTGGTCTGACATGGAGCGAGAGTATAGCATCAAACAGAGCCGCGTTTCCTTTTTGCCCCGCAGCATCCGAATGAGTATAATGAGCGCCCTATGCTCGATCATATCTCCTAACTGACTCCCTCGTCCCGGCTCCTCCTGGGCCCCGGCCCCAGCATGGTCCACCCGCGCGTGCTCCGCGCCATGAGCACCCCGCTCCTTGGTCATCTGGACCCTGAATTCCTGACGATCATGAACCAGGTACAGACCCTGCTGCGGGCCGTCTTCGAAACGCAGAACCCCTTCACCATCGCCGTCTCCGGCACCGGCTCGGCCGGCATGGAAGCGGCGTTGGTGAACCTCATCGAACCGGGCGACCAGGTGATCGTAGGGGTGAACGGCGTGTTCGGGACACGCATGGCCGACATCGTGGGACGCGCGGGCGGCCGGTCCGTGAAGGTCGAGGCGCCGTGGGGACAGATCATCGATCTCCCGCGCCTGGAGGGCGCGCTCAAGCAGGCGGGCGCCGTGAAGGCCGTCGCGCTGGTCCACGCCGAAACCTCCACCGGCGCCCACCAGCCGCTGGAAGACGCCGGCGCGCTGTGCCGGCGGCACGGGGCGCTTCTGATCGTCGACGCCGTCACCTCCCTCGGGGGCGTGCCCGTGCAGGTGGACGCGTGGGGAATCGATGCCTGTTACAGCGGCACGCAAAAGTGCCTGAGCTGTCCGCCGGGCCTTGCGCCGCTCACCCTGAGTCCCCGCGCCCTGGAGACGCTCAAGGCGCGCAAGACGAAGGTCCAGAGCTGGTACCTGGATATGTCCATGATTGCGGATTACTGGACCGAAGGAAAGCGCGCGTACCATCACACCGCGCCCATCAGCATGGTCTACGCGCTGCGCGAGGCCCTGCGGCTTGTGGTGGAGGAAGGCCTGGAGGCGCGCTTCGCCCGCCACCGCCGCCACAGCGCGGCCCTGATGGCCGGCCTGGCGACGCTCGGATGCGAGCCACAGGCCCAGGCGGGACACCGCCTGCCCACCTTGAACTGCGTCCATGTTCCATCCGGCGTGGACGAGGCCGGCGTCCGAAAATCACTCCTCGCGGAGTTCGGCATCGAGATCGGCGGCGGGCTCGGTCCGCTCGCCGGGCAGGTCTGGCGCATCGGACTGATGGGAGAATCCTCGCGTCACGAACACGTCGTAACGCTCCTCTCGGCTCTTGAACAAATCTTCCGCCGGCACGGGTGGGCCAAGCAGACCGGGCATGCCCTCGCCGCCGCCCACCAGTCCTACGCGACATCGGCCTGACCTTCCGCTCCCGGGCCGGAACCGGACCCGACTCTCTGGCCCAAATGGGCCGTTGGTGGTGCAATCACACCAGCGCATAGCGGCGCCCCATGCAGGGG
>JACQZT010000071.1 GCA_016213755.1 Acidobacteriota bacterium | reverse complement strand
TCGGTCCACATCATCGGCGCGCGGCGGCGGACAGTCTTTTGCGCGTGGTCGACGTGAACCACGCGGTCCTCTTCCGCCAAGTACAGCGACGCCGCTCCGGCCGCGCGCGTCTCGGTCTTGAACCACTGGCGGTAGTTCCCCCCTTCCGTGATCACGGCACTCGATCCGTCGCCGCGAGCGGCCTCGATCGAGGTCCAGGTGGAGTGGGAAAACGCCGGTGCGCCATCGCGCAGAAACTGCCACTGCGAATGCTGGAAGCGAATCGTGGAACACGGGACGCCCAGCGGCGTGCGGCACTCCGGCGCCGCCGGCAGCGCCGCCAAGCCCGCCATCGCAATGACGCCGCGCAGCAGCCTGGCCATAAGCGGTCTCCTTGCGCCGCGGCCGGATCAGTGGTCCACGATCCAGCCGTCGGCAAGTTGCACGACCCGGTTCCCGTAGGAAGCGTTCACCTCCGAGTGCGTCACCTGAATGATAGTGGCGCCGGCGGCGTTCAGCTTCCTGAACAACTCCATAATCTCGCGGCCCTGGCTCGAATGCAGGTTCCCGGTCGGCTCGTCGGCCAGAATCAGGCGCGGATTGGCGATCATCGCCCGCGCGACGGCCACCAGTTGCTGCTGGCCTCCGGAAAGCTGGTTCGGAAACAGGTCCTTCTTGCCCACGATCTGAAAGCGGTCCAGCGTGTCGCAGACGATGGCCTCGCGCTCGGACTTTTTGACGTTGCGATAGGAGAGCGGAATATCGAGGTTCTCGTACACCGTCAGCGAGTCGATCAGATGATAGCTCTGGAACACAAAACCGATGTTCTGTTTATAGAGTTCGCCGCGCCGCTTCTTGTCCAGCTTTTGAATGGGCTGGTCCAGAAAGTCGTACTCGCCGTTCCAGGCCGTGTCGTGCATGCCGATAATGTGCAGCAGCGTCGACTTGCCCGCGCCCGACGGCCCCATGATGGAAATAAACTCGCCCGCTTTCACTTCCAGGTTGATGCGCCGCAACACGTAGGTCCGGCTGGGGCCATGCTGGTAGAACTTCTCGACGTCACGCAGCGAGATCATGTGCAATTGTCCTTTGCCATTATAGTGAGGCCGAAGCGCTCACGCTTTCTCGACCCAGATGGGGCTCGACCAGGCCAGTTGCCCGTTGGCCTGCACTACGCGGACATAATACCAGTCGGCCTGCCGGCCGTCGCCGCGGTCGCGCACGGTGAACGCGGTCCGGTAGTGGTCCTCGAACACCAGGCGATGCACCAGGGCCGACTCGCGCGGGAATTCGGCCGTGAACAGCGCCTCGCCGCTCTCGGCCAGCTCGCCGAGCGTCGAGGCCAGCGACACGCGCTTGGGCGCGGAGAGATCGAAGGTCAGGCGCGTACCGGGGCCGCCGCGCAGCTTCAGCACCACCGCCTTCTGCGAGACATCCTCGAACTGCTGCCGCAGCGCGGTGAACGACTGCACGCGGGCGCCGGCGGCCGTGCGCTCGAAAATCCGGTCGCGCCGCCCTTCCTCGAGCGGTCCGGATTGGAAGCAGGGCTGCACGTCTTCGAGCTTTCCGCCTTCGACGCGAATCCGAATGTCCCAGTCCGCCGTGCCGCCGATGCCGAGGGCCGGCCAGGGCCCCCAGCCGTACTCGAAGCGCACCAGCACCGGCCGCTCCCAACTGCGCGCGCCGGGCTCCCGATCCATGGGGAAATCGCGATGGATCACGCGGTTGTTCTTGAGCACTTCGACGCGGTCCACCTGGTCCCAGCCGGTCACATCCACCTGGATTTCGCGCTCCCGCGAGTAGGGCAACTCCTGGCCCATCACCCGGCGGTTGAGCAGGAAATCGAGCGCGATGCGGTCGCCCGTGACGGCATACGTGCGCCGCGCGCGCAAGGCCTCGAAGATGGCTTGGCGAGACAACTCGGCGGCCTTGATCACGGCCAGGCCCTCGCGATAAGCGCCGGGGAAGCCCAGGTGATCGTCGGAGCTGGCGATGACCCCCACGCGGTGCCCCTGTGCCAGCAGGTATTGCAGCGTGTTTTTGGTCCAGCGCCCGCCTTCGGTGTGGCGGATGTAGGGATACGGCGCGCGGTCGTGCTCGGCGTTGCCCCACTCGGAGTAGATCTCGAGCACGGGAGACACCGCCGGGTCGCGCCGCTCGAAATTGGCGCCGCGGTGCCCCAGGCGGTTGGCCGGATGATGCGGAATCAGGATGCAGCCGCGCTTGCGGGCGAAGGCCTGCAACTGGCCGAGGTCATCGAAGTGGGTGAGCTCGGCGTCCAGGTCCGGGAAAAGGACGTGGCAGTCGCCCAGGCTGGTGGAATGCCACTCGTAGCCCGCCAGGGTGGTGAAGCGGCCCGGCGCGTCGAACTCGCGCGCGAGTTTCAGCACCTGGGGCCAGCGCTCCCGGGTTACCGCGAAGCCGTTGATCCACTTGTCGGCGATGGCGTTCTCGTATTCTTTGATGTCGTGCCAGTGCGCGTGCGGCGTGTAAGCGAAGAAGTCCAGGTGCTCGCGCGCGATCTCGTAAGCGCGGCGCAGCGAGCCTTGCGCGTATCCCACCACGCCGTGATTGTGCACGTCGCCGAAGAAATTGCGATAACCTTCGCCCGCCGGGACCGCGGTGGCCAGCGCTGAGCCGATCCATTCTCGCCGGGTCATGCAGACTCCTTTCACATCACCAGGCGCAGTCCGATTTGCAGCACCCGCCCGTCGTTGAGCGTGTTGGTTATGCGCCCAAAGGAAGGCGAAGAGAGGTTGCGCTGCGGCTCGTCGAACTGGGCGTGGTTGGTCAGGTTGTACGCCTCGCCGCGCAGGATGGCGCTCCACTCGCGGCCGGCGTGGAAGCGCCACAGCTTGCTCAGCGCGGCGTTGAAGTTGGCGATGCCCGCCTTGCGGAAGGCGCCGCGGGCCACCGAGCCGCGATGCTCGCCGGGCTGAATGAAGGCGAAGCGGTCGCGGCGCATGATCAGCGGCGCGGTGTCGGGATGGCCGATGGTCATGCCCAGAATCGACGGATCGACTATGTTCGGGCGGTCGCTCGGCCCGCCGTCGACGTTGCCGTAGCCCGGCGCGTCCGAGCCGACATACAGGGTCAGCGGGGTGCCCGACTTGAGCATGGTCACGCCCGAGACCTGCCAGCCGCCGGCCATCTTTCCGAGCCAGTGCGTCCCCCTGACCAGCCGCGGCAAGTCGTAGGAATAGCTGATCAGCAAAGCGTGAGTCGAGTCGAACGTGCTCAAGCCCTTCTTGTCCTTGAGCGAGTCGTACTGCCACTGGCTGCGTGCGGTGGAGAGGTCCTTGTTGGCCGCGGTGAAAGCGTAGTCCGAACCCTCGTCAATGGCCTTGCCAAAGGTGTAGCTCGCGCTCCAGGCGAAGCCGCGCCGCAAAGGCATCTGAAGCGTGGCCTGGGCCGCGTCCAGGTAGGCGATCCCGCCGTTGAGGATATGCTTCACTTCGTAGTAACGCGGGTCGGGGCGCCGCTGGTCCACCGTCGCGGTCGTGAGCGGAATGCCCGGCACCGGCTCGGCGCGGTTCTGGATGTAAACGTTCATAAGCTTGAAGCTCCGGCTGCCGACATAGCCCAGCCGGAGCTGCCAAAGGTTGGCCAGCCGCCGTTCGAGAGTGAAATTGTATTGATGCGCGTAAGGCGATACCAGGCCGGGAGAGAAGAATGTGGGCGCCGTCCGTCCGCCCGGATCCAGATTGGCCTTGCCCAGCGGGTTCAACAGGTCGGGGTTCTGCACCTGGACGTAGCGCACCAGTGGCAGGTTGATGCGCACCTGCTGATAGGTCACCGGAGGGATCTGCGCAAACGACACCGTGTAGGAAGCGCGCATCACCCATCCGTGCCCGGCCCGCCAGGCCAGCGCGACGCGCGGGCTGAAATTATTGCAGTCGCAGAGGTAGGGAACCTTGTCCAGACCGTCCACTTCCACCGGCGCCGTCTCCAGGTTGTAGCGCAGCCCCAGGTAAACGTCCAGCGCCGAAGTGGCCTTCCACTTGTCTGCGAAGAAGACGTCGCCCGACCAGCTCCGGTAGCCGCGCGCCATTTCGCCCAGCGTCACTTCGTAGAGCGAGGAGCTGCCCAGGCGGAAGTTCTCGATGGCCGTGCGGCCGTTACCGCTGGTGAACCAAATCAGCGGCCGCTGGTTGTTGGTCTCGATCCCGTTCAGGCGGAAGCGCGAAAAATCCCCGCCCAGCGTCCATTGATGGCGCCCGCCGGCGGCCTGCTGGGACCATAGCGCGCCCCAGCGAAAGGTGTTGTGCGCGCGGTTGATGGGGAACTGGCTGTCCGGGCCCAGCTCTTCGAACTGGTAGCCCATGCGCACGCGCGGCCCCACGGCGTTGGGTTCGGGCAGCAGCACCGAGCGCGTGCGATTGAACCCGAACCCCGCCAGCAGTTCGCTGCCGGCGCCCAGTTCGCGGCGCCAGCTTAGCCGCGCCCGGTGGCTGTGCAGCTCCGTGTCCGGGTTCTGGCCGGCCACCAGTTGAAAGGCGTCGATGCGCTGCCGGTTGAGGGTTTCCGAAATCACCAGCCGGTCGCGCTTTCCTAAATCGCGTTCCAGCCGGAGCGTGGCGTCGGTGTCGTCGATGCGCTGCGGCGCATTGGTGTTGAGCGCGCGCGGATCGAAATCCGTGCGGTTGGGCAGTTCGGCCGGATAGGCCGCCAGCCAGTGGCTCACCATGGCGCGCATGCCGGGGTCGGCGGTCAGGGGAGTCCGCTCGCCGGGCAGCGGCACCAGCACGTTTCCGTTGACCATTCCCCGGATCTTGCGCTGGCCGGCGTTGGCGGTGAGCCACCACCCCTTTCCCAACTCGCCCGTCAGCCGCCCGCCGTAGGCATTCCGGTGGGACGGTTTCACACCCCCCACCTGGAAAAAGGTGCGCGCGTTGAACAGGCTGCTCTGATGGGACTCGTAGGCCTCGCCGTGCCAGCCCGCGGGGATCCGCGAGGGGCGCAAAGCCACCGCTTCGCCCGCCGGCCGCCCGTGTTCGGTGGCGTACTGATTGACCTCCGCCGGCGGCTCGCTGACGATGGTGACGTCGTCGCCCAGGCGCACGCCCATTTCCTTGATGGCGTTGGTGTCGATCTGATAGACCACCACGTTTTCGTTGCGCTGCGCGGCCCGGTCCAGCCGGCCGCGGCTGGGCGTCTGCGCCGCCAGCGGCAACACGAGGATAAAGAAGGTAAGAAAACGCATGAATCCGTTATTGTAGCTGGATTGGTTAGTTCTTTCGCGACTCGACCATTTCCTTGAGCTGCCGGTAGACGGTGGCGTCGAAGTTCTCTTTCAGCCGCGGTCCGGGTTCGGCGCGGGCGCCGCCCAGGCGCGCCCCGGACTTCTTCAGGCACCGCCCCAGCATTACGGTGGCCTCGGTATCGCCGGCGTCCCGGTCCAGCACGGCGCGAAACCGGTCGGCGGCCTCCTCGTAAAGCCCCAGTCGCCACTGCGCGTAGCCGGCGTTGAAGTGGTAGACCGGATCCGACTCGTCGCCTTCCAGCGCCTTACGGAAACTCTCCAGTGCGCCCGGGCGGTCCTGCCGCGCCTGCGACGCGCCCAGGTTGTTGAAGACCTCGTTCAGCGGAATCTCCCTGGCCAGTTTGGCGAACGCGTCCTCGGCGCCGGCAAAATCCCCCAGTTTGTAGCGGCTCATGCCGAGCCAGAAAACCGCGTCGCTGAAGTGCGGATCGGAGGGCGCCACCTGTTTCAGCCACTCGGAGGCAAGCTGGTAGCTGGCTCGCGCCCAGTGCAGGCGGCCCAACTGGTACTTCGGCTGGGAGTAGCCGGGATCCAGGCGCGCCGCCTGCGCGAAGAGACGATGGCGCTGCTCCGGGCTGGGCGACAGGAGACCCCGGACGTAGTTCTCCAGGGCGTCCACGCGTGTCGCCTGGCGGCGCTCGGTGAAATCGGCCTCGGAGCGCGTGGTCCGGGGCCTGAGGTAGTGAAACACCTCCCAGGCCAGGGCTGCTTGCACAGACGCCAGGTCGTCCAGCGGCACGGTATGGGCAAACTCGGCGCTCTGCCGCAGGAGCCTCGGGTCCAGCACCCGTGCGGCGATCCGGATCGACGCCTTGCCGCCCGGCGCCGCCGCGCCGGTTACCAGGAACTGGCCGTGCACCACGTGGTCGGCGTCCAGCGCTTCTCCGATCTTAATCACCGTCGCCCGGGTCAAGGGCGCGTACAGCCGCAGCGACATGCGGCCGTACATCTCGATGCGGCCCTCCCGGTCCAGAACCAGGAGTCCTTCGGCCGAGAGAGCGTCGGCGACGTTCTCACAAATGCTTTCGCCGATCCAGTCCAGTTTCCGGTCTTGGGAGAGGTTCGAAAAAGGGAGAACGAGGTGAGTTTCCGCCCGGCCGGCCGGAATAAGGAGGGTGAAAACAACCAGCGCGGAAAGCGCCGGTGGGGGGAGCCACCGCATTTCTACAGTTTAGCAGACGCCCCCCCCTGAATCCCGGCCACCGCTAGTTGGCGAACACCAGCCTGGTATTCGTTCCGCCCAGCCTGATCTCCTGCACCTGGTTTTTGCCGCCGCCGGCGTAGCGGACCGAAGTGGCCGAGAACTTCACGTCGCTGGTTTCCACCTTGACCGGCGCCTCAACGGTCTGTTTGCCGGCGCGGATGACCACCTTGCCGGCGTCATGCTCGATCTTGTAGTCGCCCGGTTTCAGTTCCGTGCCGTTGATCACCGACGGCTGGAAGAGGGTAACGCGGTAAGACGCGGCGCTCGCGGTAACGAGGGCCAGCGTCGTCAGGCCAAGCAGTAGTTTCTTCATCATGGTTTTTCGGGGTCTCCTTGAATGTTGCTCAAGTTGGGTGTGTTTTGCTGCCAATGCTTAATACGTTCGAGGGGCGATTTTGTTCCGTTCTTCTCACCCGCCGGGTGAGATTCCGGCCACAAATTCGCGCACCTTCGCCAGAACCGAAGCCCCCAATTCGGGGTCGTTTCCAAAGCCAGTGTACCATAGCACCTCTTTCTCGTGGTGGAACCAGGTCCACTGGCGTTTGGCGTAGCGGCGGGTGTTCTGCTGGGCCTGTTGGATGGCGGCTTCCAGCGGCAGGCGTCCCTCCAGGAAGCCGATCGCCTGGCGGTATCCGTGGGATTCAAATGGTTTCAGGGTGGCGGGGCAGCCGCGATCGAGAATCCCCTGCACTTCCTCGATCAGGCCGGATTCGAACATCCGGCGGCAGCGGGCGTCGAGATGCGCGTACAGCGCCGCGCGCGGCGGATCGAGCCCGATTTTGAGGGTGCGGAAGCCGGAAAGCGGCTCCCGGCCCTGGGCGTGCAGCTCCGAGATGGGGCGGCGGGCCACGAGCGACACTTCCAGGGCGCGCATCGTTTTCCGGACGTCGCGGGGATGGATGCGGGCGGCCGCCCGCGGGTCCAAGCGCCACAGCAGACGGTGCAGGGAGCCGGGACGGCGCTCGGCGCGGGCCGCCAGGCGTGCGCGCAGCGCGTCGTCGCGCCCGGGCCCGGCGAAGAGGCCTTCGAGCAGGGCGCGCAGGTAGAAACCGGTGCCGCCCACCACCACCGGCAGACGGCCGCGCGCGGCGATCCGCTCCAGTAAGGGGCGCGTGCGGGCGGCGTAGTCGCCGGCCGTGAAAGTCTCGCCCGGACCGGCCACGTCCAGCATGTGATGCGGCACGCCGCGCCGCTCCCGGAGGCTCAGCTTGGCCGTGCCGATGTCAAAGTGACGGTAGACCTGGAGCGAATCGCAGTTGACGACCTCGCCCCCCATCTCTTCGGCGATGCGCAGGCCCAGCTCGCTCTTGCCCGAGCCGGTGGGTCCGACCACGGCAACCAGCACGGAGCAGGCCACGGCGGTTAGCGCAGGGCCTGCAAACGGGCGATGCGCTGCTCGGTCGACGGGTGGGTCGAGAACAGGCGCATCATCGCCTGGCCGCTGAAGGGCTTAATGATGAACATGTGCGCCGTGGCGGGCGAGGCGTCCATGGGAATGCGGCGCGACCAGCCTTCCAGCTTGCCGAGCGCCGAAACCAGGCCGGAGGGCGTGCCGGCGTAGCGCGCCGCGGCGGCGTCGGCCGAATACTCGCGGGTGCGGGAGATGGCCATCTGGATGAGCATGGCGGCGATGGGCGCCAGGATCAGCATGAAGATCCCGCCCAGCGCTCCCCCGCCCCCGTCCTCGTCGTCGCGGCGGCCGCCAAAGAAGAAGGCCATGCGCGCCAGCATGGTGATGGCCGCGGCAATGGTCGCGGCCACCGAGCTGATCAGAATGTCGCGGTGCTTGACATGCCCCAGCTCGTGCGCCACCACCCCCTCCAGTTCGCGGTCGTCCAGGATCCGCAACAACCCCTCGGTGAAGGCCACCGAGGCGTGCGCGGGATTGCGCCCGGTGGCGAAAGCGTTGGGCGAGTCCTCGGGAATCAGCCAGAGTTTAGGCATGGGCAGTTCCATGCTCTGGCAGAGGTTGCGCACCAGCGGCCCCACCCGCTTCCAGACTTCCCGGTTCTCGTTTTCGCTCACCGGCTGGGCCGAATACATCGACAGCGCGAGCTTGTCCGAGAAGAAATAGCTGAAGAAGTTCATGCCCACGGCCAGCAGCAGGCCCAGGTAGAGGCCGCTCCGGCCTCCCAAGGCTTGCCCGCCCATCAGCAGCAGACCGCTCATCAGACCCAACAGAATTGCCGTCTTTAAGCCGTTCATAGATCCACTACCATTTTCGCACGCCGGGCCACAAGAAATGGCGGAAGCACGAAGCCTCCGCCCGTCGTGAACCGTTGTGCGGCGTTTAAGCAGCAGTTCCCGCCGCTCCCTGACGGTCGCGGTTCGGTAACTTGACGCTGACGCTGAAGCACTTACCGAACCGCGCGCGTAATTTTACTGTGTCATAAACAACAAAACCGTGCTAGAATGTTTCCGTGGCTGCGCAAAATCCGGCGCCAGCACCACAGGAGAAACGCCTCGCGGCCTATATGGACTGGCTGGTGCAAGCCGTGGGGCACGCGGATCGCAAAGAGCCCCTGCGAAATTACTTCACGTGCCTGTTGCTTGACGTCGAACGAAATAGCGTCGAGCCCATGGCTGCGCGCCTGGCTCCCGATCATGTGCAGAGCATGCACGAGTCGCTGCATCACTTCGTGGCGAACTCCCCCTGGAGCGATGCCGGCATGTTGCGGCAAGTGCGGGATTACGTGCTGCCGGCGATGCAGAAGAACGGCCC
>JACQZT010000069.1 GCA_016213755.1 Acidobacteriota bacterium | reverse complement strand
GAGGTCGGCTCGGCCACCGGCGCGGCGCGGCACAGGCTGGCGACGACGAAGTCGGCCAGCGAACAGGGAATGGCGCCTTCGGGCAGGCCGCCGTGGCGCGTCATCCAATAGAGAAACGAGACGGGCAGGCTGGGGCGCAGTTCGCTGCCGAGCTCGCCGCGCTCCCGCGGCGTCAGCCGCGAGAGCATTTCCCCGAAACACTCTTCGGCGCGCAGGTCGCTCCAGGGGATGTAGTCCGCCAGCGGTTCGCCGCGCCGGCTGGCGAGCATCAGGCCGTGCATCTGACCGCAAAAGACAATCCCGTCCACGCCAGGGCTCTCCGCGATGAGGCCCCCGACGGCGGCGACAATCACGGAAGGATCGTTGGAGAGCGGGAAAGGGGCGCGGTGAACCTCGCCGACACAAAGGCGGTCCAGGTCCAGAAGCCCGGACTTGAGGAAGGAAGTTCCAATGTCGATGCCGAGGAACCGCATGGCGATTGAGGCAATCATAGAACAACTGATAGGATGCGGTGGTTATGCCGATCTCGATGCGGAGTTCTCTGCTGGTTCTGGTTCTGGCCGCGTGCGCTCCCGCCGCGGACGAATTCGAATTCAAAGGCGCGCCGGAGCCGGCCGGACGGGTGAGCTGGCGGGTACCGGGCGTCCCGCGCAAATACTTCGCCGGGTTGCTGCCGGCGCTGTTTGAACGCACGCTGGCCGTGGACGAGTTCACCGGCGACGGAAGCCGCCTGGAGTGGATCTTCACCGGGCCCTCGGGCGGCGTGACGGTGGAGGCCGCGGCCTCGCGCGTGCGCCTCTGCCAGCGCTACTACGACTCCTTCGGGCTGCGCAAGGCGGCGCCCGCGCAGAGCCGTCCCGCGCGCCATCCGGAGGGGCTGTGGGAAGAGTCGAGCGCCGAGGTCCGGGAGCCGCTGCGCACGCTGACGGTGCGAATGGATCACCGCCTGGGGGTGAGCGTCCTCTGGAACGGGAAAGAGGCGCTGCGGCAAAACTGCCTGCTGGACGTCAACCGCCATCAACTGGCATTTACGGGCGCGGCGGGCGGGGCGCGCGGGAGGCTCGTGCCGGTCGCGGTGGAAACGGCGGCGGTGACCGTCGACCCGGCGGCGCGGCGGCAGCGCATGCTGGGCTGGGGCGGCATCGCGATCCCCAACGCTTACGCGCGGTTGAGTGCCGAAGGCAAGCGCGCCTGGTGGCGCAAGCTGGCCGAGTACAACCTGCTGCTGCACCGCGAGTACCCGATCGGCGCGCGACTGAACCGCGAGATGACCAACTGGGACCGGCTGGAAGATTCGGTGCCGCACTACTACGGCGATAACTTCGCCAACGGCGAAATCAGCGACTTCGACTACATCCGCGCGGTGCGGCGCATGGGCGGCAAGGTGATCTTCGAGTTCTGGCAGCTTCCGGAGTGGGCCCGGCGCCCAGGCGGAGAGGTCGACATCGAACCGTACGCCCGGGCCATGGTGCGCTACTGCCAGGTTTCGCGCGAGAAGGCCGGCGCCCCGCCGGACATCGTCGGCATCCAGAACGAAGTCACGCAGCCGGCGCCGGTGTGGCAGGCCATGACGCTCGCGTTGCGCAAGGCGCTGGACGAGGCCGGCTTCCGCGGAGTGCAAATCCACATGCAGAATTCGTCGAGTCTGAAGGGAGGCATCGCCAGCGCCAAGGCGTTTACCGCCGATGCGGCGGTGTGGAAGGCCATCGACTACGCCGCGTCGAACATGTACGACTACCAGTCGCACTTCTACAATCCCGACGGGTTCGATCCGCTGCTGGCCGAGTTCAAGCGGATCATCGGCGCCAAGCCGTTCCTGTCGACCGAACTTTCGATCAATAACGACCAGTTCCAGGGGCGCAGCTACCGCCTTGCCTTTGCCATGGGCCAGCTTTACCACAAGAACCTGACCCTGGCCGATGCGGCCGGAATCATGTACTGCTGGACGCTCCTGAACGTCGAGCAGCCTTCCTACGGGTGGACGCGCACGCTCATGGTCCCGGACGCCGAACACGGCTTTGTGCCCGTCGCGCCAAGCCATCAACTGCGCGTTTTCGGCGCCTACAGCCGGCGCGTGCGCGAGGGCATGACGCGCGTGGAGGCCGCCACGACGAACGAAAACTTGCTGCCGGCGGCCTTTGAAGGGCCCGGCGGCGCGCGCACATTGGTGCTCCTGAACCGGTCGCTCGCGCCGCAGCGGATCGCCGTTCGCTGGTCCGGCAAGCCGTTTCGCTACATGGAAGTGGCCAGTCCCGAGGAAGAGAACGCGGTGCGCGCCGTCCCGGCCGAGATCGTCCTGCAACCCGGCTGGCTGGTGACTCTCAGCAACGTGGAACTGGGCCGGGTGCCCGCTACTTTTTCTTCTTCTCGTCCTTAGTTTGGGCGATGCCCATGGCCAAGTAGTTGACCACCTTGGCCTCGTTGCGGGCCATTTCGTAATAGGCGGCCTTGAGCAACTGGTCCTTGCGGTTGAGCAGTGTGTCGCGGATGGTCTGCTGCACGCGCGGATCGTTCAGCTCGCGCTGGCCGGAGGGCTCCTTGGAAATGACTTTCAGGATCCGGTAGCCTTCGGGGGTGCGGACCGAGGCGGTCTGGCCCGGCGCCAGATTCACGATCAGTTTGCGCAGCTCGACATTGGCCTTTTCCAGCGCCGATTCGGGAACGAAGCCGAGATCGCCGCCGTTAGGCGCCGAGTTGGGGTCTTCGGAGAAGTTCTGCGCGAGCATGCCGAAGTCCTCGCCCTGGCGGACGCGCGCCACCAGCATCTCCGTCTTCTTGCGCGCCTGCTCGTCGTTCTGGGCCTTGTCGTTCTTGAGGTTGCGAACGTTCGGGTCGGGCGCGGGCGTGACCAGAATCTGCGCCAGGTGAACCTGCGGCTCGGCCAGGTTGAAACTGGCGCGGTTGGAGGAGTAGAAGTCGGCGACGTCCTTGTCGGTGATGGAGATCTGCGAGGTGATCTCCTTGTTGAACAGCTTCTGGACGCTGAGGTCGCGGCGCAGTTGGCTCTTGAGGTCGTCGACGGTCATCTTGCGCGCCGTCAACTGCTTCTGAAACTCCTCCTGCGTGTAGGGCGCTTTGAGCTCGTTAAACTTGGCCTCGACGTCGGCGTCGACGGCCATGAGGCCGAGCTTCTCGGCCCGCTGAAGCATGATCTCGTTGTCGATCAGGCTGCGCAGGATCTCCAGCTTCTGGATCAGCACCTGGTCGTCGCTCTGCTTCTCCCCGGCCGAAGCGAACTGCAACTGGTACTGCTTGTCGACCTCGGCGTAGGTGATGGCGCGGTTGTTGACGCTGGCCGCGACATTGGCCGGCGCCGACCGCTTGCAGCCGCCGGCGGCGAGAATGGTCAGAATAACGGGCAGAGCGAAACGCGTGATGAGTGGCATTGGGATGGCAAACCTATCTTACCAGAGCCGCCTCAGCCCAAAATGGCTGGCCCGCCGAAAGGCTCTTTGCAGTCTCCCGGATCTTGTTGTAGTCTGTGGACAGAGTGTCGTAACTGAACGGCCGCGTTCGCGCGGAGAGGGAGAGACGCTATGGTTACCCGCCTTTTCGATTCGTTTCGTTCCGGACGTCCGACCGGTTTCCTGCGCCGTGCGCTGCTATGCGCGCTGTGCGCCTTAGTCGGTCTGCCGGCCTGCGCGCAATTCACAACCGCCAGCCTCGGTGGAACGGTCCTGGACAGTTCCGGGGCGGCGCTGCCGGATACCCGGGTTTCGGTTCGCAATGTTGACACAGGTTTTACGCAAACCGTCGCCGCGGATCCGTCCGGCGCTTTCCTGTTTTCGCGTCTGCCGGTGGGAAATTACGAACTCCGCGCCGAACGGGCCGGGTTTAACACTTACGTCCAGAAAGGGCTGGCGCTCACCGTCGACCGGGCGGCGACCCAGACCATCACCCTGGAAGTCGGCCAGTTGACGCAGCAGGTCACCGTCGAGGCGGACGCCGAGCTGGTGGCCACTCGCACCGGCACGGTGGCCCAGTTGATCGACCAGAAGCGAATCGTCGAACTGCCGTTGAACGGGAGAATGGCGCAGACATTGGTCTTCGTCTCCGCGGGCACGGTGGACCTGGGCCGCAACGGCTGCCGCATCTGCGGCCACGGGGGAGTCTACCCCGGTGAACAGACCGCGGGAGTCAACGGCGCGGGCATGGCGCAGGTGAACTACCAGCTCGACGGCACCGGCCACAACGACACCTACCTGAACGCCAGCGTGCCCTTCCCCAATCCGGACGCGGTGCAGGAATTCAACCTCCAGGCGAGCAATTTCACCGCCGAGTACGGCAATGCCGGCGGAGGCGTGGTGAACATCGTCACCAAGTCCGGCACCAACGAACTGCACGGCAGCCTGTTCGAGTTCCTGCGCAACGGAAAACTGAACGCTCGCAACTTCTTCGCGCCGCGCCAGGACACCCTGAAGCGCAACCAGTTCGGCGGCAGCCTGGGCGGGCCCATGGTGAAGAACAAGCTGTTCTACTTCGGCACCTACCAGGGCACGCGGGTGCGCAGCGAAGCCGCGGGCCGGGTGGCTTTCGTGCCCACGCCGGCGGAGCGGGTGGGGGATTTCTCGGCGCTGGGCAGGCCCATCGTGGACCCGGTGACGCGCCAGCCCATCCCCAACAACCGGATCCCCGCCGCGAGCATCAGCCCGGCGGCGAATTTCTTTCTGAAGTCCATCCCCTCGCCCAACCGCGCGGGCCGCGAGCTGAACTTCGTCGGCACGCCCACGGTTCAGACGGAGAACCAGTTCATGACCAAGGCGGACTACAACCTGAAGAAGCACCAGTTCAACGGGCGCTACTTCTTTACCGATTTCAGCCAGCCGGCGGTGATCCCGCGGGAGAACGTGCTGGCCGCCGCCAACACGGGCAACCGCGTGCGCGTGCAAAACGTCTCGGTGAATCACGTGTACACCTTTTCGCCGACGATGCTGCTGAACAGCACCTTTGGGTTGAACCGGCAGCGCGGCGGTTCGCTGTCCAGCGCGCCGTTCAGCTTCCCGGATGCGGGCGTCAAAATCGCCTCGGCGGCCCAGTCGGCCCTCAAGGCGCCGCCCGAGCTGGTGCTTTCCGTCACCGGCGCCTTCAGCATCAGCACCAACCACCTGGGCGATTTCGACCGCGGCGACTTCACCATTCGGGAGAACCTGACGAAGGTTCACAGCGGCCACGAATTGCATTTTGGCGGCGAGGCCGTTCGGCTCAGCAACCACATCACCAAGACATACCGGATGGACGGAAACTTCACCTTCAACGGCTCGCTTTCCGGCGACGGGCTGGCCGATTTTCTCATGGGCCGGTCCTCGACCTTTGTGCAGGGCGGCGGCGAGTTTAAGATCCTCAGAGGCACGCGATGGGGCTTCTTCGCCCAGGATAACTGGCGCGTCAGCCAGCGGCTCACTCTCAACCTCGGGCTGCGCTGGGATCCGTATTGGCCCTATTACGACCGTGAGGGTCGCGTGATCTGTTTCCAGCCGGGCGCCAAGTCCAAGCGCTACCCGAACGCACCGGCGGGCATGTTGTACGGCGGCGACAACCACGATTCCGGCTGCCCGACGGGCGGCAGCGATCCGAACATCTGGAACCTGGCTCCCCGCCTGGGTTTCGCCTACCGTCTCACCAAGGACGGCAAGACCAGCATACGCGGCGGAGTGGGCTACTTCTTCACTCCTATTCAGGCCAGCACGTACAATCCCTTCACCAACATCGCGCCGTTTGCGCCGGGCTTCTCCTTCGACGGTGTGGCCTTTGCAGACCCCTACGGCAGCGCCGGCGTCACCAACCCCTTCCCGGCGCAGTATGGCCCCCGCGTTCCCGGACCGGAAGCCACCTTCGTCACTCCGACCGAGCTGCGCGCGGTGTTCGACCCCAACTTCCGCACGCCGCTGCTGACCACCTGGAACCTTTCCGTCGAACGGCAGGTGGGCGCCGACTGGGTCTTCCGCGCCGGCTACGTCGGGAACAAGGGAACCTGGATGTTCGCCGCCGCCGAAAACAGCCGCGAGATCAACCCGGCCATTTATGCGCCGGGCCGCTCGACCGTGGCCAACACCCAGGCGCGCCGCTATTACCAGGATTACAGCCGCATCGGCTTCTATGAATCCGGCAACAACTCCAATTACCATTCCTTGCAGCTCAATGCCGAGAAGCGCTTCGCCAAGGGTCTCTCGGTGCTGGCCAACTACACCTGGTCGAAAAAGTTCGACGACTACGGCTGGACCACGCCCGATAACCGGCGTTTCGATTACGGAATCTCCCGCGAGGACGTGCCCCACAACTTCAAGTTCTCCAACGTGTGGGACATCCCCCATCTGCCGGTGCGAGGCGCCGCCGGCAAGATCCTGAACGGGTGGATGTTGAACTCCCTGGTCACCTGGCAGAGCGGATTCCCGTTCACGGCGACCAGCGGGCGGGACAACTCCTTCACCGGCATCGGCCGCGACCGTGCCGACTTCGTGGGCGGCAGCGCGGACCTGGGCTCCGGGCGTGCGCACGGCGAGCTGATCGCGCGCTATTTCGACATCTCGAAATTCGCGCCCAACGCGCTGGGAACGTTCGGCAGTTCGGGCAAGTACAACCTGCGCGCGCCGCGCTATTTCAACACCGATTTCGGCGTGCTCAAGTCCACGCGGGTCACCGAGCGCATCGCGGTGCAGTTCCGCGGCGAATTCTTCAACATCTTCAACAACGTGGTGTTCAACGGGCCGACCAGCAACCAGTCGTCGGCGCAGTTCGGCCGGATCACCTCGTCGCTGGACCCGCGGATTATCCAGTTTGGGATGAAGCTGCTGTTCTGAAATCGCGGCGCGGCGCCGCCGGGCGGTTTACATTTCGGTCCCCGCACTGATATGCTCTGTCTGCTAAGGGAGCAGCAAGAGCGATGTTCACTTCATCTCGAATCAGCCGCAGAAAACTCATGGCGGGCGCGGGCGCCTTCGCCGGCATCTTCAAAATGACCGAAGGCGGCGCCCAGGCGCAGCAGAAAAAGCAGGGCGGGTTCAATCGGAATTCGGCCCCCAGCCAACTGAAAATCACCGACATGCGCAGCGTGTTGGTGGCGTCCAACTACGACTATCCGATCATTCGGATCGACACCAACCAGGGCGTCTACGGACTCGGCGAGGTGCGTGACGCGGGCCGCGAAGGCACCGCGCTGGTGCTGAAGCCGCACATCCTGGGCCGGAACCCGCTGCAGATCGAGCCCATTCTGGACAGCCTGCGCAATTTCGCCGGCCAGCAGCGGCTGGGCGGCGGCTACAGTGCCATCGACATGGCGCTGCACGACATCACGGGGAAGGTGTTCGGCGTGCCCGCGTGGCGGCTGGTCGGGTCCAAGTACCGCGACCGGATCCGCATCTACTGCGACACCGACCAGAGCCAGGACCCGAAGATTTTCGCCGAGCGTTTGAAGAAACGCAAGGAGGCCGGTTTCACCTACTTCAAGATGGACCTCGGCACCCGCCTGGTGGCGAACCGCCCCGGCGCGGTCAACAATCGCGGGACCGCCACGGAGAAAGGCCTGCAATACCTGTGCGAGTATGTCCAGGCGGTGCGGGACGTCATCGGCTGGGAGGCGCCGCTGGCCACCGACCACTTCGGGGCCTTGACGGTGAACGACAGCATCCGCTACGCGCGGGCCTTCGAGCGCTACGATCTGGCCTGGGCCGAGGATATGATCCAGGTGGGCCACCTCGGACCGGGCGGCGACGCCCCCAAGGACTGGCGCGGCTACAAGGAACTCAAGGAAGCCACCGTCACTCCCATCGCCACCGGCGAGAGCCTGTTCGGACTCGAGGAAGGCTTCCAGCCCTTCATCGACAACCGGGCCATCGACATCATTCACCCCGACCCGCTGACCTCGGGGGCCATCCGCGAAACCAAGCGCATCGCCGACTACGCTTCCATGCACGGCATCCAGACCGCCATCCACTTCGCCGGCTCGCCGGTGGGCTGCCTGGCGTGCGTCCACATGGCCGCCACCCTGAAGGACATGCTGGCCATGGAAAACCACGCCGTGGATATCCCCTGGTGGGGCGACTTGGTGACGGGGCCCTCGAAGCCGATCGTGAATCAGGGCTATATCACCGTGCCCGACACGCCGGGCCTGGGCGTGGAACTGAACGAAGCCGTGGTCAAGGAGCACATCCGCAAGGGCGGTTACTTCGACCCCACACCGCAATACGACGACTACATCCTGGACCGCTTCCGGCAGGGCGGACCCTATCCGCACCTGGACGAGAACGGCAAACTAGTGGTCGCCCGGTAGGAGCCTCAGTTTCAGGTTGCGGAATTCGATGGGGAAACCTTCGGCTTCCAGGCCGATGTAGCCCTTGGGAACGTCGCACTCGGTGAACTCGCTGACCACTGCGCCGTTGACCCACAGCGCGATGGTGCGGC
This sequence comes from Acidobacteriota bacterium, assembly GCA_016213755.1. Classification (GTDB taxonomy): domain Bacteria; phylum Acidobacteriota; class Terriglobia; order Bryobacterales; family Bryobacteraceae; genus JACQZT01. The sequence continues at coordinate 9,923 of JACQZT010000069.1, read as the reverse complement.
CCTGGCAGCGGATCTCGAAGGTGTTCCACTCGCCGGCGGGCTTGACCCGGTTTTCGGTCATCTTCTCGCGCAGGTTTAGCCGCTTGGCTTCTCCGCCCATGAGCGTGCTACCGAACAGGTAGGCGCCGGCCAGACCAGTCTGCGCCTGGTGCCAGATGACGCCGTCCCGGCTGTTGCGCACGAAGACTCCCGAGTTGTAGCGCGGCTCGCCGTCGAGCTTCCGGAAGCGCCATTCGGCGTGCAGGATGAAGTCGGAAAGCTCTTTGTCGTAGCGCAGCCATTCGTGGGCCAGCTTGTCGCCCTCGCAAAGCAGAGTGCGAGTGGCTTGGTCGACCTTCCAGCCCGCGTAGTCCTTCAGCGGAAGAGTGGGCGGGATTCCGCCTCGCGACCAGCCTTTGAGCGAAGGAACGGGCAGAATGTCCACCCAGCCCTTCGGGTCTGCTTCGAGCGCGCCGGGCGTCTGGGCCAGTCCGGCAGCGGAGGCCAGCAGGCCGGCCACCGCGATTCTATGCCAGGAATTCATTGAGTTTCTCCTCGTCGGCGGCTTCGCCGAACTTGGCGGACCGGGCCGCCGGATCGATGTTCTTGAGCAGGCCGCACAACACCGCGCCCGCTCCCACTTCCACAAAGCGCTCCGCGCCCATACTCCGCAGCAGGCGCACGGAATCGGCCCAGCGGACCGGGTTGGGCACCTGCTGGTAAAGTCCCTCGCGCGCCTCGGCGCCCAGGCGGATCTCGCGCGCCTGCCAGTTGTTGACCAGCGGCGTTTCCAGGTCGCGAAACTCAGTTGCGTCCAGGTCCGGTTTGAGCCTCTCCTGCGCGGGTTTCATGAGCCGGCAATGGAACGGCGCGCTGACCGGCAGCGGGACCGCCCGCTTGGCGCCGGCGGCCTTGGCCAGTTCCATGGCGCGCGCCACCGCGGCGGCGTGCCCGGCGATGACCACCTGGTCGGGCGAATTCAGGTTGGCGGCGCCGGCCACCTCGCCCTGCGCCGCTTCGGCCAGGATTCCGTCCAGCTTTCCCTCCGGCAGTTTGAGGATCGCGGCCATCGCGCCGACTCCGGCGGGCACAGCCTCCTGCATATACTGGCCGCGCTTGCGCACCAGGCGCACCGCATCGGCAAAACGCAACGAACCGGCGGCAACCAGGGCGGAATATTCTCCCAGGCTGTGGCCGGCCACGACATCCGGCTGGAAGCCCTTCGCCCGCAACACGGCGAAAGCGGCGACGGAAACCGTCAGCAGCGCAGGCTGAGTGTTGGCCGTCAGTTTCAGGTCTTCCTCGGGACCCTCGAAGCAAAGTTTGGAGAGCGAAAACCCGAGCGCCTGGTCGGCCTGGTCGAAAACGGCGCGGGCTTCCGCGTGGTTTTCGGCCAGGCTCAGGCCCATGCCGGCGAACTGCGAACCCTGCCCGGGAAATAGAAATGCGATCTTGCTCATAAACCGGTAACCATATTCCAGGGTACAATCATCTTTTCAGCTACGGGGAATACCTCTGTGCGTCTTTCCGAAATCTGCGTCCATCGTCCCGTCTTCGCTTTCATGCTCATCATGTTTCTGGTGGTCATGGGAGTCTTCAGCTTCCTGGACCTGGGGGTGGACCTGTTCCCCCGCAGCGATCCCGCCACCGTTTATGTTCGCGTGCGCCTGCCCGGCGCCAGCCCCGAAGAGGTCACCTCGCAGGTGGTCATGCCACTGGAGGAGGCCATCGCCTCGGTCAGTGGCATCGAGGAAATGCGGGCCATGGTTTCCGAGGGCAGCGCATCGATCATCGTCACCTTCGTGCTGGAAAAGGACATCGGCGAGGCGGCCGAGGACGTGCGGGAAAAGGTCAGTGCCGCGGCGCGCCGGCTGCCGCCCAACGTGCTGCCGCCGAGCGTGGCGAAATCCGACCCCGACAGCGACCCGGTGATCACGCTGGCGGTGAGCGGCGACCGTTCGCAGCGCGAGCTGACCGAGATCGCCGACAAGCTGATCCGGCGGGCGCTGGAAACCGTGGACGGCGTGGGCGGCGTGGACGTCAGCGGCGGGCGCAAGCGCCAGATCAACGTCCTCATGGACATGGACAAGCTCTCGGGTTACCGCCTGACGGCGCAGGACGTCGAGCGCGCGATCAAACAGGAAAACATCGAGGCGCCCGGCGGCCGCATCGTGCGCGGGCCGACCGAGGTCGGCGTGCGCACCATGGGCCGCGTGTCCGAGGTTAGTCAGTTCGACGACATTATCGTCAAAAACGTCGCCGGCTCCCCCATCCGGGTGCGCGACGTGGCCCGGACGGAAGACGGGATGGCGGAGCGGCGCAGCTTCGCCTACTACCAGGGCAGATCCGCGGTGACGCTGGAGGTCCGGCGCCAGACCGGCACCAACACGGTGAAAGTCGTGGACGCCATTATGGGGCGGCTGGACTCCCTGAGCTCCCAGCTTCCGGCGGGCGTCAAGATCGACATTATCAAGGAACAGGCCAGCTATATCAAGAACTCGGTGAAGGCGCTGGAAGAGCACCTGGTTCTCGGCAGCCTCTTTGCCTCCATCATCGTCTTTCTGTTCATCCGCGACTGGCGCACGGTGCTGATCAGTTCGCTGGCCATTCCCACGTCCATTGTCACGACCTTCACCATCATACGGGTGATGAATTTTACCCTGAACTCGATGACGCTGCTGGGGCTGACGCTGGCGGTAGGCATCGTCATCGACGATGCGATCATCGTCCTCGAGAACATCTACCGCTTCCTGCAAAAGGAGGACATGTCTCCCGTTCGCGCGGCGGTGGATGCCACCAAGGAGATCGCGCTGGCGGTGATGGCCACCACGCTGAGCCTGGTGATCGTGTTCGTGCCCATCGCCTTCATGTCGGGCTACGCCAAGCGCTATCTGAACCAGTTCGGCTGGACCATGGCCTTTTCGATCATGGTCTCGATGCTGGTGGCCTTCACGCTGACGCCTTCGCTGAGCGCCCGCCTGCTGAAGCGCAAGCACGCTCTGAAACACAAAGGGCACGGCGGCGGGGAGGGTTCCAATTGGATGCAGCGCATCTACGTGTCGACCCTGGGCTGGTCGCTCAACCACCGCTGGGTAATCGTAGCGGTCTGCCTGGCCACCTTTGGCTCCACTTTCCTCATTTACCAGCGCATCGGACGGGACTGGATGCCCCAGGAAGATCAGAACGAGCTTTCGGTCTTCATGGAACTGCCCGAAGGCTCCTCGCTGGTCGCTACCGAGAAGGTGGTGATCGAGGCTGCCAGGAAGCTTGAGAAGATACCGGGTGTAACCACGGTGATCCCGCAGACCTCTTCGCACATGGACCGCGTCACGCAGGCCTTTATCACCGTGCTGCTGAAACCCGAGGACCAGCGCGACGACATCACCGCCATGGGGCAGAGGGTCCGCGGGGTGTTGCGCGAGTACCAATTCGCCCGCCCGCGCGTGACGTTTCCCAACGTGCTGGGCGGCCGCGACACGTTCGCCCCCATCCGCGCCATGTTGCTGGGACCGGACATGGACAAGCTGATCCCCATCGCCAAGGAAGTCAACCAGAAGTTGATGGCGGCCGAATCGGTCGCCGACATCCGCGTGAACCTCTCGCTCAACAACCCGGAATTGCAGGTGGTGATCTACCGCTCGCTGGCCTCCGATCTGGGCGTGCGCGTGTCGGACATTGCCAGCGCGGTACGGTTGCTGATGTCGGGCGAAGACGAGATCTCGACATTCAAGGAAGGCTCCGAGCAGTACCCGGTGACCATGCGCCTGACCGGCGCGCAGCGCGACGACCCGCAGATCTTGAGCCGCCTGCTGGTGCCCTCCTCGCGGTTGGGATTGATCCGGCTGGATTCCATTGCCCGGCTCGAGCGAGGTTTGGGTCCCAGCCGCATCGACCGCTACAACCGGCAGTTCTCCGTCGGCATTTACGGAAACGTGGCCCCCGGCCATTCGCTGGGCGCGGCGGCGGCCGAGACCCAGCAGATCATCGACCAGGTCGGTTTGCCGGCGGGCTACCAGATGAAGTTCTCCGGCCAGGTGAAGGTCCTCGAGGAAACCACGGCCAACATGCTGCTGGCCATCGGCCTGGCGTCGATCTTCATGTACATGGTGCTGGCGGCGCAGTTTGAAAGCCTGGTGCACCCGTTCATCATCCTGCTGACGCTGCCTCTGTCGATTCCCTTCGCCTTGATTTCGCTGATCGCCACCGGGCGGAGCCTGAACCTGTTCAGCGCCCTGGGCGTGCTCCTGCTGCTGGGCATCGTCAAGAAGAACGGGATCTTGCAGATCGACTACATGAACCGGTTGCGCGAGCAGGGGATGCCCCTGCGCAAGGCGATTCTGGAGGCCAACCGGGTGCGCTTGCGGCCCATCTTGATGACCACGTTCTCGATCGTCGCCGGGCTGATCCCGACGGCGGTGGGCATCGGCGCGGGCGCCTCGCAACGCTCGGCCATCGCGGTGACCATCATCGGCGGGCAGACCCTGTGCCTGCTGCTGACGCTGCTGGTGGTGCCGGTCGGCTACGCCTACGTGGAGGATGTCAAGGCGTGGCTGGCGCGCCGCCGCCACGCCGCGCCGCTGGAAGCGCCCGCCACCGGCGACTGATCCCGGCGCGGCCTCAACTTCTCACTAACCTCCGGCTCGATTCGACCGATAGAACGGTAAGAATTTTACGTTCTTCTTACATCTCTTCGGCGCTTGCCCGCGTCTGAAGAGTTGAGAAGGGAGGAAACGATGAAGGTGCTGGTGAAACCCGCGATGAAGAGTGCCCCGGGAGGTGTCCACTGCCCAATCTGCACCCATACCGTGGAGGCTCGCGTGATCCTGGCCGGCAGGCATGTGTTCGTCCAACCGGGTCAGAAGTGCCCGCGCTGCGCCGCGTCGCTGGATGCCGGATACGTGCTCGGCAGCCGACGAGCCGCCTGATGAGGCGATTTCCCGGCTATCTTCGCCGCGGAACCTGTAGTACAGTGGTGGATACAGGAGCAAAATGAAACGTAAACTGGCGACAGGCTCGGCGTCCGTGGTTCCGCAAGAACTATTGGATCGGGCCAAAAGCTCCTTCGAGGCGGACCGCTTGCGGCGAACCGCCAAATGCACCATTTGCGGGTCCGAATCCGCCCCGATTTCCAGCGAGGACTTGTGCTGGGTATGCCGCCGGCTGAAGATCAGCGCCTGGCACGACAACGACACCCAGATGTCCGCCTGAGTCTCCGAGCAGCGATATCCTCTTTTGCGGTTTTTCTCAACACTGAAACCGGCGCCCATCCGGGAGTTCCAGGTCTTTAACTGCTCCTGGAAGTGAATCTTGACCCGGACTGTCACCTTCCTCGGATAGCTGCATCGGCCTATCTGTGAACCCAATATTAAGACCTAAAACTCTTTGAGTTGTGTTACTTGTTTTCTCGGTCGCGCCGGTATGGGCGACCGACGGCTATTTCTCGAATGGCTATGGCACCCAGTGCCGGGCCCTGGCGGGTGCCTGCACGGCCTCGCCGCAGAATGCATTGGCGGCGGCAAGCAACCCGGCCAACCTGGCTTGGGTCGGCAGCCGTTTTGATCTGGGCGTGAATTTCTTCAATCCCACCGCGACTACACCGTCACGGGCGCCCCGTCGGGTTTCCCCGGCACGTTCGGTTTGGCGCCGGGCAGGGTGGAGAGCGGTTCGAAGATGTTCCTGGTTCCCTCGTTCGGCGTCAACTGGATGAAGGGGGCCAATACCTCTTTCGGCGTGGCGATGTACGGCAGCGGCGGGATGAATTCCAACTACTTGTCGCCGGCGTTCGGCTTTGCTCCCACCGGCGTGAACCTGAGCCAGCTCTTTGTGGCGCCAACCGTGGCGCGCAAGTTCGCCGGCCAGCACTCCATCGGCCTGACGGCGATTGTGAGCTATCAGATGTTCAAGGCCGAAGGACTGAAGGCGTTTAGCCAGTTCTCGCGCGACGCTTCCAAGCTGACCGACAACAAAACCGACAGCTCGATGGGCATTGGCGCGAAGGTCGGCTATACGGGCCAGTGGTCCAAATACTTCGCGGCGGGCACGTTTTACCAAACGCGCATCAAGATGTCCAAGCTCGACAAGTACAGCGGCCTGTTCGCCGGGCAGGGCGGCTTCGACATTCCCCCGGCCTGGTCGGGCGGAGTGGCCATCAGCCCGAACGGCAAGGTGACTTTCACCGCCGACGGCGGGCGGATTTTCTACTCGCAGGTTAAGTCCATCGGCAACCCGATGCTGCCGAACCTGATGAAGGCGAGATTGGGCGACGAAGGCGGCGCCGGATTCGGCTGGCAGGATATCTCCATCGCCCGCTTCGGCGTGCAGATCCGGCCCAACCAGCTCTGGACGTTGCGCGGAGGCTTCTCGGCGGCCGGACAGCCGATTCCGGAATCCGAGATGCTGTTCAACATCCTGGCGCCGGGTGTGGAAAAACACCACGCCAGCCTGGGGTTCTCGCGCGTCCTGGGCGGCGGCAAGGAGTTCCACTTCGCCCTGGAGCGCGCCTTTTCGGCCAGCGTGACCGGCCCCAACCGCCTGGAAGCCCTCGGCCGGCAGAACATCCGTCTGCGCATGGACCAATGGGAAGCCGAGATCGGTTTCACCTTCGGCAAGCGCTAGAATCGTGTGTGACGAAAGTCACAGACTTGGGGCATACTTCGGATTAAGATATCTTCTTATACTTTTTCCGCAACAGGAGTGTGCCCCATGCACCGGCTGGTCTTTGCTTTCCTGATCGCTTTCACGCTCGGCGCGGCGGATACTTGCGTCGAGTGCCACAAGAAAACCACCCCCAGCATCGTTACCGACTGGCAGTTGAGCAAACATGCCGGCAACGGTATCGATTGCTCCATCTGTCACGGCGACGGCCACACGTCCGCAACCGACGCGGCCAAAGTTAAGATTCCCACCCATGAAACCTGCCAGGGATGCCACCCCGAACCAGTGAAGCAGTTCCTGGGCGGCAAGCATGCCCTGGCGTGGGCGGCCCTGAAGGCTATGCCCACCACCCACGCCCAACCCGTGGCCCTAATCGATGGCATGAAGGGTTGCGGCGGCTGCCACAAGATCGGCGTCAAGACCGAGGCCGAATTCCGGGAGCTGAAGAAAACCGGTCCGGGTTTCGGAACCGCCTCCTGCGACGCCTGCCACACGCGCCACACCTTTTCGGTGGTCGAAGCCCGGCAGCCCCAGGCCTGCCAGACCTGCCACATGGGCTTCGATCATCCGCAGTGGGAGATGTACTCGGCCTCCAAGCACGGCGTGCGCGCCCTGTTGAAGCAGAACAAGACCCTGCCCGAAACCACCGCCGCTCCGGCCTGCCAGACCTGCCACATGCAGAAGGGCGACCACCAGGTGATGACCGCCTGGGGCTTTTTGGCCGTGCGGTTGCCGATGCCGCAAGACAAGCAGTGGGCCGCCGACCGCGCCACCATCCTCAAGGGCCTGGGCGTGCTCGATCCGGACGGCAAACCCACCGGCCGCCTCGAAGTCGTGAAGGGCGCCAAGGTGGCGCGCCTGAGCGAGGAGGAATGGCAGGCCGAGCGCAAGAAAATGCTCGGCGTCTGCCACCAGTGCCACTCGGCGAACTTCGCCCAGGCGGAACTGGAGAAGGGCGACCAGATGATCCGCGAGGCGGACCGGCTGATGGCGCAGGGAATCGAGATCGTGGCCGGCCTGTATAAGGACGGTGTGCTGCCCAAACCCAAGGAATACGCCTTCGCCTACCCCGACCTGCTGACCTTCCACGACGCGCCGACGCCCATCGAGCAGAGGCTCTTCGTGATGCACCTGGAACACCGCATGAGAGCCTTCCAGGGCACCTTCCACGCCAACCCGGACTACGCGCTGTGGTACGGCTGGAGCGAGATGAAACGCGACCTGGCCGAGATCCAACAACTGGCCGGCGAACTGCGCCAGCGCCACCGCTCCGTTCAGTAGCCGGTCAGCGGGGGCGCGATGCGGAAGCGGTCCCAGACCCGGCCGACAAACCCGACTTGATCGGTTTCGATGCTGGTTTGAGTGGCTTCGGCGACGATCCCTTCGGCGGCGTCCAGCGAAACCGTCAGGAAGGAGCGGAAGCGCGTTTCGTCCGCATCCGGGCAGACGTTCAGGTTGGTGGAGCAGGGCGGGTCCTTCGCCCCGCGGTAAGTGTTGCCGATGCTGGCGGCCTCGATGTAGTGGACGCCGTTGATGCGGTAGCGCTCATAGACGTGCGAGTGCCCGAAACTGGCGGCGTTCACGCCCCCGCTCTCGTACAACGGCTTGAGGTCGCGCATCAGGTAGTCGGCGCTCTTGTCGTAGGTGACGCCGTCGGGGTTTTCCGCCGAGGGCAGCGGATCGGTATAGGGAACGTCGATGTCCGTGGCCCGGTTGAACATGTGCCAGTGCTGGGTGACCCAGACGTAACGCCGCCGGCCGGCGGCCTTCAGATCCTCTTCCAGCCAGTTGTACTGCGGGCTGCCGGCCTCGATCCGTTCGAACAGGAACCATCCGGGTTTCAGCGCGGCGGCCCACGAAAACCAGCGGTTGAGGGCCAGCGAGACCACGTGCAGGTCGCCGAAGTCGGCCGAATACCAGTGCTTGCCGCGGTAGCCGTATTGCTGCTCCGGGTAGAGCGTGCGGAACAGTTGCATGTAAATGCGCATGGACAGCTTTTCGGGGGTGCATTCGGCGCGGCTGGCCAGCAGGTCCTGCTGGTCGATCTCGTGGTTGCCGGGCGAGGGATAAATGGGCGCGTATTGCAGCAGGCGGGCGCCGCCCTCGATCTGCTGCATGACGTTGAAGAAGCGCAGCGAATCGTCCTCCTTGGTCCCCGGCGCGCTGAACCACTCGCCGGCCTTGCGCGGGTCGTTGACCATGTCGCCGTTGAACAGGATCAAGTCGGGGCCCTCCTGGCCGGCCATCAGGACCGTCTGTGGGATCTGCTTGCGCAGTTGCAGGTCCGAGAGCAGCACGAAGCGCAGCGGCGCTCCGGCGCCGGGCGCGGTGCGGAACCGGAAGCCCCCCAGAGACTTCCGGAATCCGGTGGAGGAGACGCTGGTGACGCGATAAGAATAGCGCGCGCCGGGTTCAAGGCCCGTCAGACGAGCGATCTGCTGGTAGACCTTGAGGGGCACGGTGTAGTTGCCCTTGGCGTCCACCGTGTTCATGCCTTCGATCTCGTAAGTCACCGCTTTTACCTTGCGGGAATCGTCCGCGCCAGGACCGAACTCGACGAAGGACTCGGGCGCGGGCTCGCTGGTGAGCCAGCAGACGTCCATCGACGAGGATGGTTCGAGGCTCAACAGATACGGCTCGGTGTAGAACAGCGGCAGATCGGCGGCCAACGCGGGCAAAAGCAGGCACAGGACAGCGCATAACCGGTACATGCTGTTGAGATTAGGGAATCGCGCGGCCGGGCGCAAGCGGGATGGGCTATGATCGGTGTTTATGAATCGCCGGAATTTTCTTGCTGCGTTGGGGGCCGGCGCCGTCGCCGCGCCCGCGAATCCGCACAACGTACTCTTTATCGCGGTTGACGATCTGAACGACTGGATCGGCTGCCTGGGCGGCCACCCCGACAGCGTGACGCCCAACTTCGACCGGCTGGCGCGCAGCGGCGTGCTGTTCACCAACGCGCACTGCGCCGCGCCGCTGTGCAACCCGTCGCGCGCCGCGCTGATGACCGGCATCCGGCCGGCCACCTCCGGGGTTTACGACAACAGCCAGCCGTTCCGCAAGTCGCCCACCGGGCCCGGGGCGGTCTCGCTGGCCCAGCATTTCCGCGCGCACGGCTACCGCGTCGTGGGCGGCGGCAAGATCTATCACGGCGCCTATCCCGATCCCCAGAGCTGGGACGAGTACTTCCCCTCGCAGACCCAGAACAAGCCGCCCGACCCGGTGCCGCCCAGCCGCCCCGCCAACGGCATTCCGAACGCCGCCCAGTTCGACTGGAGCCCGCTCAACGT
>JACQZT010000501.1 GCA_016213755.1 Acidobacteriota bacterium | reverse complement strand
GCCGGCCGCCGCGGTTTCGATCTCAGGCTCCTCGGCGCGAGGCGGGGCCTCGGCGCTGGCATACTTCGAATCCGGGAAACCGCGGCCGCGATTGCGCCGGCGGCTCGGTAATTCGCCGGTTGCTTCCAGCCGCCGGGAACGGAGGTCGCTGGCTCAGACGCTCCCGGCCGCTGAAGGGCGCCGCGCGCCCTGGCTCGACCGGACCCGGCGGTTGACCGCGATCCGGAGCCTGGCGGCGGCTCCCTAAAACTTTTCAAAACCGAAACCCGTGAACTTCCTTCCGTCGCAGGCCCGCTCCGGGCCGCTTCGTCTTATAATCAGTTCACAAACCGCCGGAGCCGGACGTTGTTCACCAGCCCCAGCATCAAAAACGTGCACAGCGTGTTGGAGCCGCCGGCGCTCATCAGAGGCAGCGGGATGCCAGTCACCGGCATCCGTCCCACCACCATCCCGACGTTCACCAACACATGAAACATCAGCAACGCGCCCACTCCCATGCAGATATACATGCCGGCTCGGTCCGGCGCCATCTGTGCGTTCTGCACAATCTGCATCAGCAGCAGGAAATACAAGCCTAACGCAACGACCACTCCGACGAAACCGTGCTCCTCGGAGAAGGCCGAGAAAATAAAATCCGTATGGGGCACCGGGAGGAACCGCAACTGGGTCTGAGACCCGCGCGTCACTCCTTTTCCCCAGACACCGCCCGATCCGACAGCGATCTGCGACTGGATGACCTGGTAACCCGACCCGCGGGGATCTCGTCCCGGATCGGTGAAGGTCAGCAGCCGCTCCCGTTGGTAGTCTCGCAGCGCAAACCGCCACCCCAGCGGCATCACCAGCGCCACTAAGACCACAGCCATCGCCAGATACTGCCAGCGAATCCCGGCCAGGAAAACGCCCGCGGCCAGGATCGGCAAATACGTCAGAGAGGTGCCCAGATCCGGCTGCTTCATCACCAGCAGCATCGGCAGACCCACCAGCCCGCCCAACCGCAGCAGGTCCCGGGCTTCCACTCGCTCGCCTTTCAACTCGGTCATGTACCGAGCAATAAGCAATACTAACACCAGTTTAGCGAATTCCGACACCTGAAAACGGAACCCGCCCGGCATGGGAATCCAGCGCCGCGAGCCAAACACCTTGACGCCGACCATGAAAACGGCCACCAGGGTGACGATCGTGATCCCGTACAGCACCGGCACCTGCCCCAGCAGGGTATGGTAGTCGACCCTGCTGATGAGCCACATGCCCATCAAACCCACCGAAACGTACACCAACTGCTTCCACCAGGCATCGCGCCAGACGGTGTCGTGAGTAGCACTGTAAATCTGCAGGATACCCAGACCGCACAGGGCCAGGGTAATCAGCAGCAGGGGCCAATCCAGGTCGCGCAGGGTGCGGTAGCGGGCCATGCTAGCGTTGCTCCTGGAGGGCGCCGGGCAGGCTTTGGCCCGGCCCCGGCGGCGCACCCAGCAGGTTCGGCAGGCGGGCCATCTGGGTCTGCCGCTGCGCTTGGCGCGCCTTCTTGTCGAAATAGACTTTCAGGACATCGCGCACGATGGGGGCCGCGGCCGGTCCGTGTTCGCCGCCCTCGAACAGCGCCACGACGACGATTTCCGGCGCCTGGCGCGGAGCGAATCCCACAAACCAGGCGTTGTCCTTCATCGTGCGCCCCAGGGCCGTGCCTTTGAGGACCTCGTTGGAAGCCAATTGCGCCGTGCCGGTCTTGCCGCAGACCTCCAGGCCAGGCAAGCGCGCGCGGCCTCCGGTCCCGCCCTCGTTCACCACTCCGTACATGCCGTCAATGACCTTGTTCAGGTTTTCGAGATTCAGTTCCACGCGGCGCGCCCGCTCGTCGTCCTTGCGATCCCGCACCAGGTGCGGGCGATGCCAGACGCCGCCGGTGGCCAGACCGCCCATGGCGTACGCCATCTGCAGCGGCGTCACGGTCAGCGCGCCTTGTCCGATGGACACGGAAATCGTTTCGCCGGCGTACCACTTCTGGCGCAGCGTGCGCGCCTTCCACTTGCTGGAGGGCACCAGGCCTTCGGCCTCGTGCGGCAGATCGATTCCGGTCCGCCGCCCCAGCCCGACCAGCTCGGCGTACTGTGCGATCTTGTCGATCCCCATCCGATTGCCGGCGTTGTAAAAAAAGACGTCGCAGGATTGGGTCAGTCCCTTGTGCAACTCGACGTTTCCATGACCGCCTTTGATGTGGCATTTGAAGTAGCGCCCGTAGAAGGCCGCCCCGCCGCCGCAGTGCACCTGAAACTGGTCGTCAATCGCTCCCGATTCCAGACCCGCCAGGGCGACGATGGGCTTAAACGTGGAGCCGGGCGCGAGCTGTGCCTGGAGGGCGCGGTTGAGCAAAGGTTTTTCCGGGTCGCTGATGATCTCCATCCAGTCCCGGTTCCGGATGCGTCCGGCGAACTTGTTGGGGTCGAAGGCCGGATGGCTCACCATGGCCAGCACGTCTCCGTTGCGCGGGTCCAGCGCCACCACGGCGCCGCGCCGGTTCTCCATGGCCAGTTCGGCCACGGCCTGCAAATCCAGGTCGATGGTGAGCTGCAGGTTCTTTCCCGGGACGGCCTCCTTAATCCCCATGACCGTGCGCACCTTGCCCCGGTTGTCCACCATGACCCGGCGCTGGCCGTCCACCCCCATCAGGATTTCGTTGTACTGGCGTTCGATGCCGGACTTGCCGATGACATCGCCCTGGTTGTAGCGGGCGAACTCGGCCGCATCCAGCTCGGCTTCGCTCACCTCGCCGACGTAGCCGATGACGTGCGCGGCCAGACCGTCGCGCGGATAGAGGCGGCGCTGATCCTGAAGCAGCTCGAGCTCGGGAAAGGTTTCCGAGTCCCTGTGCGCCTCCACGAAAGCCAGTTCGCCGGGCGTCAGTTCCTCCTTGATAATGATGGCTTCGTAGCTGGGCCGCGAGCGGAAACGCCGCAGCCGCGCCTCCACCTCCGCCGGATCCAGGCCCAGGCCCTCGGCGATGTAGCCGAGGTGCGCCGGGTTCAGGTTGTCCCGGGAAAGCGCCAGGCTGAACGAAGAATGGCTGTCGACGATCACCCGGCCGTCGCGGTCCAGGATCTTGCCGCGGGGCGCCAGTATGGGCTGCGACTTGATGCGGTTGCGTTCGGCCCTCTCGTTGTAAAACTCGGGATTGCGAATCTGCAGCTCCCAGAAGCCGCTGATCAGGAAGACGAAGGTTCCCACCACCAGGTACTGGAAGAAGGCGATCTTTCCGGACGGAAATCTGGCGTCGTCCCTCAGCGGCGGCTGGGAGGCGATCCGCGCTTTGATCCGCTCAATGGGAAACAGGGTCACACGGCGCCGCGGGCAAACTCAGCCCCTCTCTTTCAGTTTATCCAAAACGTGAAATAAGGGAAGCGCGACGGCCGCATTTAACAAGCCGGAAATCGCCGTCTGGGGGGGATCGAAGCCGAGGTGCTGGCCCAGCAGGGCGCTAGCCAGCACCCAGTAGAAGAACTGATGGAAAAAGAAGAAGAAGAAGGCCAGAATCAGACGGACGATGGGGTTCTCGACGTCGAAGCGCAGGCTCACCGAGGCCGCGAAGTAACCCACCATGGTCTTCACAATGCCGAACATGCCCAGCGGCTGGCCCGAAAGCGAGTCCTGCACCAGGCCGATGCCCGCCCCCAGCAAAAGGCCGCCGATGGGGCCGCGCCGCATGAGGGCGAAGTAGACCGTGACCAGCAGCGGCAGTTCCAGGTAGGAGAGGTACTGGAAGAACAGCGGCACGTAAACCTGGAACAGGATCGCCGCCAGGGGAGTCATCAGCAGCGCCGCGGGGCCGAAGCGGCTGATGCGACCGCGGCGCGGCGCGTCCGGGATCAGGCTTTCGCCGAATTCGGTCATGGCCGGCGCGGGGCCTGCGCCTC
>JACQZT010000499.1 GCA_016213755.1 Acidobacteriota bacterium | reverse complement strand
GGTGAAGGCGCCGCGGGCCTAATCGTATTCCACACCCAACAGGAAGAGCCCGCGCGCGGGCGCGGCGGGGGCGGCCTTTCCGGCGGCGCCCGGTTCGAGCAGCGCGCGGATGTCCTCCGCCGTCCGATTTCCCTTCCCCGCTTCGAGGAGCGCCCCCGCCAGGTTGCGCACCATGTGCTTTAAGAAGCCGCTGCCGCGGACGCGGTAGAACAGGCGCTCGCCGTCGCGCCAGGCGCGCGATTCGAAGACCGTCCTCACTTTCGAACCGCCCTGGGCGTCTCTCTCGTCCGAGGCCGCGAAGGCCGAAAAATCGTGCTCGCCCGCGAAAACCGGCGCGGCCGCGATGAAATGTTCCTCGTTGAGGGGATAGGGAAAGTGGTACAGGTAGCGCCGCTCGAAAGGCGGGCAAACCTCGCCCCGCCACAGGCGGTACTCGTAGGTCTTCGCGCGCGCCTGGAAGCGGGGGTGAAAGTCCGGTGCGGCCTCTTCGACCGAAAGCACGCGGATGTCGCCCGGCAGCAGCCGATTAAGAGCCTTCTTCAGGTTTGGCGCTGGGATCGGGTTGGCCAGGGTGCAGGCCGCCACCTGTGCCAGCGCGTGCACGCCCGCGTCGGTGCGGCCCGAACCGGCCACATCCACGGGCCGCCCTTCGATCTCCCCCAGGACCGTTTCGAGCGTGCCCTGGATGGTCGGCAGGCCCGGTTGCACCTGCCAGCCGCAGTAGTCCGTGCCGTCGTAGGAAAGCGTGATTTTGAGGCGGCGCATGGACTCACGCGCCCGGGCGCGAGCCGGGCTTGACCACCGGCAGGCCCTGGGCGCACAGCGGGCAGGCATCGGGCTGGTACGCCGTCACGCGCAGCGTCGCCAGGGCCACGCGGGGGGTTCCGACCTCGGCGGCGCCGCCCGAGCGGTCGATGATGGAACCCGCCGCCGGCACCTCCGCGCCCGCGTCGCGCAGCACTTCGACCACTTCGCGCGAGCTGCCGCCGGTGGTGACCACGTCCTCCACCAGCACCGCTTTCTCGCCCGCCGCCACCGAAAAGCCCCGGCGCAGCGTCATTTTGCCGGTGGCCGCATCGCGTTCGGTAAAGATGAAACGCACGCCCAGCGCGCGCGCGACTTCGTGGCCTATGATCAGGCCGCCCAGCGCGGGCGCCGCCACCAGGCCGATCCCGCCGGTCCCGGCCAGCTCGCGCAGCCGGGCCGCCAGAGCCGCGCCCAGCGCCTCGGCGTGGCGCGGATGCTGCAACACCCTGGCGCATTGCAGGTACTCCGGGCTGTGCAGCCCGCTGGTGAGGCGAAAATGGCCCCGCAAGTAGGCCCCGGTCTGTTCGAACAAGCTCAGGATCGCATCGGATTGAGGTTCCACAGGGGCAATATACCAGCCCCGCGCTGGCGGCGTCAGCCGGATCTTCCGGTTCGGCCGCAAGACTTTGCTAGGATTGGAAAATCGGGAACATCCACCCCGTTCATTACGTCTTTGACAGTTTGTAGGACGGTGTTTTTCGGCCGGATGAAAGGACTCATGAACCGCATGCGAAGCAGTCTGAGCTTGTTTTGTGCCTGGTTGATGCTGGCAACGGCCCTCCCGGCCCAGCAGTGGAGCGGCCCCAACGCTACCCTGGCCGAGCCGGGCGGCCGGCTCTCCAATCTCACCTACCCGTACCGGGCCAGGGAGGTGGCGCCCATTAACCTGGCCAACTCGACCCGGCTGGAATCGCTGCTGCGGGCCGGACGGCTGTACCTCTCGCTGCAAGACGCTATCGCGCTGTCGCTCGAAAACAATCTGGACATCGAGTTGCAGCGCTACGGCCTGTTGCTGGCCGACGCGGACCTGGATCGCGCCAAGGCGGGCGGCGCCATCCGCGGCGTCTCGACCGCGGTTTCGAGCGGCGGCGCCACATCCGGCGGCACGACGGGCGCGGCGTCCCCGGCCGGCATCCCCAGCCTCGACCCGGTGCTTTCCACCAACTACTCCTGGGGTCACTTCACGGCGCCGCAGGTCAACTCGTTCATCGTGGGCGCGAACTCCATCGTCTCCACCGTCAATAACGGCGGCTTGCAGCTTCAGCAGGGCTTCCTCACCGGCACGCGCGCCACGCTGGGCCTGACCAGCCGCAACCTGATGTCCAGTTCCGGACGCAACGATTTCAACCCCTCCACCACCGGCGCCTTGAGCCTGAATATCACCCAGCCCCTGTTGCAGGGCTTCGGCCGCGCGCTCAACTCGCGCTTGATCCGCATCGCCAAGAACAACCGGAACGTATCGGACATGGTGTTCCGCCAGCAGGTGATTACCACCGTTTCCTCGGTCATCAACCTGTACTGGGACCTGGTCAGCTTCAACGAAGACGTCAAGGTCCGCACCCAGGCCCTGACCCTGGCGGAGAAGCTGTACAACGACAACAAGAAGCAGGTAGAAATCGGCACGCTGGCGCCCATCGCCATCGTCCAGGCGGAGGCCGAGGTCGCCGCCCGGCAGCAGGACCTGGTGGTCTCCCAGACGCAGGTCTTGCAGCAGGAGACGGTTCTTAAGAATGCGCTCAGCCGCACCGGCGTGGCCAGCCCGGCGCTGGCCGAGGCGCGCATCGTGCCCACCGACCGCATCCGGGTTCCCGACCTGGAGCAGATCCAGCCCATCCAGGATCTGATCGCCCGCGCCCTGGACAACCGTCCCGAACTGGGCCGCACGCGCATCCAGCTCGACAACGCCCACATCAATCTGAAAGCCAGCCGGAACGCGCTGATGCCGCAGCTCGACGCCTACATGACGCTCAACAACAACGCGCTGTCGGGCGAAATCAACTCCCTGCCCGTGCCCAGCCTGGGCGGACTGCCGGCCCAGCCGCGCAACGCCGCGGCCATCGATCCGTTCTTCCTGGGCGGCTACGGCAACGTGCTGCGGCAGATGTTCGCCCGGAACTTCCCCGACTACACCTTCGGCTTCCAGCTCAATATCCCCCTGCGCAACCGTTCCGCGCAGGCCGACATGGTGTCGGCGCAGTTGAGCCTGCGCCAGTCCGAGATACAGCAGCAGCAGCAGATCAACCAGGTGCGCGTGGACGTGCAGAACGCCATGATCGGCGTCCAGCAGACCCGCGCCCGCCACCAGACCGCCACCAAGAACCGCACGCTCCAGGAGCAGAACCTGGACGCCGAGCAGAAGAAATACGCACTGGGCGCTTCGACCATCTTCTTCGTGATTCAAGCCCAGCGCGACCTGGCCAACGCGCAGGCCGGCGAAGTCGCCGCGCTCAGCGCCTACGCCCGCGCCCGCGTGGAACTGGACCGCGCCACCGGCCAGACGCTGGAGAGCAACAACATCATGGTCGACGAGGCCATGAAGGGCGCCGTCTCGCGGCCGGCTGCCCCGTTGCCGGTCGTCGACGCCAAGTAGCGGTCGGTTCCAGATCGGAAAAAGCTTCCGTTTCGGGATGGCACAAGTGTGCCGAATTGGTCAAAAACTTGTCAGCCGACCGCGGTGAGTGCGGATTTCTATATTGAAATCAAACGGTTTCGGTTTGGCACGCGGCGTGCTTTCCTCAGGCTGTCATGCAAGCGAGGAGAGCTCGAGGAACAAGGTTGATCCCCGGTTTTAAACTCCGCGGTGACCTCTTCCAGGATGCTGTAACCTTCCAACACCCTACCCCGATCTGCCCGCCCGACCAGTTCCTCGAGCCCTGGTCGCCTCTGGCGCCGGATCATTCATAAGGGACGCGCAGGCCGTCCATGATCCCCTTCATGTAGCCGAAGGCGAACACTTTGCCCACCATGGCGTAGCCCGGGTTGTCGTTGGATTCGCCTTCCAGCGTGGGAGCGTGGTCGGGCCGGATGGGTCCGTCGAAACCGTTCTGGTGGTAGATCTGGAGCATCCGCGCCATGTCCGTGGGTCCGTTATCGTGGAAGGTCTCGCGGAAGCGCGGGCCTTGCCCCTGGATGTCGCGGTAGTGGACGAAGAAGATCTTCTTCTGCCGGCACCACTCGCGCGCCAGCGCCCCGATGTCCTCTCCCATGGCCCGGAAGTTGGCCTGGCAGAACGTGATGCCGTTCACCGGGCTGGGCACGATGTTCAGCACCCGGCGGTAGTTCTTCGCGCTGATCAGGATGCGCCCGATGCCGCGCAGGGGCGAAATGGGCGGGTCGTCCGGATGCAGCGCCATCTTGACGCCGGCCTTTTCGGCCACCGGGATCACCGCTTTCAGGAAGTACTCCAGGTTGCCCCATAGCTTCTCTTCGGAGATTTCGCCCCAGCGCGTGGGACCCTGTTTGATAGCTTCGGCGTTATCGAACTCGCTGGTGAGCGCGCCCCCGCGTTCGGGCGCCTTCGTGTTGGTTCGATACCAGCCCAGCCCGGCCATCCAGTTGTAGCACAGCACCGGGATACCGGCCTTGCCCAGCGCCTCGATGGCGGCGCGGTAGTTTTCGATCTCCTCGTCCCGACCGTCCACGCCGAGCTTGATCTTCTCGGCCGGCACGGGGTGGCTCTCGACCCCGGCGATGGTCATGCCGAGCGCCTTATAATCGGCCTTGATCTTGTCCAGCGTCTCGTAATACCGCGCACGCGGGATGCGGCTCAGCGCCGATGCCGCCGTGAGGATGACGTGCCGCACGCCGATCTGGGTGGCCAGTTTCGCTCGCGCGTCCGGTTTGGGGCCGTAGACCTCGGCTAGTTTGATGCCGGGCCGGCCGTGCGCCGGCTTGCGGTACGGCCCGGCCAGCGCTGCCGGCGCGCCCGCGCCGGCCAGCGCGGTCAAAGTGCCTTGAATGCAGTGCCGCCGTGTGAGTCTTGCCATTTTGGTTCTCCCTCGCTTTATGAATCGGATTTCTCGAAGCGGCCCTGGTAAGCCCACAGTCCCAGGGCCGGGTTGGAGATGCAGAAGATCTCTTCTCCATCCACCACGTTGAAACCGTCCTGCAATTTCTCCGGGTCGTAGCGCCGAAGCATCTCGTCGAGAGGCGCGTAACGGAAGTTGACGCCCTCGACCTCGGCCCGGGTCAGGCGGCCGGGGCAGTACGTGATGTGGAAGCGGCCTTCCGAGGAGCCGTGGATCAGGTGCGCGGCGGCGCTCAGATTGCCGGCCAGGTCGGCGTTGCCGGCG
>JACQZT010000490.1 GCA_016213755.1 Acidobacteriota bacterium | reverse complement strand
TGAGAGTACTTGCGGGTCTGATAGGCGATGGTTCCCAGGTTGTTCCAGGCGCTCGCGAATTGCGGGGCGATTTGGACCGCCTTTTCGAGGTGCGCGATGGCGGCCTCGATCTCGCGGCGCTCGAGTTTTTTCTGCGCTTCGCTGTACTCCTTCCAGGCGCGATCCGGAATGCTCAACTGGCGCGCGGAAACTCCCGCGCGCTGCCGCGACGACTCGGGCAATCTGCCGGTTTCCTTCACCCGCACCGTCACCCGGACCCGGCCCTTGGAATCCGCCAGGCTGGGGCTCACTTCGACGGTCTGCCGCACTTCCCCAAAACCGCGCACGAAGCCCGAGACCGTGTAAGGCCCGGCCGGCAGGCCTTTGAAGCGCACGCGGCCGGAGGCGTCGGCCAGCCCCGCGGTTGAAAACGGCGTCGTCGATCCGTGCAGGGAGACCGACGCCGGCGCCGGCGGCTCGATTTGCAGGTGCAGCTCGAAGGTGCGCTCGCGGGAAGACGCGGCGGCGAACAGCACAAGCAAGCACAACACAGCCGGCATCGCTACCATTATGCCGAGTTCCGGGGTTTCGTAGCCTGTCCACGAGACTATTGCGGTAGATTGGAGCAGTATGCGGCATCCAGCTCGTCTTTGCGTCGTCTTGTTCTGCGCGGCCGTTGGCCTGGCCCGCGATATCCAATGGGTCCGCCTCAGCAGCAAGAACGGCGATCTGGCCGCGCCGGGCACGTCGCGGCAGCAGACCGGCCTGCTGGCCGTCCGGCTGGACCAGCGAAGCCCGGCCACCGATTTCGTGGTGAGCTGCCGGCAGGTGGCGCCGGCGCTGATCTGGTTCCGGCGCGCGGCCAAAGGCTGGGACCGATACGTCATCGAGAAAGACTTTTTGAAGATCGAAGCCGGCGGCGCAGCCTATGACATCGACGGCGACGGAGACACGGATATCGTATTCGGAGACGACTCGGCCGGCAATCGACTCTGGTGGTGGGAGAATCCCTTTCCAAACTTCGATCCAGACGTCTCCTGGAAGCGCCGCGTCATCAAGAGCGGAGGCGCCAACCAGCATCACGACCAGGTCTTCGGCGATTTCAAAGGGCTGGGCAAGCCGCAACTGGTGTTCTGGAACCAGCGGGCGAAGACCCTGTTCCTGGCCGGGATTCCCGCCAATCCGAAGACCACCGAGCCGTGGCCCTTTGAACCGGTTTTCTCCGGACAGGCGGGCGAGGGCATCGACGCCTTCGACGTCGACGGGGACGGCCGGGTGGATCTGCTGGCGGGCAACTACTGGTTCAGATTCGAGGGCGGCAACCGCTTCCGTCCCATCCGGGTCAGCGAGACCGGCGGGCGCATCCGGGGCGGCAGGTTCAAGCGCGGAAAGGCCGCGCAGATCGTCATCGGCTCGGGCGACGGCACGGGCCCGCTGCTGCTTTGCGAGGCCCAGGGTGACCCGGCCAAGCCAGCCTCCTGGACCTGCCGGAAGCTGCTTCAACGCGACGTGATCCATGGCCACACGCTGGATCTGGGCGACATCGACGGCGACGGCAAGCTGGACATCTTCGCCGCCGAAATGGCCCAATGGTCGGCAAAACCGGAACCGGACCACCCCGGCGCCACGGCCTGGATCCTGTACGGCGATGGCAAGGGCAACTTCCGCACCGCGGAACTGGTGAAGGGCCAGGGCTGGCACGAAGGCAGGCTGGCCGATGTGGACGGCGACGGCGACCTGGACATCATCAACAAGCCCTACACCTGGGACGCCCCGCGGCTCGACCTGTGGCTGAACCACGGCACGGGCCGCCGCTGACCGCTCCCGTCAGAAGTCGCGCGGCGGGTCCGTCGAGGCTTCCACGCGGAAGGGACCTTCGCCGGCGTCGGCGGTGGGCAGGGTTACTTCGCGCGGCGCCAGCGTGGTATGCGGGCGGAAGGGCAGGCTCAACAGGCGGCGCTCTCCCGAGTAGACCTGGTAGGAGCGGATGGGGTCGGGTCCGGCGTAGGCGGTGGTCCACTGGATGGAGATCTGGTCGGCGTCGCGCACGGTCTTCGGCGCCGGCGGCTGGATGAGCGCGCGGCGGTCCTGGAAGTAATTGGTGTCCGCGCCGTGCCGGTCGGCCACCGCGCTTTCGATGCGGCGGCGCT
>JACQZT010000498.1 GCA_016213755.1 Acidobacteriota bacterium | reverse complement strand
GGATTTCACGCAAACCGGCCCTCTGGGCCCAGGCCGGCAGCGAAAGGAGAGCCAGGAACAGGATTGTGCGGCGCATACGTAGCCAGCGTACAACAACAGGACTTGCAAAGGCGCCGCCGGTTTTGACAAGAATGGAGGCAGGATGACTCTGACCGAGTTACGGACTGCGAAGAAGCCCGAAATCCTCCGCCTGGCCGCGCAATACGGCGCCCGCAACGTCAGGATCTTTGGTTCCGTCGCGCGGGGCGAGAGCGACGCACAGAGCGATGTCGACTTCCTGGTGGATCTGGAGCCCGGGCGGAGCCTGTTTGACCTGGGCGGCTTCCTGATCGCTCTGGAGCAGCTTCTGGGCAGCCCGGTGGACGTTGTGACCGTGAAAGGACTGCGGTCGAGAATCCGCGAGCGGGTTCTTGCCACCGCAGTGGATCTGTGAGAGACGACCGCGTTCGCCTGGAGGACATCGTCGAAGCGGCGGAAGCCATCGAGAAGTACGCCGTGCGGGGCCGGCACGCCTTCGATTCGGACGAGCTCGTTCAGACGTGGATCGTCCGCCACTTGCAGATCATCGGGGAGGCTGAGCGAGGGCTGTCACCGGCTTTCCGGGAGCGTTACCCGGACGAGATCTGGACGCGCGCCATCGGCATGCGCAACATTGTGGTGCATCGCTACTTCGCCATGGACCCCGATGCTGTGTGGGACGCTATTGAACGCGGTGTTCGCCAGATCAAGGCGAAAGCGCAGACGATTCCCTCCGAAGTTCGCTGAACTGTATTGACTCATCGCCGGCCCTGCCGCTCGGGCCCCTTCCCCGGCAGCCCCTCGGGGTTCTCGTGCACGCGCTCCTGGTAGCCGCCTTGCATGCCGCTGGCCAGCGAGACGCTGGATTCGCCGTACCGGTCGCGGAGCTTGTCCACCGCTTCGAGCGCCTTGCGCCAGCGCTCCTGCCGGGAGTTGTCGAGCAGGCTCATCTGCTGCCCCTCGGCCGCCTCCAGCGAACCGGCGTGCACGCCGACCAGCCGCACCGGGCGGCCGTTCCAGTTCTTCAAGAACAGCGCGCGGGCGTGCTCGATCAGCTCGATGTCGATGCCGGTGGCCCGATCCAGGGTGTGCGCGCGCGTGATGGTGGAAAAGTCCGAGTAGCGCAGCTTCAACTGCACGGTGCGCGTGAACAGGCCGTGCTCGCGCAGCCGCCGGCCGACCTTCTCCGACAGGCGCGCCAGGGTCGCGTCCAGGCGCGTCAAGTCCGTAGTGTCCGTGTCGAAGGTATGCTCGTGGCTGATGGATTTGGGATCTTCCCCGGCGCCGATCTCGGAGTCGAACCAGCCGCCCGCGTCGGCTCCGCGCGCCTTGCCGGCCAGCGCCAGGCCCCACTTGCCGAAGCGGGCTTCCAGAAACGCCTCGTCCAGCCGCGCCAGGTCGCCCACTTTGCGGATGCCCAGCGCGTGCAGGTTCTTCTCGGTCACCTGGCCCACGCCGGGGATCCGGCGCACGTCCAGCGGCGCCAGGAAGCGCGCTTCCGCGCCCGGCACGATCCACAGCACCCCGTTCGGCTTGGCCTGGTCCGAACACACCTTGGCCACCATGCGCGAGCGCGCGATGCCCACCGAGCAGTTGAGCCCGGTCTCGCGTTTCATGGTTTCGTGCAGGCGGTGCGCCGCCTGGAGCGGCGGCCCCAGCAGGCGCTGGGTGCCGGTCAGATCGAGATACGCCTCGTCGATGGAGGCCATCTCGACCACCGGCGAAAAACCCTGGAGCACGCGAAACACTTGGTGCGAATACTCGCGGTAGCGCTCCGGATGGCCGTCCAGGAAGATGGCCCGCGGGCAGAGCTTGTACGCCGTGCGCAGCGGCAGGGCCGAATGCACGCCGAACTTGCGCGCGGCGTAGGAGGCCGCCGAGACCACGCCGCGCTGGTCCGGGCGGCCGCCGACCACCACGGGCTTGCCCTTCAGGCTGGGGTCGAAGATCTCCTCCACCGAGACGAAGAAGGCGTCCATGTCGACGTGGAAGATGGTCTTCATGGCGCGAAGCGGGCGCAAAAGACGCGCGGGAAGCCGGCCAGGTCCGGCGTCGCGCGCGCCTCCGTCCAGGGGCCGGTGAAGAGCGCCTCCACCGCGGCGGCCATTTTGAAGCCCAGCTCGAGCACGATCCAGCCGCCCGGCTTGAGCACTCGCGGCGCCTGTTCGGCCAGGCGGCGGTAGATCTCCGTGCCGGCGGGCCCGGCGAACAGCGCCACCGCGGGCTCGTGCTCGCGGATCTCGCGCGAAAGGCCGCCGGCGTCGCCGTCCGGAACATAGGGCGGATTCGAGACCACCACGTCCATCGACGCCGCGGGCAAGGCGGTCAGCAGGTCGCAAGCGAGGAAGTGCACGCGCGCGCCCAGGCGCCGGGCGTTCTCGCCGGCCAGCGCCAGCGCCTCGAGCGAGATATCAGTGGCCCAGACCCCGGCCGCGGTCTCCAGCGCCAGCGTCACGGCGATGGCGCCCGAGCCGCACCCGGCGTCCGCCACTCGAGCGCCGGCCGCGCACAGCGGCAAAGCGGTCTCGACGACATGCTCGGTCTCGGGCCGCGGGATGAGCACCGCGGGCCCGACGCGGAACTCCCGGCCGTAGAACTCCTGGCGGCCAGTGATGTACTGCGTGGGCTTGCCGCCCAGGCGCTCGTCCAGAGAGCGCCCGTAGCGGGCCCAGGCGCGCTCGGAGATCTCCTCTTCGGGGTGGGCGTACAGGTAGACTCGTTCGCGGTCCAGCGCGTGGCACAGCAGTACTTCAGCGGTCAGGCGGGGCGCGGGGATGGCGCCCCGCTCAAGAAGTTCGGCTCCCTGGCGGAGTGCGGTCTGAAGGTTCATCGGCGGCCGGACCGGAAACCTCGGTCTGCTGTTTCAGTTTCTCCGTCTGGTAGTGGGTTGTCAATGCGTCGACGATCGTGTCCAGCCGCCCCTCCATCACCTGGTCGAGCTGATAGAGGGTCAGGCCGATGCGGTGGTCGGTGACGCGGTTCTCTTTGAAGTTGTAGGTGCGAATTTTCTCGCTGCGATCGCCGGTGCCCACCATGCTGCGGCGCTCGCCGCCGATCAGCGAGCGCTGCTTCTCGAGTTCCATCTCGTAGAGGCGCGAGCGGAGCACGCGCTCGGCCTTGGAGCGGGTCTTGATCTGCGACTTCTCGTCCTGGCAGGAGACCACCACGCCGGTCGGCAGGTGCGTGATGCGCACGGCCGAATAGGTGGTGTTGACGCTCTGTCCGCCGGGCCCGGAGGAGCAGAAAGTGTCGATGCGAATGTCCTTGGGATCGATCTTGATCTCCACCTCGTCGGCTTCGGGCATCACCGCGACGGTGATGGTGGAGGTGTGGATGCGGCCCTGCGCCTCGGTCACCGGCACGCGCTGCACGCGGTGCACGCCGCCTTCGTACTTCATGCGGCTGTACACCTTGTCGCCGCTAATCAGGGCGATGACTTCCTTGACGCCGCCCGCCGGCGAGTCCGCCGACGAGGTCAGCTCGACCCGCCACTTCTTCTCTTCGGCGTGCCGCGAGTACATGCGAAAGACCTCGGCCGCGAACAGGCTGGCCTCGTCGCCGCCCGCGCCGGCGCGGATCTCGAGCACCACGTCCTTCTCGTCGAGGGGGTCCTTCGGCAGCAGCAGGATGCGGAGATCCTCCTCGAGCTTCTTCAGCTCCGGCTCCAGGCGCTCCACCTCGGAGCGGGCCATCTCGCGCAGTTCGGGATCGTTCTCCTCGAGCATCGGCCGCGCGCCTTCCAGGTCCTGGCGATTGCGCTTCCACTCGCGGTACTTGGTGACCACTTCTTCCAGGTCGCGGTGGCTCTTGGCGGTCTTGCGGTAAAGATCGTTGTCGCCGATCACCGCCGGGTCGGCCATTTGCCGCGTCAGGTCTTCGAAGCGCGCTTCTATGGCCTCGAGCTTTTTAGCGTATTGCATGGGGTTCTAAGCGATTTCGGGCACGCAGCCCTGTGCCTGCTCCAAAGCCATGGCGCCTTCGAGCGCGCGGATGGCCACCGCCGTCTGGTCGTCGGCGGGCGGCTTGGTGGTGATGCGCTGCAGCCACAGGCCGGGCCGCGTCAGGGCCGCCATCATGCCTCCGCGCCGGCGCGCCGCGTAGCGGATCATCTCGTAGCTGAGTCCCGCGATCACCGGCAGCAGCACGATGCGCGAAACGAACTTGGCCGCGAAACCGTCGAACGGCAGCAGCGTGTAGACCGCCATCGAGATCATCATCACCACCAGCAGAAAGCTGGTGCCGCAGCGCGGATGAAAGGTCGAAAACCGCTGCGCGTTTTCCACCGTCACGGGCCGGCCGGACTCGAAGTTGAAGACCACCTTGTGCTCGGCGCCGTGGTATTCAAACACGCGCCGGATATCCTTCCACAGCGAAACCGTGTACAGAAACCCGAGAAAAATCAGGATGCGGATCACCCCGTCGACCCCGTTGAAGGCGATGCGGCCGCTTAACGACGGGTACCATTTCTCCAGTTGCGTGGTCATCCACAGGGGCACGAACTTGTACAGAAAGATGAAAAACACGAACGAGAACAACAGATTCAATCCCATCAGCCAGCCTGGAATCTGTTGCGACTTCTTCTCCGACTCCCGCTCGTCGAGCGCCGCGTTGGCGGAAAACTGCAAGGCCTTGATGCCCAGCCACATGGCCTGCCCCAGCGTTCCCACTCCTCGAAACACCGGGTACTTGAAAACGGGGTACTTTTCGGAAACCTTGCCCAGGGGCGCTTCTTCGGTGACGATCTCGCCGCCGGACCGGCGCACGGCCACGCAGTAGCTGTGCGGGGCGCGCATCATGACCCCTTCCATCACCGCCTGCCCGCCAACGAGCGTCTCCTCGCCGTTTTCGAGAACGGGCAGCATCTGGGTATGAACGGCCAGGCGCAGAAATTGCCGGATCAGCAAAAGGAAGACTCCTTACCTTCCAGTATATCTGGAAACCCGGCGTGGGACGATGTCCGCGAGTTTCAGCCCAGACGGAGACCGTCTTCCGCCGCCTCCGCGCTCTCGATTCCGCGGTAAGCGAGTTTCAGAAGCGGCGGTGCGATCAGGGTGGTTGCGACGGCCATGAGAACCACCACGCTGTAGACGCTTTGCGGGATCACTCCCAGGGCGAGGCCGATCTGGGCGACCACCATGCCGACCTCTCCGCGCGGAACCATGCCCACGCCGATGCGGATGGCGTCCGCCCGGCCCAGAGGCCAGGCGGCCAGGCCGCAACCGATGAATTTGGACACTACGGCGGCGACCAGCACGACCACCGCCAGAGAAATTATCGAGGGCGTCTGGAAGGCTCTCAGATCCACATGGAGGCCGATGCCGGCGAGAAAGAACGGCACTAGCAGTTCGGTGGCGCCGTGGGACAGGTCGCGCACGCGCTGTCCCACGCCTTCGGCCAGGGCCATGCCGGCCAGAAAGGCGCCCACGATGGCCGCGATTCCGATCCAGATGGCCGCCAGCGAAAGCGCGAACAGCAGGATCAGAGCCAGCGAAAACTCGCCTTCGGCCACCCGCAGCGAGGCTTGCATGCGGGGAACCACGCGTCCCACCGCGCGCGTTCCCCACTTGGCGATAAACACCACGAACAGAACCGCCACCAGCGCCGTCATTCCGATCTCGAGCAAGTTGACGCTGCCGCGCGCCATGCTGCTCACCAGCGCCAGCACCAGCAGGCCGAGCACGTCGTCGATGACCGCCGCGGCCAGGATGATCTGGCTCGATCGCTGCCGCAGCAGCCCCTTCGCGGCCAGCACCTGGGCGGTGATGCCGATGCTGGTGGCCACCATGGCCGCGCCCAGGAAAAACGCCTCGATGCGCGGCGCGCCCCAGGCGGCCAGGATCAGCCAGCCAAAGGCGAACGGGACCATCACCCCCGCCATGGCCACCACCGTGGCCGTGCCGCCGAGCTTCATCAACTCAGAGGGCTTCACCTCCAGCCCTACCCGGAACAGCAGAAACATCACGCCCAGGTCGGCCAGCGTTTTCAGCAGCTCGTTGGGCGCGATCCACCCCAGCAGGCTGGGGCCCAGGATGACTCCAGCCAGAATCTCGCCCACGATGCCGGGCTGTCCCAGCCGCTCGAACAGCTCGGCCAGCAGCTTGGCCGTACCAAACACCAGCAGCAGGGCCAGCGGCAGGCGGGAGGCTTCGGCCGCGCCGCCGGTCAACCACAAGGCGAGAAAAGATAGCTCCTGCACCTGCTACCACCATAACGCCAACGCCGAGCAGAGCGCGAAGAGAGCCAACAGCGCGCCGGCGGGGACACACAACGGCTTGGTCCAGGCGGGTTTTTGCGTGCCCTCGCGAAACAACCCGCGGATTTCCTGCAACTGCTTGCGCGCGATGGAAAGCTCCCAGCCGTTTTGCGCCAGCGCCAGCGCTTTCAGCGTTTCCTCTTCGGCCCGGGGCAGGGCGCGCAGGCGGTAGTGAAGCTCGGCGTACTTGAGTTGCGCCATGAAGTTGCCGGGTTCTAGGGCGACGGCCTCCTCCAGGGCGTCCATCGACTTGTAGGCCTCGAAGTTCATGGCGTAGGCCATGCCCAGGCAGGTGCGCAGGTCGGCCGATTGCGGATTGTCGCGACAAGCCAACTCTAGCGAATCGATGATTTCGGCCAGCCGGCCTGGCGCGACCGTGTGCGGGTCGCGCCAGGGAACGGCCGGAAGGTGCGGTGGAGACGGAGCCAGGGCGGCGGACACGGTCAGGCTCCCATCGTGCGCGCTTTGAGTTCGAACTCGGGATAGCCGAGCGCGCCCATTTCGGGCAGGTCCAGACCCTCGAGCTCGGCTTTGGCGCTCACCCGCTGGCCGATGACCTTGTCGACCAGCCAGTAAACGCTGAAGCTGAACACGAACACGAAGCCGACCAGCGTCCCAACGCCGATCAACTGCGCCACCAGTTGTCCCGGGTCGCCGTAGAACAGGCCCCGCACCGAACCGCTCACGCCGTTCCAGGAACCGCCATAGTTGCTCGTGCCGTCGGCGAACAGGCCCACCGAAACGACGCCCCACAGGCCGTTGACGCCGTGGACCGAAACCGCTCCCACCGGATCGTCCACCTTCATCTTCCGTTCGACGAACTCCACCGACAGGCACACCAGAAGGCCGCCGACGAGGCCGATGAGAACCGAGCTGACCGGGTTGACGAAGCCGCAGGGAGCGGTGATCGCCACCAGTCCGGCCAGCAGGCCGTTGCCCGACATCGAGGCATCCGGCTTGCCGTAGCGCAGCCACATGTAGAGCATGGAACCGAAGGCGCCGGCCATTCCGGCCAGCATGGTGTTCACCGCCACCGAACCGATGCGCAGGTTGCCGTTGCCCGACGCGCCCAGGGTCGAGCCCGGATTGAACCCGAACCACCCGAAGGCCAGGATGAAGCAGCCGATCAGAACCAGAACCAGGTCGTGCCCCGGGATGGCGTTGGGCTTACCCTGGCGGGTGAACTTGCCGATGCGCGGCCCCACCAGAATCGCGCAGGCCAGCGCGCTGAGCCCGCCGACGGCGTGCACCACGCCCGAGCCGGCAAAGTCGACGTAGCCGTGGCCCAGTCCGAAATTTGCGCCCAGGCTGGCCAGCCAGCCGCCGCCCCAGGCCCAGTTGGCGAACAAAGGATAGATGAAGGCGCCCATGATGAACGATGAGACCAGGAAGGCCGCGAATTTCCAGCGTTCGGCGGCCGAGCCGGTGACAATCGTCAGGGCCGTGTCCATGAACACCATCTGGAACAGGAAGACCACCATCACCCCGACGTCGTATGTCCCCGCGTGCGTGAGGAAGAAACCGTTCTGGCCGAACAACCCGAAGGTTTTCCCGAACAGCGTAATGGTGTACTCCGAGTTCAGGGGAGCGGCGCCTCCGAGATTCGCCACGCCCCCCACGCCCCCCATCTGGATGGCGAAACCGATCAGCCAGTAGGCCAGCATCCCGACCGCGTAAACCATGAAGTTCATCATCATGGTGTGGTTGGCGTTCTTGGCCCGGCACAGTCCCGTCTCGACGGCCGCGAATCCGGCCTGCATGAACATGACCAGGAAGGCCGCGATCAGAGTCCAGGCGAAGTTGATGGCGATCTTGTTCTGTCCCACCTGGTTCACCACGTCGGCGATGGACAGGCCCTTCTTGGCGTCGCTGACGGCCACGTCGGCGACGGTGCCGGTCAGCGACCCGTCGGGATCGCCCTTGGCGCGCAGCTCCGCCTTGGGCGCCTCGACGGCCTTTAGGTCGGCGTCGGGGATGGCCTGCGCCGCCAGTCCCGCCACGCTCGCCGCCGCCAGCAACAGCAATGCAACTCCTCGTTTCACGGTTTCCTCCAGATGGCGTTCTTCACGTATGCGCCGTTCAGTAGTCCGATAATTCCGGTCAGGCTGAGGGCAATGCCCGCCAGTACCATCGCCAGGCGCCCGCCGGTCGTCGCCGCAACCCCCAGTGACGCCAAGGTCACGACGAACCCCAGTAATGCGACTAATATTCCTGCCCATGCCAT
This sequence comes from Acidobacteriota bacterium, assembly GCA_016213755.1. Lineage (GTDB taxonomy): Bacteria > Acidobacteriota > Terriglobia > Bryobacterales > Bryobacteraceae > JACQZT01. The sequence continues at coordinate 11,546 of JACQZT010000498.1, read as the reverse complement.
AGCTTGTTCTCCTCTCACGCGTCGTCAGTCTTCCCGGTGCTCCCAGGGCCTGGCGCGATAGAACACGGCGCACGAGGCCGCCAGCAGCGCCAGACCGATCAAGATCGGAACCGCGCCGCCGCCCGCCGCCATGCCCGCCGCCAGGATCACGAAGGCGGCCAGAAAAAGAGTGAATCCGAGCGCTTGTGTAGTGTTGGCTCCCATAAAATCCTCCTTATCGCTTAGGTCCGAAGAAGGCCACGAGGCCCACCAGCAGAGTGGTCTGACTCTTGTGCGTTCCGGACGCCGAGCCGCGGTCGAAGAACGGAGTGTCGGACCAGTCGCACCGATACTCGGGACGCATGAGGATGCCGTCCTTCATCTTGAATTCGGCGGTCAGGGTGAACTCTTTGAGCTTCTGCGCGGTGCCGGTGGAGAAACCGTCGGTATCGCTGAACCACTCCAGGCGCGGACTGAGCGCGAACCACTCGGTAGGCGCCAGGCGCGCCGCACCGGCCACGCCTTTCCAGGAGAAGTTGCGGCCGGTGATCTGCTTATCCACACCGTAGTCCACGTTAAGGTAGAAATTCGCCTTCGCGCTGGGAGTCAACAGAAGCGTCGTGTCGTACAGATGGCGATACCCCTGGTTGGTGTCGGTCTTTTCCGGCCCGACGTGGTAGGTGTGCGTCCAGGTGACCTTGGAACTGGTGAACGAACCGATGAGCCCCACCGTCTTCCCGCTGTTGTTGTCTTCGACGTTGTTCCAGCCGTTGACCAGGTGGATGCCGGCGTTGAAGTGCTTGTGCAGCGGGTAGCTGGCGCGCAAGCCGAAATGATAATAGGGTATGGCCCAGGCAAAGAGCAGCGAGCGCGAGTAGTTCCAGTTGCTATTTGTCTCGATGACTTCCGCCCCGGCCGCGGTCACGAACTTGCCGAAGTCGACTTGCAGACCCCTGGCTTTGGGCGGCTTCAGGCTGACAAACACCTGCTCGAAGTTGTTTATCACCCCCCGGTCCTTCTCCCCCGAGTGGACCATATCGAAGGCCCGGCCGAAGCCGAGGTCGACGCGGAAACCGACCGGGTCGGCCGCATGCTCCAGGGTCAGCTTGGCCATGTTCAGGCTGAACTGGTTGGCCTTCACGTCGAAATTCCGGAGCTGGTTGGTCCGCGACGCCGGGTGGTTGAAATTCAGGCTGTAGTAGCCGTCGACCAGGCCGCTGAAGTCGATCGGCCCGGCGCTCCAGAGGCTGGCGGGAACGGTCTCGGCGCTCACCGTCATCGCCAGCCCGAGAAAGAGACACCCCGCCCGGGCACACTGAGTCCTCTTCATACTTCTATCCCCTTTGCTTTGATGTGGAAATGCGCGAACGACGGAGTTGGCGGGAACGACTAAGTTCAGGCCCATTCTAGCGGCAATCCGCGGCTGGTACAAATAGAAAATTTCAATCCACCCGATAGAAACGTTTCGTTTGAGTGTTTGCGCCGGCCGGTGCATGATTGGAAGTGACCTGCCCTGTCTGCACCGATCGCTAGCCCCGTCTGCGGCAATCCAACTTAGGTGATAGCGGAGATGAAAAGAATTACCTGTCTGGCTCTGTTGCTCGGCGGCGCCCTGATGGCGCAGACCCCTCAGACGATCGACGCGAAACTGGCGGCGATGGAGACGGCGGTGAAGGCGGCTCAGTCGGCCGGCGACAACGCCTGGATGCTGGTCAGTTCGGCGCTGGTCCTCATGATGACCGGCCCGGGCCTGGCTCTTTTTTACGGCGGTTTGGTGCGCAAGAAGAACGTACTCGGCACCATGATGCAAAGTTTCATCATGCTGGCCCTGGTGACGGTGCTGTGGGCCGTGGTGGGTTACAGCCTGTCGTTCGCCGAAGGAAACTCGTACTTTGGGGACCTGCGCTTCGCATTATTGAAGGGCGTGGGCGCGGCGCCGAACGCGGATTACGCGGGCACCATTCCGCAGCAGACTTTCATGATTTACCAATTGATGTTCGCCATCATTACTCCGGCACTGATCACCGGCGCGTTTGCCGAGCGCATGAAGTTCAGCGCCATGCTGGTGTTCATGACCCTCTGGGCACTGATCGTCTACTTCCCCATGGCGCACATGGTGTGGGGCAAGGGCGGACTGCTGAACGCCTTCTCGGGCGGAAAAGTCCCCTGCCTGGATTTCGCGGGCGGCACGGTGGTACACATCACGAGCGGAGTTTCGGCGTTGGTGTGCGCGCTGGTTCTTGGGAAACGGCACGGCTACCCGCACGAGCCGATGAAACCGCACAGCCTGGTGTTGAGTTTTATCGGCGCCTGCCTGCTGTGGGTGGGCTGGTTCGGATTCAACGCGGGCAGCGCGCTGGGGTCCTCGGCGCTGGCCACCAGCGCGTTCGTGGCGACTCACTTCGCCGCCGCGGCCGCGGCCATCGGATGGGTGGTGGCCGAATGGCTGCGGAGCGGCAAGCCCAGCATTTTGGGCGGCATCTCGGGTGCGGTGGCCGGGCTGGTGGCGATCACGCCGGCTTCGGGCTTCGTCAAACCGATGCCGGCCCTGGCGATCGGCTTCGTCGCCGGGATGGTGTGCTACTTCATGGTCGCCATCGTGAAGATGAAGTTGGGTTACGACGACTCGCTGGACGCCTTCGGAGTACACGGCGTAGGCGGAACGCTGGGCGCCATTCTGACCGGCTTCTTTGCCACCAACCAGGTGAACGACGCGCTCAAGGACGGCTCCGGCCGGCCCTTGCCGCTGGGCCTGGTGGACGGCAGCGGCAGCCAGGTGCTCAACCAGTTGATCGGCGCCGGCGTTGCCTGGGGCCTGGCCGCGGTGGCCACCCTGGTGATTTTGAAGGTTTGCGATGTAACGATGGGATTGCGCGTCGAGCGCGACGACGAGATCCAGGGTCTGGATCTGAGCCTCCACGGCGAGGAAGGGTACAGCTTCGAGTCCTAAAGAAGGAGCAGCGATGAAGAAAATAGAAGCCATCATTCAGCCGTTCAAGCTGGAGGAGGTCAAGGACGCGCTGGTCGCCATCGGCATCGACGGCATGACGGTCAGCGAAGTGCGCGGGCACGGCCGCCAGAAGGGGCACAAGGAGGTCTACCGCGGGCAGGAATACCAGGTCGACCTGCTTCCCAAGGTCAAAATCGAGATGGTGATTCCGGCCGGGCGGCTGGACGAAGTCGTGCGCACCGTCGTGGGCGCCGCGCGAACCGGCAAGATCGGCGACGGCAAGATCTTCGTGTTCGATGTGGCGGAGGCGATCCGGATCCGCAATGACGAACGTGGCGAATCCGCCATCTGACGCAGCGGCCTTGCTGGCCTCGCGCAGGCGGGCTGTGGACCAGGCGGTTGAGTCCGCTTTCCGGGAGTACCTTGCGCCGGGGTTCTCGTCCTCCCTCGCGGTGGCGGCCGTGGGCGGGTTCGGCCGCCGGGAGCTGTTTCCCCACTCCGACGTGGACGTTCTGGTCCTGCTCGAGAAGGAGGCCCTGGTCGGAGCGTCGAAGGACGCCATGGCCGGCTTCCTGCGCGCGCTGTGGGACCAGCGCCTGCGGGTGAGCCAGTCCGTGCGCACGCTGGACGAGTGTTGCGCGCTGCACGAAGGCAATATCGAGCTTACCGTCAGTCTGCTGGATCTTCGTTTCCTGGCCGGAGATCGAAGCCTGTACGACGCACTCGCCGAGCGGCTGCCCAGGTTTCTGCACAGCCAGCGGCAGAGCCTGGTCCGGCACCTGAGCAAGCTCTCCCGGGCGCGGCACGGCAAGTACCAGAACACGATCTATCACCTGGAGCCGAACCTGAAGGAGACGCCCGGCGGGTTGCGCGACCTGCACCTGCTGGGGTGGCTGGGAAAGCTGCGAACCATGCCGCCGGAGGCGCTGGACGAGTCTCGCCGGTTCCTGCATGCGGCGCGCTGCTTTCTGCATCTTCAATCTGGCCGCGACAACAACCTGCTGAGCTTCGACGCGCAGGAGGAGATCGCGGGCGAGGGCGGCGCCGCCGCATGGATGCGCGAGTACTTCCGCCACGCGCGCTCGATCCACCGGGCCGCGCTGCGCGCCCTGGAGGCCGGCGAAGGCGCCAACAGCTCGATGCTGGCCCAGTTTCGCGACTGGCGCGCACGCGTCTCCAACGCCGACTTCAGCGTGGCGCGCGAGCGCGTGCTGCTCAAATCTCCGCACGGTTTCGAAAAGGATCCGGAACTCGCCCTGCGCCTGTTCCGCTTCGTGGCGCGGCACGGCTTTCGGCTGGCGGCGGACACCGAGCGGCGGCTGGCCGAGCATTCCGGCGCGGTCGCGGCGTGGTTTGCCCGCGGCGGCCAACTGTGGCCCGCGCTGCGGGAAATCCTCGAACTCCCCCATGCCGTGCAGGCGCTGCGCGAAATGCACGACACCGGCATTCTCGGTGCGTTGTTTCCCGAGTGGGAGCAGATCGACTGCCTGGTAGTGCGCGATTTCTACCACCGCTATACGGTGGACGAACACACGCTGGTGACCCTTCAGACCCTGGCCGATCTGCGCGGCACAGCGGACCCCGAGCGCCGGCGCTTCGCGGAAATGCTGGAAGAGATCGAACACCCGGCGGTGCTGTTCTTCGCGCTTCTGTTCCACGACACGGGCAAGGGCTTCGGTCAGGGACGCCACATCGCCGAGTCGCTTCGCCGGGCGGAGAGCGCCATGGAGCGCATCCATATGCCGCTCGCCGACCGGGAGACGGTGCGCTTCCTCATCGCGCGCCACCTGGACCTTTCGGCCGTGATGACCTCGCGCGACCTCGACGCCCCGGAGACCGCGCGCGCCCTGGCCGATGGCGTCGAAACCGTCGAGCGGCTCCGATGCCTGGCCCTGCTGACCTACGCCGACACCAGCGCCGTCAATCCCACCGCCATGAGCCCCTGGCGCCTGGGGCAGCTCTGGCGCGCCTGCCTGGCCGCTTACCGCGAACTGACTCGCGAGCTGGACACCGACCGCATCCAACTTTCCGGCGGCCCCGCCGAGCGGGCCGAGTTCCTGGACGGCTTTCCGGTGCGCTACCTGCGCACCCACAGCGAAGCCGAGATCGCCACCCACCTGGATCTGGACCGCCGCTGCCGCACCACAGGCGTGGCGGCCGATGTCGAGCGCCTGAGCGGAGTCTACCGCCTGGCCGTGGCCACGCGGGACCGCAAATCCCTGTTCGCCGCCTTGGCTGGTGTGCTGTCCAGCTTCGGCATGAACATTTTGAAGGCCGAAGCGTTCGGCAACCGGCAGGGGCGCGTGCTCGACACCTTTGTCTTCTGCGACCCCTCGCGCACGCTGGACCTGAATCCGCCCGAAGTGGATCGCCTGCGGCTGGCGGTCGAGCGCGTCGCGCTGGGCAAGGTGGACGTGGCCGAGTTGCTGCGCGGACGCCCGAAACCCGTCCCGCCCAGCCGGCAATCGCGTATCCGCCCTCGTGTCAGCTTCGACAACGACGCGTCGTCCGCTTCGACGCTGGTGGAAATCGTCGCCGAAGACCGTCCCGGGCTGCTCTACGACCTGGCCCGCACGCTCTCGGCGGCCGGCTGCAACATCGAGGTGGTGCTGATCGACACCGAGGCGCACAAGGCGCTGGACGTCTTCTACATCACGCGCGACGGCCGCAAACTCGAGCCCGGCGAACACGCCGCGCTGCGCGCGCAGCTTCTCTCGGTCTGCTGACCGGAAAACGGTGACAGGCATCCATTTTCGGCGCCGGATACTTCGTGTTTTCACCAAAGGTCGGCCGCCGAAAATGGTGCCTGTCACCGTTTTCCGGCTCGCACTCATCTGCCATACTTAAAAAAGAGGCTCTCCCATGTGTCTGGCCATCCCCGGTAAGGTGCTCGAAATCGAGCAGGACGGCGATTCCCGCCTGGGCCGCGTGGATTTTGGCGGCATCGCGCGCCAGGTTTCGCTGGACCTGGTGCCGGAGGCCGGGGCGGGCGACTACGTCATTGTCCACGTCGGGTACGCCATAAGCAAGTTGGATGAGGAAGAAGCCCTGCGCACGCTCGAACTCCTGAAAGAAATGAGCGCCCTGGAGGACGGGGAACCGGCGTGCACGAGTTGAGCGTCGCGCAGTCGATTCTGGACGCGGTGGAAACCGAGGTGCGCAACCGGCCCGGCGCCGTTCTGCGGGCGGTGGGACTGCGCATTGGCGAACTGGCCGCCGTGGACGCCGACTCGCTGCGCTTCTCCTGGGAGTGTTTGACGCGCGAGACCACCTTCGAGGGCGTGGCCCTGGAGATCGAGCACAAAGCCGCCGGCGAGCTCGACATCACCTACCTGGAGCTGGAAACGCCATGAGCCAAGTCCCCCTGGAGCGCAAGGTTCTGAGTGAGAACGACCGCATCGCCGCGGCGCTGCGCGAAGAATTCCGCCGCCACGGCATCTTCTGCCTGAACCTGATCAGCTCGCCGGGGGCGGGCAAAACGCTGCTGCTCGAAAAGACGCTGGAGAGCTTCCCGGCGGATGAGCGCGTGGCGGTGCTCACCGGCGACATTCAGACCGACAACGACGCCCGCCGCCTGGCCCGCTACGGCTTCCCGGTGCGGCAAATCACTACCGCCGGCGCCTGCCACCTGGACGCGCGCATGGTCGAACGCCACCTGGCCAACTGGGACCTGGCCTCCCTCGGCCTGCTCCTGATCGAGAACGTGGGCAACCTGGTGTGCCCCACCAGCTACGACCTGGGCGAGCACGCCAAGGTGGTCATCCTGAGCGTCACCGAAGGCGACGACAAGCCGCTTAAGTACCCGGGCATCTTCCACCGCGCCCGGCTGCTGATTCTGAGCAAGATCGACCTGCTGCCCTACGTCCCGTTCGACATCGCCGCCGCGCGCGAGAACGCCCGCCGCATCAACCCGTCGATCGAAATCCTCGAGGTGTCCAGCACCACCGGCGAGGGGCTGGACGCCTGGCGCGCCTGGCTGGCTTCTCAGCGGGTGTAGGACACCCGGTTGCCGCGCAAGATCAGGCGCACGAAATCGTGGTAATCGCCGCCGTCGGGGGCGCGCTCCTTTGAAAAGAACGTCAGGTGCACGACGTCCTTGATCTCCGGCCTGCCCGTGTTGCGGTTGGCCACGTCGTAGGTCGGCGCGCGGTAGTTCATCAGCTTGGGGTCGAAGAAGTACTCGAAACGCCCGTTCTTCACCACGATGGATCCCTCATCGAGCACGCAGCCCGGGATCAGCGCGGCGAAGTGGATGTTCTGAGCGGTGCTGGTTCCGGTGACGCGCAGCCCGCCCGAGGGCGAAAAACTCGACTCGACGGGCAGGTCGAACTCCAGCCCATGCACGTTCCGGGGCCGGTTCTTCTCGACCACGTAGATTTCGCCGCCCTGGGGCGGCAGGCCCGGCATCACGCCCCGGTGACCTTCCCAATCCGCCTCGATCTGGAAGCGATAGATGCCTGGGACGTCCAGCGTCCAGCGTTTGGAGCTGGCAAAGCTCCCGCCGGCGTCGCCCTTGGCGGAAACAAAATCGCGCCGGCCGTCCGGGAAGTCGAGCGTGAAGCGCACTTCCGCGGGCACGATGGGATCGATCTGCGCGGCCGGCGCGAAACTGGTCCCCACCTCGTACAACATGCCCGGCCGGGTGCCCACCAGGAAGAAGCGCCCTTTGGCTCCGGCGGCCGAGATCAGGTCTTCGGAACCGGGCGCGATCACCCGGTTGTTGTTGGTCCCCTTGGGGAGCAGAAATGCGTTGGCGACGTAGCCGGCGTAGAGGGGCGTTTCGCCCTTGCGCCGCAGCACCACGCCGCCGATCAGGCGGTAGATGTCACCCGGCAGGTCGCCGTTCGCGGAGGCGTTGATCTGCCCGCCGAAGCTGTTCGGGCTGGTGGGCCAGTAGGGCGCCCGGGTGTTGTCCTCGGCCACCAGGAAGCGGCCCATGAAGCCGGGACGCGGGGCGGCGCCGTAGTAGTAGCAGCGGTCGGTGACGTACTCCGGGAACAGGTGCGGCGAGTATTTGTTGGAGGTCGTCAGGCGCACATTGGTGAGGCCGATGCCCTGAATCCGCATGTCGTAGCTGGGCTTGTCCTTCCAGTCACAGCTCAGCACCGGCTCGATCTTGTTGGCGCCGAAGCCTTCGCTGGCGATCAGCAGGACGTCGCCCGCGTTGTAAGGAAAGTTGATGTGGTCCAGGTGCGCCTCGCCGTTCTCTTCCATGTGGCCTTCGAAACCGGTCTCGCCGCGCGGGACCAGCTTGCCTTTGACGCTCACCATTTTGCCGTGGGCGACAATCGGCGTATCTGGGGGATACACCACGCCGGCGTGCCGCATGCTGCAGACCCACAGGTGGCCGTCCTTGTCCCAGTACTTGGCCAGCACGTTGCCCGCGTACTCGCCCGGGGCGTCGAAAACCAGGGGAGTGTTGCCCTGCGCGGCGCCGAAAACGCCCGAGGGAGAAGCCTTGCCCGCGAATTGAATCGTGCGCGCCTGCGCCGGGTCGGAGTTCGCAAACAGCGTGGCGGCGACCTCCACGTCCGCCGGAACCGCGGGCGAGAAGGCGATGTCCCGGCCGTAACGGTTTCCCACCGGGTAGGCCTGCCCCTGGAAAGTCGCCGTGGCCAGGGTCATTCGCTTGGCGATCCAGAACTTGTATGTGCCGCCCCCGATGTACCGGTTGCCCCACACATCCTCGGTCCAACCGCCGACCTGAACGGTGTAGGCGCCGTAGGCCGGCGGCCGCCAGGCGGTGAGGGCCGCCCGCCTGGTGGTCGGCCACTGCCCGGCCTGGCCCGCGAACGGCCACGTGCCGAAGTCGGTCACCGTTCCGTCCGGGTTGGTGATTTCCACTCCCATTTCGCCCCGCGTGTAGTTCCACGGAATGTTGGAGCGGGCTTCGATGGTGTCGGAAGGAAACTGCGGCTCCAGGCTGTAGGCGAGCTTCTGGTTCATCTCGCCGTACATCGGCAGGATGACATCGTCCTGAATCAGGTTGCGGCCCGAGATTCCGAAATTCGCCTTGTCCTGCTCGGCCACCACGCCCCGGTAGCCGTTCGAGTTGTAGTTGGCGAGCAATACCCAGGGCACGCGCGGGCGGATCTGCGCGCCTTCCACTTTGCGCCCGGAAACGTGCGTGCCGTCGGCCGGGATGGGGGGCGAGTAGAGGTGCGATTCGGTGGGCCGCCCTTTAAAGAATGGCCGGCGGGCGAAGGCGCCCCCGGTCAGGTCGTAGTAGCGGGTCTTCACGCTGACGCCGAAGTCCACCCGGACCCGGTAGAGGCCGGGAGGCAGCCCGGCCGGAAGGGTTTCGCTCACCTGGAAGCTCACCTCCCGCTCGCCGTTGCGCTGCACCGCTTCGGCGAGTTTGCGGGTCTGAAACTGGTCGACCGGGGTGCGGAAGCCGTAGCCGAAGCGCGCGGTGATGGCCCCCTGCCAGCCGCCCTCGATGGGCAGGCCGGTGGGGGTGATGAGGGTTGACATGCGCTCGTCGCTGGCCAGGCGCAGACGGCCTTCGGCGTCGAAGGTGCGCTCGGCCGTCACCAGCATGCAGAAGCCGTCCGCCGCGATCTTCGCCGTGTCCCGCAGGCTGGCCAAGTGATTGTCGCTGATCACCAGAACGGCGGAAACGTTCACCGTGTCGCCGGGCTGCCACTTCCCTCGCGGGCTAACATGGACCGCGGTGGACCATTCCCCATGCGTGGTATATCCCTTATCCCCGAAGCGCAACTGGGAGACATCCGCCGCCACGACATTGAGGCCGAAAAGGCCGATCAAAAGCGCCGCAAAGCGAGCGAGCATGAACCAAAATCCTCCTTAATTCGGTGACAGGCTACTCTTTCCCCAATTTATTCCCCCTCCAGGGAGCGGTTCGCCGGCCGGGGCGGTTGTGTTTTGGCTGATTCACGCGGGCGGCAGGCCAGACCGCCGAACGATCCCTGTTGGACTCTGGAAAACAGCCGCGTAACGCCGGGTAAAGCGGCTCCGGGCGCAGCCGCTCCGTTGCATCGACCGGTCCGGCAGGCGGCGGCCCACCACATCCGTGAGGTCCGAAATTCGGGAAAGAGTAGCCTGTCACCGAATTCGGGGTTTGATGGGGGCGTTGGGGTTGACTAGGATCCAGGCCAGGGAGGCGAGCACGCACAGGCCGGAGGCCACCAGGAACGAGGGCGTCCAGCCGAAGTGGTCCGCGATCCAGGGCGTCAGCGAGGCCGTAACCGCGCCGCCGATTTGCCCGCCCATGTTCATCAGGCCCGAGGCGCTCCCGGACGAAGTTCCCGCAATGTCCGCCGTCACCGCCCAGAACGCGCTCTGCGACAGGTACAAGGCTCCCGCGCCGCCGGCCAGCACGACGCTGGCAAGCTGCGCGCTTTCCACCTGCGTCGCCAGCGCCAGGAAAACCGCCGACAAGGCGATGCCGAACCCGGCCAGTCCGCAGCGGCCCACCCGCTTCCCGTAGCTCTGGGTCAGCTTGTCGGCGATCCAGCCGCCCAGGGGCGAACAGGTCGCCATGGCCAGAAACGGCAGCATCGAGTACAGCGCGCTGGCTTTAAGGTCCAGGCCCCGCACCCGGCTCAGGTAGATAAAGAACCAGGTGAAAAAGATGTACGCCACGTATCCGAAGGCGAAATAACTGAGGGTGATGGCGAGGATATTGCGGTTGGCCAGGATGGTCCCCCAGGGCAGAGCCTGGTGCGCCTCCAGGTCCTTGGCTGGCACCGGCAGTCCGGCCTGAATGTGGTCGACTTCCCTCTGAGTGACCCAGGGATGCTGCCTCGGCGTGTCACGCACCAGCAGGAACCAGCCCACGCCCGCCACCAGGCCGATCAGCGCGCTGATGTAGAACGACCACTGCCAGCCCCAGTTCAGGAGGATGTAGGTGATCAACGGCGGCGTGATGCCGGCGCCGGCGCCCACGCCCGCGAAAATCAGGCCGTTGGCGAAGCCGCGCTCGCCCGAGGGAATCCAGGTGGCGACCAGCCGGTTGGACGACGGATACACGACCGCCTCACCCAGGCCGAGCACGAAGCGTGTCCCGATCAGCAGGGCGATCGAGAAGCTGAGGCCGGCGGGAACCAGCGCCGTGAGCGTGGTGAACACGCCCCACCAGATGACTCCGACCGTGATGACGATGCGCGGGCCAAAGCGGTCCGCCAGGCGTCCGCCAGGGGCTTGAAACAGGGCATAACCGATCACAAAGGCGCTGAACACCCAGCCCAGTTGCACGTTGGTCAGTTGGAAGTCTTTCTGGATCGCCTGGCCGGCGACGGAGATGTTGACCCGGTCCAGGTAGGCGATCGCGCTCAGCAGGAACATCCAGAAAATGAGCACCCATCGCAGCCGGCCTTCCGTTAGTTTGCGCAATGTAGCGGCCTCCTTGGGACAAGCAGGTATTTTACACCATGCTGGGCATGAAAACCGGGGACAGTACACTCAATACACCATTTCTCGTCCTGCACGGCCCGGCGAAAATGGTGTATTGAGTGTACTTGAGAGTACCGACTTCCCGCCAATCAGTCAGCCTTCGATTTCGCCATCTGCATGGTCAGCCTTGAGTGCTCGATACTCAGGTCGATCCACTGGTCAACCAGGCGTTTGAACCGCTTGTGGGTTGCGATCCGGCGGC
>JACQZT010000489.1 GCA_016213755.1 Acidobacteriota bacterium | reverse complement strand
GGCCATCGGTTCCAGGCGGCCGGCCAGCGCCGCCTCGATCTCTTGCGCCACCGCGCCGAAACCCTGGTAGCGCTGCCCGGGATCCTTGACCGTGCAGCGCGCCACCAGGTCGAAGATGCGTTGCGGCACGCCGGCGCGGCGCAGCGGCTCCAGGTCCAGCGGTTCGTACAGGATCTGGTTGAAGATCCGTTCCACCGTGTCGCCGGTGATCGGCCGGGTCCCGGACAGCAACTCGTAGAGCAGAACCCCGAAGGCGTAAATGTCCACCAGGTGGGTCACCTGCTGGCCCAGCACCTGCTCGGGCGCCATGTAATACGGGGTGCCCAGGGTGAAGCCCGCGCGGGTCAACTGCAACCCCTCGGTCTTGGCGATGCCAAAATCCATCAGTTTCACCTTGCCGGCCGGATCGACGTGAATGTTGTCCGGCTTGATGTCGCGGTGGATGATTTTCTTGGTGTGAATGTACTCGAGCGCGCGGACCGTTTGCAGCGCGATGGCCAGCTTGCCGCGCAGATCCGCGGGCCGCTTGTTCTTGATGGCGTCCTTCAGGCTCTCGCCGCGCAGGAACTCCATGACGATGAACGGGCGGCCCTGCTCCTCGCCGAAGTCGTAAATGGCGATGATGTTGTCGTGATAGACCGCGCCCGCCATGCGCGCCTCGGCCAGGAAACGCGCCTTGGCTTCGGCATCCGCGCAGCCGGCCTCGGTCAGGATTTTGACGGCCACGGTGCGGCCCAGCACGGTATCCGTTGCCCGGTAGACGTGCGACATTCCGCCGCCCAGGAATTCCTCAAGCTGGTACTTCCCAATCCGAGCCGGAAGCTGCAAGGCCATATCGTGTGTCTCGGTTCTCCCCAGACGGCCTCAGCGCGCCGCCTGTGAAATGCATTTTAGCGAGGCCAGGAAGTTCTTGTCGAACACCGCCGGCGCTCCTCCCATGTCCAGGAAGAAGCGGTAGGTCAGCTCGCGCCCTCCCACGCGCACGGGCTGCGCTTCGCGGCCCTGGCGCACCACCCAGGTCAGGTTGTAACCCGCCCCTGAGGGCTCGAACCGGTCGGCGTCGGCGAAGAAGCGGAAGGCGGACCACAGTCCCTGCCGGTCCTGCAAACCCATCTCCGAACCGCCCTGAAGCTTGCCGCCCAGCCGCAGCTCGCGCGAGGGCCACACATACTGCTTGGCGGAGGTTTGACCGGAGAAGTTCGTCGACTGCCCGTCAATCATCAGCGACATGCTGGTGAACTGGTCCGAGGGCATGAAGCGCAGCGAGTAAGTCAGCCGGGGCTCCATCGCGTTGCCGGGATACAGCGCCTCGGAGAACCGCGCCGCCTGGTTGAAGAAGTAGACGAACTGCGGAGTCAGGCTCATCCCGCCGCTGGGCACGGCCACGTACTGCGCGCCCTGCTTGGGCAGCAGATTGCGCAGCGAACTGTCGTAGAACACCCACAGCGTGCCCTCTTTGGGCTTGAAGATGGCCGCCACTTCCTGCAAGGTCGCCTCGGCCTGCGCGGCGGGATTGAAGGGGAACTTGTTGACGAAGGTGAAGCCCGCGCACAAGGCCTTCGCCTTGGCATTCACCTCGGCCGGCCCCAGGCCGCGCAGCAGCGCCTCGGCGTGGGTGATGGGATCTTCCATCAGCTTCTGCACCGTTTGGTGCAGGCTGGCCGCCGGATCCAGACGGAAGCCCTGCGCCACCTGGCGCGTCGCGATCTTGGCCGAGGCGGCCTGCTGCAGCGTCTGGCTGGCGGTGTTGGGGTCCGGCCCGGAGGGCGACGCGGCCGCCTGTTCGATGCCCGATTGCAGCGTCACCAGCGCGTTCATGTAGTTCTGGTTGGTGGCGCCGATGAACTGCATCACGTCGCTGGGAGGAACCACCTTGTGCGGCGCGTCGAAAGCCTCTCTGATGGGCGCCGAGTCGGTGTTGGTGTTGTTGGAAGCCAGCCAGAACAGCGCCAGCAGCGGCGACTGGTTGCCGGAGGTCTTCATGAGCTTGTCGGCCGCGTCGCGCAGGCTCCCGTAGCGCACGACGACGCTGTTCTTGAAGTAGGCGCGCCACTGCGCGATGAAGTCGGCCACAAAGCGGTCGTTCAGTTCCTTCTCCACTTTGAGGCGGTCGACGATGGGCGGCGCGTAGTCGCCCAGCACCCAGCGCTCGCCGCCGAAATACTGGTCGGCTTTCTTGATCGCGTTCTGCATCCAGGCGAATCCCTGCTTGGTGAACGCGCCCGGAACGTCGCGGTTGTTAACCACCACTTCGGCCGACCCGGGGAACTTCTGGTTGAAGTTCACGGACGGGTTGTTGCGGTTGGCTTCGGCCAGCATGAACTGGTAGACCCGCTCGATGCCGGAGAATTGGGCCAGGTAACGGCGCGCGCGGTCGATGGAGGCCGCATCGTTCTCCGGCGAGTAGGGATTGGAGATTTTGAGGTCCTCCGAATAGAAGTCCCACTGCTTTTGCGCCAGGTCCTTGCGTTCTTGCTCGAGTTCGCGCCCGGCCAGCCAGCGGCCCATCAGAAAAGGCGCCAGGAACAGCTTGGTGCTCTTGTCGTGGTGCGAGGTGGTAATCAGGTACGCTTTCAGCGTGTCGTAGGTGGGGCTGTATTCGTCGGTGGGTCCGGGCGTTGCCGGCAGCCGCTGCAACCATTGCAGCAGGCCCGCCTGGGTCTGGCCGAACATCAACTGGTGAAACTTGTTGTAGTAGATGCGCCGCACGTGCGGATACATGTCGCCGCCGGCGTACAGGAACCAGCGGTAGCCCCAGGGCGCGCCGTCGCGTTCGTAGTCGGTCAACTGCGCGAGGGTCTGCCGCAGGGTCTCCAGGCGCCGCAGCGCGTCCGCCGAAGGGAACTGCCCGCCGGCCGCCTCCGAGGCCAGCACGCCTTGCGCCGCGTTTATGGCACGCGACTCCAGCGCCCGGTTGTTGAAGAACGACCAGGTGAAGCCGGTCGCGCACACCAGGCACAGCGCCGCGCCCAGCGCCAGCAGCAGGCGCCGCATCTTGCTCGCCCTGGTGCTGGCCCCGCTGGCCCCCATCGCCGCGCGGTCCTGCAAGACCACGCCGTTGAAGAAGTGGGTCAGGAAGACCCACTGCGGCACCTTGCGCGTGACGCTGGCCGTGGGTTGCGCCACCGACTGCGGCGTGGGCATCTGTGGCGCCTGCGGCTGGCCCACCTGGAACATGCTGGTCGCGCCGCCGCCGGCGCCCTGGAACGCAGAGCGGTCGGGCAGCCGCGGCGTGGACGGCAGCGACGCCTGCTCGGTGACGAAGATGGCCCGCACGCCGGTGAAGTAGAAACCGCGCAGGAACGGGTTGGCGCGCAACTGGCTGGGCCGGCACAGGTCGGTCAGGAACTGCACCGCCACGTCGCGCACCTTCCGGAATTCGCGCCCGAATTCGTAGGCGAAGGGCAGCTTCTCCGGATCGTGCTCGCGGCCCAGGTACTCGATGCGCTTGTCGCACACCGAGTAAAACAGCTCGTTGAAGTACCAGGTGAGCCGCTTGATCTCCTCTTCGGCGTACACGCCCTGCTCGAGCGGCGGGCGCACCGGAACCGTGGTCCCGAACACCTGCGCGGCCTCTTCGTTGTTGAACGTGCGCACCCATTCGGCGAAAAACTGCAAGCGGTCGATCTTGGTGAAGAGAACGTAGACCGGGAAATTGACGCCCAGCGTCTGCGAAATCTCTCCCAGCCGCGCTTGCAGGTTGCGCGCCATCAGCGTGATCTGGTCGCCGGCCTGCACCATCCGTTCCAGGTCCGCGCAAACGATGGCGGCGCGCGGCGCCTGGGCGCCCTTGCCGACCACCGAGCGCAGCTTGCCCGGCTGGAGTTTCTTGAGCAGCCGCTCCCAGCGCGCCGGCTCGGCCAGCAGCCGGCCGGCGGTGTCCACGAAGATCGCCTGGCGCGCGAACCACAGGTTGGCCCCGCGCGTCGGCACCACGTTGGTTTCCTGGTACACCTGCCCGGCCAGCAGTTCCGGCTCCATGCCGGAATGCACCACGGCGGTGGTCTTGGTGGAGCCGGGTTCGCCCATCACCAGGATGACCGGCAGGAGGGGAATTTTGGCTTCGGCCGCCAGCCGCGAGGCGGCCAGCTTGGCTTCGGCATCGCGCACCAGCAGGTCGACGTCGTCGGTGCCGGCGGCGGCCCCGGCTGCTCCGGCGGCCGGCGCCGCCCCGCTGGCCGCCTGGTCCTTGGCCGCCTGGCGCTTCTGGATCCACCAGTAGAAGATGGCATACGAGGTGAGGCCCACAGAGCCCAGGAAGCCTCGCAGCATGTACAGGTCCGTCCCGGTCAGCTTGGTCAGCGAGGTGATGAACCACGCCGAGACGATGTAAATGATGAATACGCCGCCGCTGGCCCAGTAGACGTTCATCGCCGTCCCTCCACCGCCGCCGTGCGCAGCGTCGAAACCCCGGAGCTAAGCACGAGTTTGTACGTCGCGAACAGAACCAGCGCCAGCGCCAGGCAGGCCACCGCGCCGATCAGGAAGCGCTTCATCAGCGGGTCGGCGCCGGAGACCTGCACCGAATCGGGCGGAATGCGCCAGCGCGGCGAAAGGTCGGGAGGCGTCTTGCGGATGCGGCGGATCTTCTCCGCCGTCTGCTCCATGAGCGACCGCAGCTCGCCGCGGCCGCCGATCGAGTAGCGCCCGGCAAAGCCCAGCAGCAGGCACAGGTAGAAAACCTCCAGCACGTCGGCCGTGGTGTGGTTTTCGTTGGCCCCCAGCAGCCGCTGGAGATGCTGGAAGAAGACCTCGCCGGCGATGTGGTGCCCGAAGAACTCCTCTTGCAGCGGCTGCCGCGGCCAGTCGGCGAAGATCGGGCTGCGCAGGTTCAAAATCGACTCGTCCAGAAAGGCCACCACCGCGAAGATCGCAAGCTGGATGTCCTCGGCGGTGTAGCCCCTGCGGCGCGCTTCCGCGTCGGCCTGCTTGAGCGCCTCGCGGAACTGGTAGCGGAAAGTGGCCGCGTCCGGAATGGGCTGGCGATTCGAGCGCAGCCGCTCGATCACCGTCAGAATCTCCTGGAACGCCAGGGCGAGGTTGTCGGGACGCCTTGTCTCGCCCGGCAATGAGGCGGCTGGATTCTGGGGCATGTTTCGTCTCTCAGGATTCCACAACCACTAGCAGCTCGGGTTTCGGATCGGGCAATTCGCCCGGAATATACACCGCGATCTGCTTGGTCTTGACCATGTGATCCCAGCAAGGGCCGGCCTTGCTGATTCCGAAATACTGCGTGTCGGCGCGCGTGGAAATAGCCGAAGGCGGCACGGGCAAGTGAGTCAGCGCCAGCCCGGGCAGCGCGCGTTTGGCCAATTCGGGAGTGAAGATCTTCGAACAGATCTTCACCAGCGCCGGGGTCCGGCTGAGCAGTTCCGCCTCGCCGATGGGGGATTGAATCGCAAACACCCAGCGCGAAGGCCCCGTGCAGCGCTGGTCCGTGATCGTGCCTTCGTAAAAGTAGTCGCCGGTTTTCGTCAGCGGAATCGGCAGGCAGTTGGTGGGAACGATGGTTTCCAGGTGCGTGCGAATCATGTGGTCGAGCGCCTCGAAGCACTCGTCCAGTTTCTTGTGGTTGTACAGCGGCACGCTTTTCGGGTGCGACTCCAGCGCGAAAGTGCACAGGCCGCCGGCCAGCCGGGCCAGTTCGAAGTACAGTTCCTCGGGGTGCCCGCGGCTGGCGTAGAACATGTGCCGCAGGGGCGCCAGGGCCGCGTTCACCGTGTGCAGCATCCAGAAGTTGGCGATGTCCCGCGTCGAGTACTCGGCCCAGGAGCGGCCGCCGGTGCGTTTGGCCGCGCCGAGCGTGGCGCTCTTCTCTTCCAGGATGTCGATCAGGCGCCGCAGGATCATCATCAAGCGCTGGCTGGCGCGGATGGTCAGGCAGGGCGGAACGAACGCTTCGTCGAACACGAAACGTCCCGCGCCGTCGCGCCGGATGCGCGCGACCGGCAGCGTCACCAGGTCTTCGGCCGGCTCGACGTCCAGCAGAAAGCGGATGTTCTTGCGGCCCAGCTTGACGGGCTTCTCGTCCCGCCCGGTGGTTTCGTCGTGCAGGACCCGCGTCTCGGCGACGTAGCGGGCGGCCTGAGTCTGCCCCTCTTCGAGGGCGCAGTTGAGGCCATCCAGTTTGCGCGCGGGCAGCGCCAGCGCAACGTTCATGTAGTCGCGCACCGGAGGGAAAAGTTCCGTGACGGGCAGCGCCGCGGGCGGCGGGTCGCACTCCGGCATGTTGAAGGAAAGGCCGTCGGGGAAGATGCCTCGCGCGTGGACCAGCGAGAGGGTTCCGTTGAACAGCGCCTCGGCGTCGAGTTCGCAGCCGGCCAGTCCCCACGGCTCGAACCACAGGCTGGAAACCGCGAAGTCGAGCGAGTCCTCGAAATAGCGGTTCTGCGCTTGAAACTGGTGGGGTCCCAGATACATCCCCTCGGACCAGACGACCCTGGATAGGTATCTCATAACGTCAATCCGCCGGGTGCACGGCCTCGCCGCCGCATCGTGCCAGAATATACTCTACCATAGGGGATTGAAGGACAGGCTGTACATGGATTTCTACAGAAAGTACGAGCTGTTGGAGAACCTCGGGGGCGACCGGATCAGGGTCTTCCGCGGCAGACAGATCGCTACCGGCCGCACCGTCGAAGTCCACCTCTTCACCGCCGGCAAGACACCGGACACGGATGCGGTTTTGGATCGCGTCCGGCTGGTTCCCCCGGCGCACGTCAAGGTTCTGCTGGATGTCGACGAACACCAGGGCACCCCGTACGTCGTCACCGTGCTGCCCCCGCCGTTTACCAGCCTGGAGGCCTGGCTGGATCACGTCCTGCCGGGACGGGACGCTTTCGCCGCCCTGTTCGGCGAAACGCCGCCCGGCGCGACCCGCGTGTTGCAGGCGCCCGTGTTTCAGACCCCCTCCCCGCCCGCGCCCCCCACCCCGGCTGCGGCGGGCGAGTTCACCCGCATGTTCCGGACGCCCGCTCCGCCGACGGTCGCGCCGACGCCTCCCGCCCCCCCGCGGCCGGGCGCCGCCGCCCCCCCGAGTCCGCCATCGCAGGACTTCCGTCAGTTCATCATCACCCCCGACCACCCCGCGTCGGGCGTCGCGACTTCACCCAAGCCTCCGGCTCCGCCGGCCGCGCCCGCCCACGCCGGCGAATTCACCCGCATGTTCCAGGCGCCGGCCGCCCCGACGCCGGCCCCGCCGCCCGCGGGAATTCCTCCCGCCGCCCCCGCGCCTGCGCCGGCGCCTGCGCCGGCCTCGGCCGGCGAGTTCACCCGCATGTTCCGGACCCCCTCGACGGGAGGGCCGCCGCCGGCCCCCGCCGCCCCGCCGCAAGCCACGCCGGACGCGGGTGAATTCACGCGCTTCTTCAAATCGCCGCTGGATCCCAAACCGCTGCGCGAAACCGGACCGGGCGCCGACCCGTTCGCCGGTCGGCCCCTGGCGCCGCCACCCTCGCCCAAACCCCTGGACTCGCCCGGGGAATTCACGCGCATGTTCGGCAAGGATGAGATTCCGGGCCAGCGGCCGCCGCTGGCGCCTCCCGGACCGCCGCTCGCCCCGCCGTCCGCCATGGGCAGCGTGACCCAGGCTTTCGCTACGCCCGCCGCGCCTCCGCCGTCCGCCATGCCCGGCATGCCGCCCGCGAACCTGCCGCCTTCCGGCCCCAGCGAGTTCACGCGCATGTTCAAAGCGCCCGCCGAGGCGCCTTACGCCCCCCCGCCCGCGCCAGTCGCCGCCCCCGCGCCGCCTCCGCGCGCCAAGTCCTCCAACCTGCCCTTGATCCTAGGCATCGCTGGGCTGGTGCTCATGATCGTGCTGCTGATTCTCTTCTTCGCGCTGAAAACATAGGGAAGAAGGACTGAATCATTCGCGTGTATTCGCGTTCATTCGCGGCCAATTCCTTGAGAACCCCCAGGTGTCCTCGGCACTTCGGTATAGGAAGGATTATTATTTGGCCGCGAATGAACGCGAATGAACGCGAATATCATGAGGAAGATCGACTGGTCGAGATGGTTGTCGGTG
>JACQZT010000494.1 GCA_016213755.1 Acidobacteriota bacterium | reverse complement strand
GAAACCGTTGTCGCCGGTGAAGACGATCAGGGTGTTGTCGAGCAGGCCCCGCTCTTGCAGCTTGCGGCGCAGGATGGGAATCTGGTCGTCCAGCGCGGTGGTCGAGGCGGCGCACTTGCGCAGGTTGCCGACCGTGTCGGCGAGCAGTTCTTTTTCCCGCAGCGCGTTCTTGGCCGCCGGCTCCCAGCCGAGGGTGTCGAACGACGTGTCTTTGTACATGTCGTAGTACTTCTGCGGGTGCCCGTCGTAAGGCAGGTGCGGGTTGAAGTAGCTGGCCACCAGGAAGAAGGGCGCTTCGGCTTTCTGCTCGTCGAGGAAGCGGCAGGTCTCCCGAGTCAAGAGCTCGGTCAGGTAGCCCTTTTCCTCGACCTTTTGCCCGTTGCGGTACATCACCGGATCCTGATAGCGGCCGGTTCCCATCGTGTAGGTGGATTTAAAGCCGTGGCCGGGCGTCGCGTCGTCGCCCATGTGCCACTTGCCGGCGTAGCCGCAGTTATAGCCCGCGCCGGCCAGCAGGTCGGAGATCATGACCTCGCTTTTGAACGACGCGGGCGGCGCCACCTGGCCCTGCGGCGGGTTCTCGACCGGCTGGGCGGTCAGGAAATCGTGGATCCCGTGCTGGCGCGGCGTGCGGCCCGTAAACAGGGTGGCGCGGCTGGCCGAACAGACCGGGGTGCAGACGAAGCTGTTAGCGAACCGCGCGCCGGTGCGCGCCAGGGTATCGATGTTAGGCGTCCGGATCTCCCGGTTGCCATAGCAGCCCAGCATCCAGGCGGCCAGGTCGTCGGCCACGATGAGCAGAATGTTGGGCCGCCGGGGCGCGGGCTTTTGCGCCAGCAGGGCCGGCGCGGCGGTTTGCACGAGAAAGTTTCGGCGGGATAAGGGCACGTTGATTCCTCAGTAGTTCAATTCTTCCGGCAACACGTCCGGAACCTCAAAGATATTCTTTCCGAGCAGAAAGCGCAGCAGGGCGTTGGGGTCGTTGATTTCGCCGGTGGCCAGAAAAGCGGCCGCCTGCTGCTGGGCGGCCAGCGCGATGGGCAGCGACGCCAGCGAGAACAGGTCCGCGAGGTAGGCGTGCGGGTTCTCATCCAGAGAAGGCAGAATTTGGCGCGCCAGGTCGTGACGGTAGAGCCAGGCCGATTCGCGCATGCCGGCGGCGCGCACCAGGGCGCTGGAAGCCGGGTTGGGCACCGACCGGTCGCCCCTGGCGAACATCCACAAGATGGGCTTCTTCAGATGCCCCGCGAAAAACAGGGGGTCGCCCTGGGCGTGGAACCACTCCATGCGCTCGAACAGCTCCTGAATCTCGAGCGCGGAGGTCTCTTCGACAACGCGGACGGGCTTGTCGCGCAGCGGCCAGGCGTCGTCGAAGTCTTTCTCGCGGTTGAGCAGCCCGCGCTCACCCAGCAGCGTGACCCCGTAGGAGTGGTAGGAGCGGCCCCAGCGGACGATGTCCGCCACCGACCCGCCGCCGACGTTCAGCACCGCGGAGCGAATGCCGGGCTCGACGGCGTTCAGCATGGTTCCGTAGATGGCGCCCAGCGAGATGCCGGCATAGTAGATGCGATCCGGGTCGAGGTCCGGTCTGCCGTCGCCGTCCAGATCGACGCCGGCGCGCAGCACGCGCACCAGTTGCATCAGGTCGGCCACGGTCTGACGCAGGCAGTCCCGCAAGCCGATGGGGGCGTCGCCGGAGAGGATCAGGCAGCCCTCCTGGGGCTCGATCTTGCCGTCGCCGTTGAAATCCAAGCTGCGCCCGCCGCCGTCCACTTCCGAGGTCCGGCCCGTCTTGTCGCGCAGTAACAGGCGCGTCTCGGGGCCGTAGCCGTGGCCCACGGCGTTGATCGCGACCACCGCCAGGCCCTGGGCGGCCATGGAACTGGCCAGCGCGCTGGGGCTGGCGAAGCGGTTGTCGCCGAAACCGTGTCCGGCGATCACCACCGGGTAGCCCGCGGCGGGTTTTTCGCGCGCGGGCAGAAGCGCGTGGAACTGGATGCGGCCGGCGGCGGCCGGCGTTTCGAGGGCTTGCTTGGTAGGCGCGGCGGGGATGGTCTGCCCCGAGTCCAGGAAGTTGGGCGAACGGAAGGAGCCGAAAGCGATTTTATCCACGCCGCTGAGGAGCGAGAAGGGCAGGGAAGCTTCTTCGAATTGCGCCGGGTCCGCGCCGGTCTGCATGTGCAGCGTCACGGCGCCAAGATCGGAAAACGAAAAGACGCTCACTCCTTCGCGGCGCTGGTATTCCGTTGCGACTTCGCTCAACGCCGCTCGCGCCCGCTCCAGCCAGGAGGTCGCGCTGAGCGTGGTAAACACCGACGCCGCCACAACCCTGTCCGGCGGGATAGCCTTCGCCAGTTCGCCGCAGTAGCCCGAGGTCTGCTGGAGGCAAGAGAGAAACGCCGGGTCCGGTTCCACCGCGCTTCCCGACGTGTCGCGCACGGCATCGGTTACCAGCAGCGCGTAGCGCCGCTGCTGGTCGAGCACGCGGTCGGGTTTCGCGAAGGCGCTGTAGGTGGACGAATCCCAAACCACCTGGTTGACCGGGATGGGGTCGGCCGGGGCGCCGTCCAGCGCCAGCAGGCGGATACCCTCTTTCAGAGTTTCGGGGTTGACGGGGCCGGAAAACCGCACCCGCAGGCGGGCGTTGGGGCTGAAGCCGTCGAGCTCGTTCAGCAGCTGGTAGTCCTGGCCCACGGCCGGCAGGTCGATGCGGCGGCCGGTGGCCTGTGCGGCGTCCTCGATGGTGAGCGCGTCGGAGGGATAGGGACCGATTTCGGGCGCGCGGGTGTCGAAACGCACAGTGACGGCAGCGAAGGTGGAGGCGGCCAGCCAGCAAGTTGCCAGGAGGAGCCTAGAGCACATCGGCGAACCCCCGCTTCAGGTGCCGGAAAATCAGGCCCCCGACGACGAATGCGGCCACCGAGCAAATCGTCAGGATCATGAGCTCTTCGGCCGCGGGCAGGCGGTAGGACAGCAGCCGCTCGCGATAGGCCCGCACCAGGTGCGCCAGCGGGTTCACCTTCAGCACCCACTGCACCCCGGCCGGATACTGCTCCTCGGTGATGAAGATCGGCGTCACCCAGAACCACAGCGTCAGCACCACGATCATCACCTGCGCCGTGTCGCGCAGGTACACCTGGAGGCTGGCGACAACCCAGCCGATGCCTACCGCGAACAGCCCCGTGAACAGCATGTAGAGCGGCAGCAGGAAGATCATCACGCTGAAGTGGTTGAGCCATAGGAAGGCTGCGATCACGGCCAACGTGAGCGTCATCAGGTGGCTGACCAGCGACGACAGGAAGACCGATACCGGGATCACTTCGGCCGGGAAGACAGTCTTCGTGATGAGGTTGGAATGGTCCAGCAGCGACGTCGCCGAGCGCGTCACGGTCTCCTGGAACAGCAGCCAGGGCAGGTAGCCGGCGAACAGGAACATGGTGTAGTTGCGCGTGATGGCGTCGCGCGGCAGTTCCATCTTCAGGCACACCTGGAAGACGAAGGTCCAGCTCAGCAACAGCACCAGGGGCTGAATCAGGCCCCACAGCCAGCCGGCCGCCGATCCCACGAAGCGCTGCTCGAAATCCCGGCGCACGAGCTGGAACAGAAGCGTCCTTCGGTCCGCCAGGGTGCGGAAGAATCTCAGTCCGGGAAGCAGGGGCATAGGCGTCGCGAGAACAACCGGAGTTCCTAACGCATCATGCTAGCACGCCACCGGTTTGGCTTCCAGCAGATCGAGAAACGCCGCCACGGCGCGCGTGAATTTCTGCCGGCGGCGATGGATGATGCCGACCGGACGGCACAGGCCGGGCGCCTCCAGCGGAATGGATACCAGCCGTCCCTGGTCGATCTCGGCGCGCAGGCTGCGCGCCGGCAGGATGCTGACACCGGAGCCGAGCGCCACCGCTTCCTTCACCATCTGGATGTTGTCGAAGTGCATCACCACGCTGACGGCGGCGCCCCGCTCGCGCAGGAAACGGTCCACCTCGCGCCGGATGGGCAGGTCCTCGTCGAAGCCGATGAAATCCCGCTCGTGCAAGTCGCCGGCCCGCACCACCGCGAGAGTGGCCAGAGGGTGCCGGGGCGAGGCCGCCACCACCATCTCCTCATCCCGCCAGGGGATCACGGTGATCTCTTTGGTCGCTTCGGCGTAGCTCACCAGGCCCAGATCCGCTTGGTCGTTCAGCACCGCCTCGAAGACTTTCTCGGGGCGCAAATACTCGACGTGCAAATGAGCCTGCGGAAACCGGCGGGCGAACTCGGTTTCCAGGCGCGACATTTCCGACAGGCCAACGGAGTAAATGGAGGCCAGCCGCACCGACCCTTCCACCTGGCTTTTCAGCCGTCCCAGCGAGGAGTTAAGCTCCTCGCGACGCCGCAGGACGTCCCGGCACATCTCGTAGTACAGCCGGCCTGCCGCGGTCAGGGTCAAGGGACGGGTGCTGCGATCCAGCAGCTTCACCTCCAGGCTGCGTTCCACCTCGCCCAGGTGCTGGCTGGCCGCCGATTGGCTGATCCCGTTGAGTTGGGCACCCCGGCTGATGCTCCGATTCTGGACTATATCCTTGAAAAGCTTGAGATGTTCAAAGCCCACTCGGATCATGATAGCATAAGTAGAGCTAATGTCAACGGTCTATAACTTCCGATTGACTAATTTTTAGCGTATGCTATACTACTTCAAATACGTGTCCCGCGGCACGTATCCCAACCGATCCCTACGTCGCGATCCGGGGCCGACCAACCTCGGCACAAATGAGGCCATGCAATGAACGACGAGCACATCTCCAGGGGACTACCTCCAGCCCAAGGACTGTACCATCCGTCCCGCGAGCGCGATGCTTGCGGCATCGGGTTCGTGGTCCACGTCAAGGGCCGGAAGTCGCACGACATCGTTCTGAAGGGCATTCAGATTCTGCTCAATCTGACCCACCGCGGCGCGTGCGGCTGCGACCCGGAAACCGGCGACGGGGCGGGCGTGCTGATTCAGATCCCGCACCAGTTTTTCAAGAAGGCGTGCGCCAAGCTCGGCTTCTCGCTTCCCGCGCCGGGCGAATACGGCGTGGGGATGATGTTCCTGCCCGTGGAGCCGCAGCCGCGCTTGCGCTGCGAGGGCATCGTCGAGCGGATTGCACAGGAAGAGGGCCTGACGGTGCTCGGCTGGCGCGACACGCCGGTGAATTCGGACGCCATCGGGCGCGTGGCGCGGGCCTCGCAGCCCTACATCGAGCAGTTGTTCGTGCAGCGGGGCGCGGCGATGGACGAGGACCAGTTCGAGCGCAAGCTGTTTGTCGTGCGCCGGCGCGCGGAAAACGAGATTGCGGCCTCCGACATTCGCGACAAGAGTTTCTTCTACGTGCCGTCGCTGTCCTGCCGGACCATCGTCTACAAGGGTCTGCTGCTGGCGCCGCAGATCGCCGAGTTCTATCACGAACTGAGCGATCCGGACGCGACCAGCGCACTGTGCCTGGTGCACCAGCGCTTCTCGACCAACACCTTTCCGAGTTGGCAACTGGCGCACCCGTTCCGTTACATCTGCCACAACGGCGAAATCAACACCATCAAGGGGAACGTGAACTGGATGCACGCGCGGCACCCGGTGCTCAAGTCGGACCTGTTCGGCGACGACATGCCGAAGATTCTGCCCGTGGTGGCGCCCGGGGGCAGCGACTCGGCCAGCCTGGACAACGCGATCGAAATGCTGTGCCTGGCCGGCCGGAGCATGCCGCACGTCCTGTCCATGCTGATTCCCGAAGCGTGGGACGCCGACCTCACCATGCCCGCCGAAAAGCGGGCCTACTACGAGTACCACGCCTCGCTGATGGAACCCTGGGACGGGCCGGCGGCGGTGGCCTTTACCGACGGCCGCGTCATCGGCGCGACGCTGGACCGCAACGGTTTGCGCCCGGCTCGTTA
Organism: Acidobacteriota bacterium; assembly: GCA_016213755.1. Classification (GTDB taxonomy): domain Bacteria; phylum Acidobacteriota; class Terriglobia; order Bryobacterales; family Bryobacteraceae; genus JACQZT01. The sequence continues at coordinate 29,131 of JACQZT010000494.1, read as the reverse complement.
CCTCATCACCAACGACGGCCTGCTGATCATGGCCTCCGAGGCGGGCGTGCTGCCCATCAAGCCCGAGGACGTGGTGTTCAAGGGCCGCTTGCAGCCGGGCAAGATGCTGCTGGCCGACACGGTCGAGGGCCGCATCGTCCCCGACGACGAGCTCAAGCACCGGCTGGCCTCGCGCCGGCCTTACGCGGAATGGCTCCGGGAAAACCAGATTCACCTCGACAGCCTGCCCGAGCCGCCGCGGATCCATGAAACCGACCACGAGACCGTTCTGCGGCGCCAGCGCTCGTTCGGCTACACGGACGAAGACCTGAAGACCTTGCTCACGCCCATGGCGGTGAACGGCGAGGAACCGGTAGGCTCGATGGGCGCCGACACGCCGCTGGCGTGCCTTTCCGAACGGCCGCAGCCGCTGTTCCACTACTTCAAGCAGTTGTTCGCGCAGGTGACCAACCCGCCCATCGATCCCATCCGCGAGGAGCTGGTCATGTCGCTCACCAGCTATATCGGCACCGAGCGCAACATCCTGGACGAAACGCCGCTGCACTGCCACACGCTGAAGCTGCCGCAGCCCATCATGACCAACCGCGACCTGGAGAAGCTGCGGCGGGTCAACTGGGGCGACTTTCTGGCCACCACCCTGCCCATGGTCTTTCGCGCCGAGGGCGGCGGGCGGGCGCTCGAGCGCGCCCTCGACCGGCTGTGCCGCACCGCGTCGACGGCCATCAAGTCCGGCTACAGTCTGCTGATCCTGTCCGACCGCGGCATGGACGAGGAGTACGCGCCCATTCCGAGCCTGCTGGCTCTGACCGCGGTGCACAACCACCTGGTGCGCGAGGGAAGCCGCACGCAGGTGGCCCTGGTGGTGGAATCGGGAGAGCCGCGCGAGGTGATGCACTTCGCCCTGCTCATCGGCTACGGCGCCAGCGCGGTCAACCCGTACCTGGCCATCGAGACGCTCGAGGATATGGCCGCCAAAGGGCTTCTGAACGGTGTTGCTTTCGAGACCGCGCTCAAGAATTTCAAGAAGGCCATCGACAAGGGCCTGCTGAAAACCTTCTCGAAGATGGGCATCTCGACCCTGCAAAGCTACCGCGGCGCGCAGATTTTCGAAGCCATCGGCCTGAGCCGTTCGCTGGTGGAAAAGTACTTCACCGGCACCGCCTCGCGCATCGAAGGCGTGGACCTGGAGGTGCTGGCGCGGGAAGCTCAAATGAAGCACCGTCTTGCGTTCCAGTCGGTGACGGAGAGCGACACGGAACTGGCCGTGGGCGGCAACTACCAGTACCGCGTGCGCGGCGAGCATCACCTGATTAATCCGGCCACCATCTCCAAGCTCCAGCACTCGATCAAGCAGCCGAGCTACCAGACCTACAAAGAGTACTCGGACGCCCTCAACGGTCGGAACCGCCAACTGGCGACCCTGCGCGGGCTAATGGAGTTCAAGAAGGCCGCCCAGCCGGTTCCGCCTGGCGAAGTGGAGCCGGCCGCCGAGATCGTCAAGCGCTTCGCCACCGGAGCCATGTCCTACGGCTCGATTTCGCGGGAAGCGCACGAGACCATTGCCATCGCCATGAACCGCATGGGCGGCCGGTCCAATACCGGCGAGGGCGGCGAGGACGAGGAGCGCTTCCAGGACCAGCGGCGCAGCTCGGTCAAACAGGTGGCCTCGGGGCGCTTCGGCGTCACCGCCCATTACCTGGTGAACGCCGACGAGTTGCAGATCAAAATCGCGCAGGGCGCCAAGCCCGGCGAGGGCGGGCAGCTACCGGGGCACAAGGTGGACGCGGTCATCGCCAAGGTCCGCCATTCGATTCCCGGCGTGCAACTGATTTCGCCGCCGCCGCACCACGACATCTATTCCATCGAAGACCTGGCCCAACTGATTTACGATTTGAAGAACGTCAACCCGCGGGCGCGCATTTCGGTCAAGCTGGTGGCCGAAGTGGGCGTCGGCACGGTGGCCGCGGGCGTGGCCAAGGCGCACGCCGACCTGATTCTGATTTCGGGCGACTCGGGCGGCACGGGCGCCTCGCCTTTGAGCTCCATCCGGCACGCCGGCGCCCCCTGGGAACTGGGTCTGGCCGAGACGCAGCAGGTGCTGGTGATGAACGACCTGCGCGGGCGCACGCGGCTGCAAACCGACGGCAAGCTGCAAACCGGCCGCGACGTGGCCGTCGCCGCGCTGCTGGGCGCCGAGGAGTTCGGCTTCTCGACCATGCCGCTCATCGCCCTGGGCTGCGTCATGATGCGCAAGTGCCACCTGAACACCTGCCCGGTGGGCATCGCCACCCAGGACCCGGCCCTGCGCGCCAAGTTCACCGGCACACCGGAGGACCTCATCCGCTACTTCTTCTTCGTGGCCGAAGAGCTGCGCGAAATCATGTCCCAGATGGGCTTCCGCACGGTGGACGAGATGGTGGGCCGGGTGGACCGCCTGGAGATGCGCCAGGCGGTGGACCACTGGAAGGCCAAGGGACTGGACTTCTCCTCGATTCTGTACAACCCGCCCGCGCCCACGCGCGTGGCGCGGCGATGCGTCATCGGGCAGGATCACGGCATTTCGCAGGCGCTCGATTACCGGCTGATGGACCAGGCCCGCTATGCGCTGGAGTCCAAGACTCCGGTCGAGATTCAGCTTCCCATTCGCAACGTGCACCGCACGGTGGGCGCCATGCTGAGCGGCCGGATCGCCAAACGCTTCGGCTCGGAAGGGCTGCCGGAGGATACCATCCGGATCCATTTCACCGGCTCGGCGGGCCAGAGCTTTGGAGCGTTTCTGGCGCGGGGCGTGACGCTGACGCTGGAGGGCGACGCCAACGACTACACGGGCAAGGGCCTGTCGGGCGGCCGGATCGTGGTCTATCCGCCGCGCACGTCCGGCTTCCTGGCCGAGGAGAACATCGTTATCGGAAACGTGGTTTTGTACGGCGCCACCAGCGGCGAAACGTTCTTTAACGGCATGGCCGGCGAGCGTTTCGCGGTGCGCAACTCGGGGGCCACGGCGGTGGTGGAGGCGGTGGGCGATCACGGCTGTGAATACATGACCAACGGACGGGTGGTGGTGCTGGGCCAGACCGGGCGCAATTTCGCCGCCGGCATGACCGGCGGGTTCGCTTACGTGCTGGACGAGAGCGGCGAATTTTGCGCCAAGATGTGCAACCGGTCGAGCGTCGACCTGGAACCGGTCGAGGAGGCTGAGGATATCCGCCTGCTCCGGTCGCTGATCGAGCGGCACCGCTCTTTGACGGAGAGCCCGCGCGCGGGATGGATACTGGAGAACTGGGACCGGCTGCTCGAGCGTTTCGTCAAGGTGTTCCCGCACGAGTACAAGCGCGTGCTGGGAGTGGCGCGGCGCGAAGAACCCTTCGTTCTGCCGCTGCTCGAACCGGCCGTCGCGTAGAGGAGGCGCACCATGGGTAAAGTCACTGGCTTCTTGGAATACCAGCGGGAGACGCCCGAACGGCGGCCCGTCGCCGAGCGCATCAACGATGCCTTCGACGTCTATCGGCCCTTTCCCGAGGAGAAGGCCCGCACGCAGGGCGCGCGCTGCATGGATTGCGGGGTGCCCTTCTGTCACACCGGCTGTCCCATCAACAACATCATCCCGGACTGGAACGACTTGGCCTACAAGGGCCGCTGGCGCGACGCCATCCGGGTTCTGCACTCGACTAACAACTTCCCGGAGTTCACCGGGCGCGTGTGCCCGGCGCCCTGCGAGGCCGCCTGCGTGCTGGGCATCCACGAGCCGCCGGTGACCATCAAGCTGATCGAGCGCACGGTGATCGACCGCGCCTTTCAGGAAGGCTGGATCCATCCCGAGCCGCCGGCGTTCCGCACCGGCAAGCGCGTGGCGGTGATCGGCTCCGGCCCGGCGGGACTGGCCGCCGCCCAGCAGTTGAACCGCGCCGGCCACAGCGTGACGGTGTTCGAGAAGGCCGATCGCATCGGCGGGCTGTTGCGTTACGGCATTCCCGACTTCAAGCTCGAGAAGCATCATATCGACCGCCGCCTGGAGCAACTGACCGCGGAAGGCATCGAGTTCAAAAACCGTGCCTGGGTGGGTCACAACGTGCCGGCCGAAGACCTGCGCAAGGAGTACGACGCCCTGCTCGCGGCCGGCGGCGCTGAACAGTCGCGCGATCTGAACGTGCCCGGACGGGAATTGCAGGGCATCCATTTTGCGATGGAGTTTCTGCCCCAGCAGAACCGGCGCGTGGCGGGCGACAAGGAGATCCAGGGAGACCCGATTCTGGCCACCGGCAAGCGCGTGGTCATCCTCGGCGGCGGCGACACGGGCGCCGATTGCCTGGGAACCTCGCACCGCCAGAAGGCGCTTTCCGTGCACCAGTTCGAACTGCTGCCCAAACCTCCCGCGGAACGCTCGCCCCTGACGCCGTGGCCGCTGTGGCCCCTCGAACTGCGCACCGAAAGCGCGCACGAAGAGGGCGGCATCCGCGAATGGAGCGTCGCCACCACGGCTTTCACGGGCGACGAACAGGGCCGGGTGAAGCAGTTGCAGGCGGTGCGCGTCGGCCCGCCCCCGGCCTTCGAACCCGTTGCGGGCAGCGAGTTCGCCCTCGATGCGGACCTGGTGCTGCTGGCCCTGGGCTTCACCGGCCCCGTGCGCGGCGGCCTGCTCGAGCAGTTGGGGGTCGAACTGGACGCCCGCGGCAACGTCCGAACCGGCGAGGACTACGCCACCACGGTCCCCGGCGTCTTCGCCGCCGGCGACATGCGCCGCGGCCAGTCGCTGGTGGTCTGGGCCATCGCGGAAGGCCGCAAGGCCGCCCGCGCCATCGACGCTTTCCTGATGGGCGAGTCCAACCTGCCGGAGTAATTCAACCGCTCGGTATCGGCTGGCCGACAGTGGCCCGCCGAAGGGATTCCCCGCGTCGTGCGCGCGCAAGAACTCCACCGCGAAACGGACTCTCGAATACAGCAGCAAGTAGAGGCCAAGGACCGTGCCCGGGCGGTGCCACAGCGAGAAGGCGATGAGCGCCTCGGCGGCCGATTCGCAGAGCTGGGTCGGATGGAGCGGCGTGAATAGCGGCGTGCCGAACATCCGGTTGGCGTCCGGGTTGGGGAAGGTGACGGCCCAGGGGCGGCGGCACTCCAGGCCCCAGCAATACAAGGAACTCCTCGGCAACCGCTAACGGTTCTGGAACTTCTATTCTTACTTGTGTCCCTGGGCGGCCGCCGGCCGCCGCCTCAGGATCCACACGCCCAATAACGCCAACCCCAGCGCGATCCACTGGCTGGCCGACAGAGGCCCGCCGAAGGGGTTCGGCGCGTCGTGCGCGCGCAGGAATTCCACTGCGAAACGGACGCTCGAATACAGCAGCAGGTACAGCCCGAGGACCGCGCCCGGGCGGTGCGCGGCGAGCGAACGGCGCCAGAGCGCGAGGGCGATGAGCGCTTCGGCGGCCGATTCGTAGAGCTGCGTCGGGTGGAGCGGCGTGAACAGCGGCGTGCCGAACATCCGGTTGGCGTCCGGGTTGGTGAAGGTGACGGCCCAGGGGCGGTAGCACTCCAGGCCCCAGCAGCAGCCGGCGGCGAAGCAGCCGACGCGGCCGATGGCGTGGCCCAGGGCCAGGCCGGGGGCGAAGGCGTCGGCGGTGCGCAGTCCCGGCAGCCCCTTCTTGCGCATGTACCACCAGGCCACCGCCAGCGCGCCGATCAGGCCGCCGTAGAAGATGCCGCCCGCCTGAAACGTGGCGAACGAAAAAAACTCCCCCGGGTTGCGGCGATAGAAGCCGAAATCCTGGATGAACATCAGCAGCTTGGCGCCGAGGATGCCCGCCAGCGCGCAGTAGATGGCCAGGTTGACCACGTCGTCGGCATTGAGGCCGTCGCGGCGCGCCAGGCGGGTCAGCAGCCACAGGCCGGCCAGGAACCCGGCCGTGACCAGCAGGCCGTAAGTGGGGAGGAAGAAATCGCCGATGCTAATGAGCTTGGGCAGCATTGCCGTTTTCCGCCGGCTGTCGCCGGCCGCGCAGCAGGTCGAGCAGGAGCAGGCCGGCGCCGAGCGAGATGGCCGAGTCCGCCAGGTTGAAAGAGGGCCACTCGTAGGAGCCGAGGAAGACTTGCAGGAAGTCGGTCACGCTGCCTTGCGCCAGCCGGTCGTATAGGTTGCCCAAGGCCCCGCCGATGATCAGCGCCAGGGCGATGCGCAGAGTCCAGCCGGATTGCGAGGCCGGCCGGGTGGCCTGCCACAACAGCGAGAAGACAAACCCGGTCACCACCAGCGAAAGGCCCACCAGGACGAAGGCGCGCCACTCGCTGGCCGACTCGGCCAGAAACCCGAATGCCGCGCCGCGGTTTTGGCTATGCACCAGGTTGAAGACACCGGGAATCACCACGTAAGAGTCCCACCGCGGCAGCGCGTTCTCGACCAGCAGTTTGGTGGCGCGGTCCGCCAGCGCCACCAGGGCGGCAATCCCGAAGGCTATGACTCGCGACCGCATCCTCAGCACTGTAGCATTTCTTCCACCGCCGAGGCACAGGCCCCGCACACGGTGGGGATGCGCTGGTGGCAGCCGACGTCGGTCGAGTACTTCCAGCAGCGGGCGCACTTTTCGCCCCCGGCGCGCTCGATGTGCACCGATAGCGTAACTTCGCTCACGTCCTCGAGAACCACTTCCGAGACGATGAACAGCGCCGGCAACTGGTCTTCGTACTCGTCCAGCAGACGGTACAGCGCGCCGTTGGCGCGCAGGCGCACGCAAGCTTCCAGCGGCGCGCCGATGAACTTCTCCTGCCGCGCGATCTCGAGACTCTTGAGCACCTGCTCGCGCACCTCGATCAGCCGTTCCCAGTTCGCCGTGCGGGCGCGCTGGGCTTCGCTCAGGCCGGCGGAGAGTTCTTCCGGCTCGGGGAACGCGGCCAGGTGGACGCTTTCCGGCGCTCCGTCCGGGCATCGGAAGTGGCTCCACACCTCGTCGGTGGTGAAAGTGAGGATGGGTTCGAGCAGACGCACCAGGGCGTAGGCGAGCCGGTAGAGCGCGGTCTGCGCGGCGCGGCGCGCCTGCGATTTGGGCGCCGCGGTGTAGAGCCGGTCCTTGAGCACGTCGAAGTAGATGGCGCTCAGGTCGGTGACGCAGAAGTTATACAGCGCCTGGTAGACCCGGTGGAAGGCGAACTCCTCGTAGCGCTTGCGGCAGTCGCGCGCGAGCGCTTCGGCGCGCACCAGGATCCACTGGTCGATGTCGAACATCTCCAAGGCCGGCACGGCATCCGCCGCCGGGTCAAAGTCGCTCAGGTTGCCCAGGGCGAAGCGGAACGTGTTGCGGATCTTGCGGTAGGCTTCCGACAGCCGCGTCAGAATGGTCTCGGAAACGCGCACGTCCTCGGTGAAGTCCACCGAAGCCACCCACAGGCGCAGGATCTCGGCGCCGTACTTATTGACAATAGTCTGCGGTTCGATGATGTTGCCGAGCGATTTCGACATGGCGCGGCCGTCGGCGTCCATCACGAAGCCGTGCGTAGCGCACTCTCGGTAGGGCGAGTCCCCGCGCAGCCCCACGCCCACCAGCAAGGAGCTGTGGAACCAGCCGCGGTACTGGTCGGCGCCCTCGACGTACATGTCCGAGGGCCAGGGCAGGTCGTTCTCCTTGGTCAGCACCGCCAGGTGGCTGGAGCCGGAGTCGAACCACACGTCGAGGATGTCGGTTTCCTTGCGGAACTCCGCCGCGCCGCACTTGCCGCACTTCACATCCGGGCCCAGCAGTTCGGCCGCGGAGCGCTGGTACCAGACGTCGGCGGTATGCTCGGCGAAAAGCCCCACCACGCGGTCGAGCACCGGCTTGTCGGTGAGCGCTTCGCCGCAGGCTTCGCAATAGAAGACCGTGATGGGCACGCCCCACACGCGCTGGCGCGAGATGCACCAGTCGGGCCGCGCCGAGATCATGTTCGAAATGCGCTCGTCGCCCCACTCGGGTTTCCACTGCACCCGGTGGATGGCTTCCAGCGCGCGCTCGCGCAGTTGGTTGCGCTCCATGCCGATGAACCACTGCTCGGTGGCGCGGAAGATGGTCGGCTTGTGGCAGCGCCAGCAGTGCGGGTAGGTGTGCTCGATGGTCTTTTCCGCCATCAGCGCGCCGGCGTCTCGCATGAGGCCGGTCGCGACGGGGTTGGCTTCCCAGATGGTCAGGCCGATGAGTTCCTCCGGCAGGCGGCCGGCGGCGCCTTCGGCGTGGAAGAAGCGGCCCTGCGAATCCACCGGGCAAAAGGTTTCGATGCCATATTGGCGGCAGACAACGTAGTCGTCGTGGCCGTGGCCCGGCGCGGTGTGCACGGCGCCGGTGCCCTGATCGAGCGTGACGTGATCGCCCAGGATGCCGCGCGAGTCGCGCTCGACGAAGGGGTGGCGGAAGACGGCGCCATCCAGCTTCGCGCCCGGGAATTTCGCCAGCACTTCCGGCGCGGCCCAGCCGCAGCGGCCGGCGGTGTCCTTGAGAAGCGCCTCGGCGACGATGTAGACCTCGCCGTTCACCCCGGCAGCGACGTAGTCGTACTTGGGGTGATAGGCGATGGCCATGTTGGCCGGGATGGTCCAGGGCGTGGTGGTCCAGATGAGGCCCCATACGCGGCGGCCGGCCAGCGCGGGATCGATGGCCGCCGCCCCGGAGGCGAGCGCGAAACGCACCCAGATGGAGGGGCTCGAGTGGTTTTCGTACTCGACTTCGGCCTCGGCCAGCGCGGTGCGGCAGCGGATGCACCAGTGCACCGGCTTGAGCCCCTTGTAGACGTAGCCCTGGGCCAGGAAATCGACGAAGGCCTGCGCGATGACCGCCTCGTACTGGGGGCTCATGGTCAGGTAGGGATCTTCCCAGCGTCCGAACACGCCCAGGCGCTTGAACTCGCGCCGGTGGATCTCGACGAACTTCCGCGCGTACGCCCGGCAGGCGGCGCGGATCTCGGCCGCGCTCATTTGCGCCTTCCGGGCGCCGAGCTCGCTGTCGACCTTGATTTCGATGGGCAGGCCGTGGCAATCCCAGCCCGGGATGTAGGGCGCGTCGAAGCCGGCCATGCTCTTCGACTTGACCATGAAGTCCTTCAGGATTTTGTTGAACGCGGTGCCCAGGTGGATGTTGCCGTTGGCGTAAGGCGGTCCGTCGTGCAGCACGTACCGCGGCCGGCCGGCGCGGGCCTGCCGGATCTGGTGATAGAGCCGGGCCGCCTCCCACTTTTCGAGCGTCTTCGGCTCGGTCTGCGGCAGGTTGGCCTTCATGCCGAAATCGGTGCGCGGCAGGTTGACGGTTTTTTTGAGATCCAGGTCTTCCAATTGCATGGTCTGTCTACCCTACCATCCTACCGGAAACCGGGGACAGTTCACTCAAACACGACCCCCGCGGAGGCGCTCTCCCACCAGAGTGAGGAAGAATTGGCCGGTCAAGTCGCGCACCCTTGCCGGCCGAGGTAGAATGAAGTGCTCCGGGAGGAGATAGACGTGACGAATCGTATCGTGTGGCGTGGCGTGGTTTTGGCGGTGTTGCTGGTGGCGGTCGCGTGGGCGGCCGGAATCGATGGCAAATGGAAGGCCGAATACACTTCGCCCGACGGGCAGGCGCGGCAGACCACTTTTACGTTCAAGGTGGAGGGCGAGAAACTGAGCGGGACGGCGGCCGGCGGGGCGGGCGAGGCGCCGATCCAGGAGGGCAAGGTGAGCGGCAACCAGATTTCCTTCGTCGTGGTGCGGAACTTCGGCGGCGAGGACGTCAAGTTCAACTACAAGGGCACGGCGGCCGGCGACGAGATCAAGCTGACCGTCAACGTCGCGGCCATGGACCGCACCTTCGAGATGACCGCCAAACGCATCAACTGAGGCTCTCCCATGGCCGCCCAGCTTAAGTCCCGAACCTCCTGGCGCGCCAAACTGGAGAAGCCGCGGGAGGCCAAGGTCGTGCCCGTGCCGCCGCGCATGCGGAAAAGCTGCGGCACGGGCCTCATGCTCATCCCTCGTCCCCTGGATGTGGACGCTCTGATCCGTGAAGTACCGAGGGGCAAACTGGTGACCATCAACCAGCTTCGCGCGCTGCTGGCGCGGCAGAACGACGCCGACGTCACCTGCCCGCTGGTGACCGGCATTCTGGTACGCATCGCCGCCGAGGCGGCCGAGGAGGACGCGCGCGCCGGCCGCAAGCGGATCACGCCGTACTGGCGGGTTCTGCGCGAGGGCGGGCGCTGCAATGAAAAATACCCCGGCGGCGTCGCGGCGCAGGCGGCGCACCTGGAGGCTGAGGGCCACACGGTGGAAGCCGGCCGCGTGCGGAACTTCGAGAAGCGCCTGGTGGCCTGGTAGGCCGGCCGTCTTCAGGCGGCCGCGCAGCTTGCGGTTGCGTGCGGCTGGCGCCCTGCCCTAACGTAGAGCTGTGGACTGCTCCACGATCATCACGATTGAAGCCGGCAAACGTGGCGGCAAGCCGTGCATCCGCGGGCTGCGCATCACCGTGTACGACGTCTTGGGATACCTCGCCGCCGGGATGACGCATGAGCGGATTTTGAGCGACTTCCCTTACCTCACCGAGGAGGATATCCGAGCTTGCCTCGCGTTTGCCGCCGACCGGGAGCGCAGGATCGAGACCATTCCCGCGTGAAGCTGCTCCTGGATGAGAATCTCTCGCCAGGACGGTTGGCCAAGGACAGCGGCTTCGTCATTGCCCGGCAGGAGTTCGTAAGCGGAACCGCCTGCGCGAGCGGCCGCCTTAGCGCCCCTCCTCCGGGCGGGACGCCTTCAGGCGGCCGCGCTGGCGCAGGGCTTCCCGCAGCAGGTACTCGATCTGCCCGTTCAGGCTGCGGAACTCGTCGCCGGCCAGCCGTCGCAGCTCGTCGAGCAACTTCGCGTCGATGCGCAGCAGAAAGCTCTTCCGGCCGTCCATTTAGTGATATATGCTCCCGGCGTTTACCACTGGCTGCGTGCCGCGCTCGCCGCACAGCACCACCAGCAGATTGGACACCATGGCCGCCTTGCGCTCTTCGTCCAGTTCCAGCACGTTGTTGCGCGCCAGGCGCTCGAGCGCCATTTCCACCATGCCCACCGCGCCGTCCACGATCTTCTGCCGCGCCGCGATGATGGCCGAGGCCTGCTGCCGTTGCAGCATCGCCGCGGCGATTTCCGGCGCGTAGGCCAGGTGACTGATGCGCGCCTCCTGCACCTCGACGCCCGCTTTCGAAAGCCGCTCCTGAATTTCGGTTTTCAGGTGCGCCGCGACTTCCGCCGTGTTGGCGCGCAGCGACATCTTTGCCTCCTCGTGCGAGTCGTAGGAATACGCCGTCGCCAGGTTGCGCAGCGCCGCCTCGCTCTGCACGTGCACGTAGTTCTCGCAGTTGTCCACCTGGAAGACCGCCTCGGCGGTGTCGACCACCTTCCACACCACCACCGCGGCAATCTCGATCGGATTCCCGTCCAGGTCGTTGACCTTGAGATGTCCGGTTTCGAAGTTGCGCACCCGCAGCGAAACCGGTTTCTTGGAGTAGAACGGGTTGGCCCAGCGCAAGCCGGAGTTTCTCACCGTCCCCGTGTACCGGCCGAATAACTGCAACACCACGCCCTGATTCGGCTGCACACTGAACAGTCCCACCATCAACACCACCTCGACCGCCAGCGCGCACAGCATCGCGACAATGTGCAGCCCGACTTCCGAGGGCGGAACACCCCGGACTGAATTCACGAACAGGCCGATGGTAATGGCCATGGCCGTCAGAAGCAGGCAGAACATCAGTATGCCCGACGGGGCGGAACGCTCTTTTTCCTGGATCATAATGGAATCTCCGATATCTAAGTGATATCATTTTGGTACCTTCCTGTCAAGAGTTTCCGCATTTTCGCGTCTTGGACCGCAGTCGTGTCATCATAGGAAGCAATCCGCATGAAATTCTTTCTGGGTGTTCTTTTCGTTTCCGCGCTCAGTGCGCAACCCGTGACTCTCGCCGAAGCGGTTCACACGGCCGGCGAGAAGTACCCGTCGGTCCGCGTTTCGCTGGAGCAGGCCGCGGCGGCTGCCTCGCAAGTGAACCTGGCGCGGCTGAGCTACCTGCCGCGCGCCGATCTTCTGGCCCAGGCCAACCGCGCCACGCGCAACAACGTCTTCGGGCTCCTGTTGCCGCAAGCCACCCTTCCCGGCATCTCGGGACCGGTGCTGGGGACCAACTCGCTCACCAACGTGTGGGGCAGCGCCGTGGGCGCGCTGGTCTCGTGGGAACCCTTTGATTTCGGCTTGCGGCGCGCCAATGTGGACACCGCCGAAGCCTCCGAGCGCCGCGCGGAAGCGGCCCTGTCCCGGACCAGGTTCGACATCCGGACCGGGGCGGCCGACTCCTTCCTGACCGTGCTGGCCGCCGGGCAGGCGCAAAAGAGCGCGCAGGCGGCGCTGGAGCGGACGCGCGTGCTGGAGCGCATCGTCGCGGCGCAGGTTGCGGCCGAGCTGCGGCCCGGCGCGGAGTTGGCGCGGGCGCGGGCCGAGGTTGCGCTGGCGGAATCACAGGTGGCCCTGGCCGAGCAGGCCTCAGCCGTGGGCCTGGCCGCGCTGGCGCAGTTTCTGGGACGCTCTTCCAGCGGACTTGAGACCGCCGCCGGAGCGCTGCTGGAGATGCCCCCAGCGGTGGAACCCGCCGGCGCGGTGACCGAACATCCCGCCGCGCGCGAACAGCAGGCCGCCATCGGCGAAGCCGATGCCCGGCTCAAGGCTCTGGACCGATCCTACTTCCCGCGCTTCAACCTGCAAGCGTCAAGCTATGCGCGTGGAACGGGAGCGCAGCCCGACGGAACCACGGGCGGCGCCGTCACCGGCCTGGGTCCCAACATCCAGAATTGGGCGGTAGGGATGACGGTGACCTTTCCGCTGCTGGAACTGCCCTCGATACGCGAACGGAAGAAAGCCGAGACGCACCGCGAACTGGCCGAAAAGGCGCGCCACGAGCTGGTGCTGCAGGAACTGAACGGGCGGATGGAACGGGCGCGCGCGCAACTGGAAGGCGCGCGACGCGTGGCGCAACTGGCGCCGGCGCAGGTGGAGGCGGCGCGGTCGGCGGTGGAGCAATCGACGGCGCGCTACCGGGCGGGGCTGACGAGTGTGGTCGAGGTCGCCGACGCGCAACGGCTGCTGGCGCAGGCGGAAACCGACGGCTCGCTGGCAAATCTCGCCGTGTGGCGCGCGCTGCTGGGCGTGGCGGCGGCGGCGGGCGATCTGGAGCCGTTTCTGCGGCAGGCGGGGAGGTAAGTCATGTGGCTCGTTCTGTCCGCACTCCGCCGGCCTGTCACGGTGATTGTGGCCGTGCTGGCCCTGGCCGCAGCCTCCATTCTGGCCCTGCGCCGCATGCCGGTGGACATCTTCCCGAACCTGGGCGCCCCGGCCATCTACGTCGCGCAGCCCTATGGCGGCATGGACCCTTCGCAGATGGAAGGGTTCCTCACCTACTACTACGAGTATCACTTCCTCTACATCACGGGCATCGAACACGTCGAGTCGAAGAACATCCAGGGCGTGGCGCTGATGAAGCTGGTTTTCCATCCCGATACGGACATGAACCAGGCCATGGCGCAAACGGTGGCCTACGTGAACCGTGCGCGCGCCTTCATGCCGCCCGGCGCGGTGCCGCCCTTCGTGACACGCTTTGACGCGGGCAGCGTGCCGGTGGGCCAACTGGTGTTCTCCTCTCCCAAGCGGCTGCCCGGCGAGATGCAGGACATCGCCATCAACCGCGTGCGCCCGCTCTTCGCCACGCTGCAAGGAGTGTCGGCGCCGCCGCCCTTCGGCGGCAACCAGCGCACCATCGTCGTACGCTTGAATCCGGAGCGCCTGCGCGCCTACCGCGTCTCTCCGGAGGAGGCCATCGGGGCGGTCAGCCGCGCCACCACCGTGAGTCCCGCGGGGAACGTGCGCATCGGCGACCAGACTCTGATCGCCTCCACCAACGCCACCCTCGGCGGCAACCTGGCCGAGTTGCTGGACGCGCCGGTGCGGCCGGGAGTCCAGCCGACGGTGTACCTGCGGGACATCGCCACCATCGAAAGCGCTACCGACATCGTCACCGGCTACGCGCACGTCAACGGCCGCCGCACGGTCTACATCCCGGTGACCAAGCGCTCGGACGCATCGACGCTGGCGGTGATCCAGCGCGTGAAGGCGGCCCTGCCGGCCATGCGCAACGTGGTGCCCGAAGACGTCGAGATCCGGCTCGAGTTCGACCAGTCGCGCTACGTGGTGGCCGCGATTCGGAACCTGATCGGCGAAGGGCTGCTGGGCGCGCTGCTCACCGGGTTAATGGTCCTGGTGTTCCTGAGAGACTGGCGCAGCGGGCTGATCGTGATCGCGACCATTCCGGCGGCGCTGCTCGCGGCGGTGGTGTGGCTGTGGGTGGCGGGGCAGACCATCAACATCATGACCCTGGGCGGGCTGGCCCTGGCCGTGGGCGTGCTGGTGGACGAGGCCACGGTGGAGATCGAGAACATCCACACGCACATGGCCTCGGGGCTCGGCCGCGCGCGCTCGGTGGTGGACGCCGCGCGCAAGACCGCCACCGCCCGCCTCCTCTCGATGCTCTCCATTCTGGCCGTGTTCGTGCCGTCGTTCTTCATGGCCGGCACGGCGCGGCAGTTGTTCGTCCCGCTGGCGCTGGCCGTGGGCCTGGCTCAGATCTCGTCCTACGTGTTGTCGAGCACTCTGGTCCCGGTGATGGCCACCTGGATCATGCGGCGCGGCACGGCGGCGGAAGAAGCCGGGTTGTTGCGGCGGATCTACGGGCGGTACCTGGAAACGATGTTGCGCTTCCGCTGGCCGCTGGCCGGGGTGTACGTCGCCGGCGCCGCGGCGGTGCTGCTGGTGGTCGGGCCGAAGCTGGGAACCGAGATCTTCCCGCGCGCCGACGCGGGCCAGTTCCAGGTGCGGCTGCGCGCTCCCACGGGCACGCGCATCGAACGTACCGAGCAAGTGGCGCTCCAGGCGCTGGAACTCATTCGGCGCGAAGTGGGACCGGAGAACGTGCAGATCACTACCGGTTTCATCGGCGTGCAGCCGGCCAGCTACCCGATTAACACCATCTACCTGTGGACCAGCGGTCCCGAGGAAGCGGTGCTAACGGTGGCCCTTAAGCCTTCGGCCGAGCCGCGCGGCGAAGCGCTGCGCGAGCGGCTGCGCGGCGTGTTCTCCCGCGAGATGCCGGGCGTGCGGGTTTCCTTCGAGGCGGGAGATATCGTGAGCCGGGTGATGTCGTTCGGCTCGCCCACGCCGATCGAGGTGGCCGTGCAAGGCCCGAACCTGGCCGCCAATCGCGCCTTCGCCGAAAAGATCCACGGCGAACTGGGCAAGGTCGGCAGCCTGCGCGATTTGCAGTACGTGCAGTCGGCCGACTACCCCACGCTGGAGGTCGCCAGCGACCGCCAGCGCGCGGGACAGTTCGGCTTGACGACCGCCTCGGTCGCCCGCTCGCTGGTGGCGGCGACCTCCTCCAGCCGCTTCGTCGAGCCTAATTACTGGCGCGACCCGGCGAGCGGCAATGCGTTTCAGATTCAGGTGGAAATTCCGCAGGACAAGATGGCCTCTTTCCAGGACGTGCGCGACCTGCCGGTGATGACGGGCGGGGCGGCGCGGCCGCTGCTGGGCGAGATCGTCCGGGTGAACCCGGGCAAGACCATGGGTCTGGTGGAGCGCTACAACATGCAGCGCGTGGTGAGCATGACGGCGAACATCCACGGCGTTCCGCTCGGGGCGGCCGCCGAAGAGGTGCGCGGGGCGTTGCAGCGCGCCGGCGCGCCGCCGCGCGGTGTGACGGTGGCCGTGCGCGGGCAGATTCCGCCACTCGAAGAAACCAGCGACGGCCTCAAGACCGGGCTGGCGCTGTCGGTGGCCGTGATTTTCGTTTTGCTGGCGGCGAACTTCCAGTCCCTGCGCCTGGCGCTGGCGGTGGTCTCGACCGTGCCGGCGGTGCTGGCCGGCGTGGTGCTGATGCTGTGGGCAACGGGCACGACGCTCAACGTGCAGTCCTTCATGGGCGCGATTATGGCGGTGGGCATCGGCGTGGCGAACGCGATTCTGCTGGTGACCTTCGCGGAAATGAGCCGCCGGGGAGGGGCGCACGGCGGCCGAGGCGGCCCTGGAAGGCGGCCGGGGCCGGCTGCGCGCGATCCTCATGACCGCGCTGGCCATGATGGCCGGCATGACGCCCATCGCGCTGGGCCTGGGCGAGGCGGGCGGCCAGTCGGCGCCGCTCGGCCGCGCGGTGATTGGCGGCCTGGCGCTGGCGACCTTCGCCACGCTGACCGTGCTGCCCTCGGTCTACGCCATCCTGATGGGCAAGTCCCGGGCGGCGTCGCCGTCGCTCGATCCCAACGATCCGATGAGTCGATACTATGAAGCTCGATAAGTTTCTTCTGATCTCTTTGACGGCCCTCCCGCTGGGCGCGCAAACGCGCCTTCCGGGCGAGATCCTGCCGTACCAGAAAGTGGCGCTGCACGCGCGCGTGACCGGCTTCGTGGAGCGAGTGGAGGTGGATCGCGGCAGCGTCGTGAAGCAGGGGCAAACCCTGGCCGCGCTGGCCGCGCCGGAAATGACGGCGCAGTTGGCCGAAGCCGAAGCCAAAGCCCAGGCGGTCGACGCCCAGCGCGCCGAGGCCCAGGCGAAAATTGTCGCCGCGCAGGCCACTTACGACAGGTTGAAGGCCGCCTCGGCGACCTCGGGCGCCGTTTCAGGCCAGGAACTCGACTTGGCCGAGAAGACGCTGGCGGCGGCTCGGGCGGCGGAGAAATCGTTCGCCGATTCCGCGCGCGCCGCCGGCGAGGCGATTCGCAAGCTCGAAGCCTACTTGCAGATCACCGCCCCCTTCGACGGCGTCATCACGGCGCGCTACGTGCATCCGGGCGCGCTGGCCGGCCCTGCCAGCGGACCGCTGCTGGAGCTGGAGCAAATCCAGCGTCTGCGCGTAGTGATCGCGGTGCCCGAATCCGGCTTGGCGGGAATCGCCTCCGGCGCGCGAATCGGTTTTACGGTCCCGGCCTGGCCCGGCCGCACCTTCAGCGGCGTGGTAGCCCGGCAGGCGCACGCGCTCGATCCCAAGACCCGCACCATGCCCGTGGAACTGGACGTCGCGAATCCCCAGGGTGCCCTGGCCCCGGGTATGTATGTCGAGGCGCAGTGGCCGGCGCCGGCGACGAAAGCGGCGAAGTAGCGAAGGAAGAGTGCCAAAAGGCGCTGCTACATTTTCGGGAAAACAGTCCGACTTTTTAAGCGGTTTTGCCAAAGCGTCGGATTGCGTCTGGGACTTGCCGCTTTCTTGCCCGTTTGTTTTAAACAACTTAGCTCTTGGCGGATAAAATGCTCCGAACAGTCACAGCACCCTGGACGTGTGTGCGGACCGAGGGGTGGACGCAGAACTGTGAATTGAGGACCGAAAATGGCTAAGACGCTTGCGTGTCTGTTGCTTCTCGTGACTGCGGTCGCGAACGCGGACTATCTGGACATCACAACGAGTCTGACCGACGGAGGCACGTTCGGTGTGGCAACCTTTAAGGGTCAGTTCACGGACCCGGTAGGTACAGGAATCTTTGAGCCTTTTTGGCGGGCACGACAGAGCGGGAACGATACGACCTACGAGTTCTTCAACACGGATGCCCGCCCGCTGTCCGGCGATCTTGCGGCCGGCAACAACGCCAACGGCGGCGACATTACAAACCGGACGTTTCTGGTCAGCACTCTCCTGGCTGTCGACGGGCAATTCGTATTCCTGTTGGACACAAACGAGCCCAATGGCGGCGGGAAGGACCTGCTCTCCCTGGACCGATTCATAATCCGTACGTCGTCGAGCAGCACAATCAACACGTACGCCGGCCTGGCTGGGGCGAATCTGGTCTACGATATCGATACCGCGGGACCGTGTCAGGCGACGATGGGCTCGGCATTCTGTACCAACAAACCGAGTAATGGAGTGAAGTTAACCGAAGAATTGAACCCGGGCAGCGGGAAGACGAACATGGCGGTTCTGGTGCCGGTTTCCCTGTTTGCCGGGCACGAGAACGAGTACCTCTACCTGGACGCCCAGTTCGGAAACGTGGGACGCGACGCGGCCGCCCAAGCCGGCTTTGAAGAGTGGAGCGCTCTGCGGGGGGCTCAACCCGTCGTCCCCGAGCCTTCCTCGATCGTCCTTCTTGGCACGGTGCTGGCCGGCGTGTGCTACCGGATGCGGAAGCGCCGGGCTGTCTGAGCCATCGATCTTGGCTATGCTGAAAGCATGGGCCCCAGACCGATTTTGCCGCTGCTTGTCTTCTGCTCCTTGCTGGGTGCGCAACAGGCGCCCAGTCCCGAACCCAAACAGCGCGTGCGCGAAGCGCGCGAACTGGGCAAGCAGAGTTCGGAAGCGATCCCGAAGTTGCAGGCGTACCTGAAGGACCCGGTGGCGGAGGTTCGCGTCGAGGCGGTGAAGGCGGTGGTCGGCCTCGGCACGCAACGCAGCCTCGACCCGCTGATCGAGGCCACGCACGATCCCGACGAGGAGGTGCAAATCCGCGCCACCGACGGCCTGGTGAACTTCTATCTTCCGGGCTATGTCGAGACCGGGCTGACCGCCTCGCTCAAACGGGTCGGGAACCGGATCCAGAGCCGCTGGACGGACACCAACGATAAGATCGTCGAACCCTTCATCCAGGTGCGCGCCGAGGTCGTTCACGCTCTCGGCCAACTGGCGACGGGCGGAATTTCGATGGAGTCGCGGGCCAATGCCGCTCGCGCGATCGGCATTCTGCGCGGCCGGGCTGCGATCCCCGACCTGCTGAAGGCGCTGCGCTCCAAGAACGCCCAGGTGCTCTACGAGTCGCTGGTGGCGTTGCAGAAGATTCGCGACCCGGGCGTGGCGGACGACATTGCCTTCCTGCTGCGCGACTTGGATGAGAAAGTTCAGATTGCGGCCATCGAGACCACCGGGATTCTCCAGAACCGGGGCGCGCTGCCGCGCCTGCGCGAGGTGCTGGAACGCACGCGCTCGGCCAAGGTGCGCCGCGCCGCGCTGAGCGCCATGGCGATGATTCCGGACGAATCCAGCCGCGACCTGTACTCGCGTTACTTGTCCGACCGCGACCAGGATCTGCGCGCGGCCGCGGCCGAAGGCTTCGGCCGGCTGCGCAATCCCGGCGACCGGCCCCTGGTCGAAAAGGAGTTCAACGATGAGCGGAGTATGAACCCGCGGCTCTCCAAGGCGTTCGCGCTGGTCTTGCTGGGCCGTACCGAAGTTGCCGAGCACAGCCCGTTGCAGTACCTGGTCAACTCGCTGACTTCCAGATCCTACCGCGATGTGGCGCGGACGTTTCTGATCGAGCTGTCGCGAGAGACGGGCGTGCGCCGGTCGCTGGAGGCGGCGGCGCCCAAGGGAACGCGGGACGAGAAGATCTGCCTGGCCCAAGTTCTGGCGCGCAGCGGCGACAAAGACACCTTGGCTGTGCTGGACGCCCTGTCTCGGGATACAGACCTGGAAGTAGCCGCGGAAGGAGTGCGGGCCCTTCGCAGCCTCCGGGCCCGTCTGCCGTAGAATCTGCTACTTGGCTTTCTTCTGCTTCTGCTGGCCGACGCGGACTTTGTAGTGCGAGGCCTTCATGTCGGCCCACGCCTTCCAGTCGAAGCGCGCGGAAGCGTCTTTCAGATAGGCATCCACATCGGCGCCTTTGGGCAGCACGGCCATGATGGTGGCCGAGTCGGACCCGTCGGCGTTGCTGATGCGGTAGCGCTTGACGTTGGGAATTGCCATAACTCTTTTATCCTAGCATGGTTGAGGCGCGGCCATCGCCCGCCCGCCCGCGGTGGAACTCGATCTCATGCACTTTTCTTCTCTCCGCTCGGAATAAGCCGGACCCGGGGCTTGACAAGTTCTGTTCAGCCCATAAACTGGAAAATAGTCTCACACTTATGCAGGGCGTCTGCAAGCATTCACAAACACAGGTCATTGCCCGGCGCGATGGCGTCGATTATATTCATTGTTTGGACTGCGGCCAGGTTTTCGAGGGGGACGACCTCGATCCGGCCGCCACTGAGGGGAACGAGGAGTCCGAAGGTATGGAATCGGACTCGGCACTGCCGCTCCCTTAGGAGCGGCCCTAAGTCGGGACCGTGCACCAGACGGCGGATTTTGTTACAAGTGCAGCTTACGGTCGGTGTGACTTATGAGAAAGCCATCCAAGCGGCAGGAAACCGCTCCGAAGGCGGGAGGTACGGCGCCGCCGGCAGGGCAGTCGCAGGCGGACCTGTTTGCCCAGGCCGCGGGCATGTTCCAGTCCGGACGGTTCGCGGAAGCCCGGACCTTGTTCGAATCCGCCACGGCGGGGCCGAACCGGGAGATGGCGCACTCCGCCCGGCTGCACATTCGCATGTGCGAGCAGCGGCTGGCTCGCGGGGCGCCGACCCCGGCCAGCGCGGAGGAGCACTACACCTACGCGATCGCGCTGCTGAACCGGCGCGAGTTCTCCGCCGCGCGGGAGCATTTGGAAAAGGCGCTCAAGATGGCCGGCGGGGGAGATCACATCCACTGCGCCCTGGCCCTGTGCCTGGGTTCTCTCGGCGACGTCGAAGGCGCCGCGCGGCACCTCCGGCGCGCCATCGAAATCCATCCGCGCAACCGGGCCATCGTCCGCCACGACCCGGACTTCGCCGACCTGATGCAGCGGCCGCCCATCCGCGAGCTGGTGGGGGCGGGTAAGGCGGAGATCGAATGAGGGCGCGGGAGTAACATTGCCCAACCGGAACGTGCTTGCGCAGGATCCGCTTCGCATCGTGGCCATCGGCGGCGGCACGGGCCTGTCGACCCTGTTGAACGGTTTAAAGCGGCACGTGTACCTGCCGGGCCGGCCCGGCGCGCCGGACGTGGCCGGTGCCGCGCCGCTGGTGGACCTGACCGCCGTGGTGACCGTTACCGACGACGGCGGCAGCTCCGGGCGTCTGCGGCGCGACCTGGACGTCCTGCCGCCGGGCGACATCCGCAACTGCATGGTGGCGCTCTCCGAGGATGAAGCTCTGCTGAGCCGGCTGTTCCAGTACCGCTTTCCCGCCGGCCGGGGTCTGAAGGGGCACACCTTCGGCAACCTGTTTCTGGCGGCCATGACCCACCTGACCGGCGATTTTCCGCACGCCGTGCGCCTGGCGGCGGAGGTGCTGGCCACGCGCGGGCGCATCTTGGCGTCCTCCGACGGCCACGTGACGCTGGAGGCGCGCCTGGAAGACGGATCGACGGTGGCGGGAGAAACCAAAATCAGCAAGAGCCGCTCGCGCATCGCCTCCATCTCGCTGCACCCGCGGCCGTGCCGCCCGCTCAAGGAGACTCTGGAGGCCATCGCCCGAGCCGACCTGATCACGCTGGGGCCGGGCTCGTTGTACACCAGCGTGATTCCCAACCTGCTGGTGGACCAAATCCCGCAGGCCATCCGGCGCTCGCCCGCGCTGAAAGCCTATTTTGTGAACCTGATGTGGCAGCCGGGCGAGACCATGCGCTTTACCGCCGCCGACCACGTCGAAGCGATTTACCGGCACGGCGGGACGGGGTTGCTGGATTGTGTGGTGGTGAATACCCATCCGGTCGGCCGCCCCTTGCGGCGCCGCTATGCCGAGCAGTCGGCCCGTCCAGTGGAAAACGACATCGAGCGTCTGGCCCAATTGCGCGTCACGGTGGTCGGCCGGGATCTGCTGGCGCGCTCGGACTGGGCCCGTCACGATCCGGAGGCCGCCGCGACGGTGGCCATCGAACTGGCCCGCGCCGGCCGGCGGCGGAGAGTGAAGCTCCTGCGCGAGGCGCGCTGACCCTGCTTCGATTCCCGCTAAGATGGGAAGCGAACATGCAGGATTCGGTTACGGTGGTGATACTGGCGGCCGGGCTCGGCACGCGCATGAAATCCCGGCACGCCAAGGTGCTGCATCGCGCCGGCGGGCTCTCGCTGGTGGAGCACGTGGTGCGCGCCGCGCTAAACCTGGCGCCGCCAGAGCGGATTGTCACCGTGGTCGGCTACCAGGCCGGCCGGGTGCGCGAAGCCCTGTCCGGCTTCGGGATAGGGTTTGCCGATCAGGCCGAGCCCAAGGGTACGGGACACGCCCTGATGGTTTGCCGGGGATCGCTCGCCGGGCGCGACGGGATGGTGCTGGTGCTCTACGGCGATTGCCCGTTGCTGTCCGTCCCGACTCTGGCGCGGCTGGTGGAGGCGCAGGCCTGCTCGCGCCACGCCGCTACGCTGATTACCACGGTGCTTGACGATCCCCACGGGTACGGCCGCGTCGTCAAGGACTCCAGCGGTGGCATCACGGCCATTGTCGAAGAAAAGGCGGCCACGGCCCAGCAGCGCCTGATCCGCGAGATCAACTCGGGCATTTACTGTTTCCGCGCCGATTTGCTCTGGAAGCACCTGCCCGAGATCGGCACGGCCAATCCGGCGGGGGAGTACTATCTCACCGACATGGTCGAGATCCTGCGCCGCCACGGCCATAGCTGCGGCACGATGTTGCTGGACGACTCGCGCGAGGTTCTGGGCATCAACACCCGGGTGGACCTGGCGGTGGCGGACCGCATCTTCCGCGAGTGCAAGGTGCGCGAACTCATGCTGGCTGGGGTGACCATTGAGAAGCCCGAGACGGTCACCGTCGATGAAGACGTCTCCATTGGGCCGGACAGCATCCTAGAACCGTTCACGCGCATACTGGGGCGGACCAGGATCGGCGAGAACTGCCGCATCGGCGCCTGCTCGATGGTGACCGATTCGACGCTGGGCGACGGCGTTCAGGTGGGCCCCTTCAGCATCATCGGGACGTCGGTGGTCGAGGCCGGCGCCCAGATCGGCCCGTATGCGCGGCTGCGGCTGGAGAATCATGTGGGGGCCGGAGCGTGCGTCGGCAATTTCGTCGAGTTGAAGAAGACCCGTTTGGGAGCCGGCTCGAAGGCCATGCACTTGGCCTATCTGGGAGATGCGACCATCGGAAAGGACGTCAACATCGGCGCCGGCGCCATTACCTGTAACTTCGACGGGGTCGCGAAGAACCCCACTCACATCCACGACGGGGCCTTCGTGGGCAGCAACTCGACGCTGGTGGCTCCGGTCGAGATCGGCGCCGGCAGTTACGTCGCCGCCGGGTCGGTGATCACCAAGTCCGTGCCGGCGAATTCTCTCGCCGTGGCGCGCGAGCACCAGGTGGTCAAGGAAGACTGGGCCAAGCGCCGCCGCGAGAAGGCCCGATCCTAAAGCACCAGGGACGGGTGGTACAGATGCGGCAGGACCGCCTCGCCGATGGCGATCAACTGGCCGTCCTGGGTGACCGCTTTGACGTGCCTGGCCGCACTCCGCACCCGGAAAGGTGAGACCCGGAAGTCGCGGCCCTGGCGAATGCGCGCCGCGGTGTGCGCGTCCACCACTTCGGTGGGGAACTCGGGCAGCAGCCTGGCGGCGGGGATGAGCGCCTCGCTCAGGCGGTTCTCACCGGCCAGTTGCGCGAGCTGGTCGAGCGTGCGCGCCTGATCGAGAGTGAAGTCCCCCGACGCGATGCGCCGCAGGCCCTTCAAGAAGGCGCCGCAGCCCAGGAGCTTGCCTAGGTCGTGCGCGATGCTGCGCAGGTAGGTGCCGCCCGAACAATGCACCTTGAGGCGGGCCTCGCTGCCGGTGTGTTCCAGCAGAACCAGCGAGTAGACCTCGATTCGGACGGGCGCCAGGTCCACGGGCAGTTGCCTGCGCGCCAGCTTGTAGGCCGGCGTGCCGCCGATTTTTTTGGCCGAAATCGGGGGCGGAACCTGCTCGAAGGGGCCGCGGAAGTTGATCAGCGCCCGCTCCAGTTCCTCCTGGTCGATCCGCGCGTCGGCGACCGGAGAGGTGGGCGTGCCGTCCTTGTCGTAGGTGTCGGTGGAGTAGCCGAAGTGGATCAGGGCGTCGTAGACCTTGTCGTTGCGCACGTAAAACTGCGCCAGGCGGGTGGCCCGGTTGAGGATCAGGGGGAGCACGCCGGTGGCCTGCGGGTCCAGCGTGCCCAGGTGCCCGATCTTTCGTGTGCCCGCCAGCCGGCGCAGGCGGTTCACCGCGTCGTGCGAGGTCCAGCCCTCGGGCTTGTCCACTACAATCACTCCATCCATCTCACTCCAATTTAGCGTAGTGGAGAAAAACGAATAGGGCCGCGCCCGCGGCGCGGCCCTGGGGGTTCGTCGGACTGCGGCTGGGTCAGCGGTAGAACGCCGCTACCAGAACCTGCTCGACCGAGGCGAATGCCAGCAGTTCCCGCTCAGTCTTGGTCTTACGCAATTCGCTCCCCGTTCCGGAAGCATCCCAGACCCGCGCCAGGAAGTAGCGGTCACCGTACTTGTTAAAAACCAGTCTGGGATCCGGGTTTTCCGACGCACTCGTCAAACGGTTGATCTGAAACATCGCCGCGACATGACCTGCCGAATCGCGCAGCATCAGGACGCCGGGCAAGCCTTGTGGCTCCACCGTGTAAACGCCGGCAGGCACCTGCGTGGAACCTACCGTGAAATCGAAAGGGACCCGGGTCTTCACCGCATGGGCTTCGACTGCGAAGCAAGCCGCGGTAAAAATCCCGACCATTGCCAGTGCCAGAATAAGTTGTTTCATTTTCATGTCTCCTTGCACCTATACCACGTGCAGGCCGAGTGCCAAACCCACCAGAACCGGTAAGCTATTGAAAACATGTTGTTAACGCCTCTCCGGGAGGGGCCTCAGCTAGCTGATCGGATAGATTGGCTAACGTTTCGGATAGGGGACGCGGCGGGCGGCGGAAAACCAAAGGCGCGCGCCGGGCCAACGGGGGAGTTGGATCCGACCGGCGCGCGCCTGGGGGGGACAACAACCAGAGCTGAGTGCGGGACCGCGGACGCTCAGTGGAGTCTTCCTGCCACCAGCACCTGCTTCGCACCGGTTGCAGCCAGCAACTCTTTTTCAATCCTGGTCCTGAGCATTTGCTGTCCCGGACCGTTCGCCCACCATACGCGGCTCAGGAAATGACGGCCGCCGTATGTGTTGAACACCAGCATGGGCTGCCGGTCGGCCTTAGAGTTCTCCATCCGAATGGCCTGGATCATGGCTTTGACCAGCCCGGAGCCGTCCCGAATGGTGAGCATGCCGGCCGCAGTGTTGCGCTCCAGCGTGTAGACGCCCGCGGGCATCTGCGCGGCGCCCACGGCGAAGTCGAAGGGAACCCGGGCCAGTACCACAGAGGCTTCTTGAGCGAAGGCAGCGGCGGCAAAAAGCCCGATCATGGCCAAGGCGAGAAATAGGTTTTTCATCTCTGTATCTCCTTTTTTGTCTGGCTTCTGTCGAAGCCCGTTACGCCTGTTACAAAAGCAAGCGCAATGCCAAGACCGTCGCAGCCGCCGCAACCTCCGCTGAGTGACTGATAAAACGGAAGTTGTTCTCCATTCAGCGATTCAACGAGCTGCCTCAGCCGCTGCCGCCGGCTATCGAATAGTGAACCCGGCTCATCTTTCGGATAGGTCTGCGAGGCGCGTCAGCCCGGTCTGCCCTCTCTTTTTACGAATCCTTACGCTGTGGAACTGGAACATCCGCTCGAATCAATCGTCTAATATAATTCGGACAGACTGATCCTCTGATGAACCCTCGGCTTTTCGCGATCTCCGGTCTGATTGAAGGAGCGTTCTTCATCCTTCCGGAGCAGGAAATCACCATCGGCAGCGATCCCGCGAACCTGCTGGTCCTCGATGACCCTGCTATAGCCTCTTTTCACTGCATCATTCAGGGACAGGACGGTGAATTCCATTTGCGCAGGTCCGGGGCGGGTGGCGCGCTGGCGGTGAACGGACTGTCGGCGGACGAGCGCGCCCTGGTGCATGGCGACGAGATTCGCATCGGCGGAACGCTGTTCCTGTACCTGGCCTATGAAGCTGAAACGCCCGCGGACTTCCGTTTGCAGCGCGAGATCGAGCGCCTGGAACTGGAGAACCGCCGGCTGCAGGCCGCCGCGCACGTCGATCACGACATGGTGGGCGACAGCCCGGCCATCCGCGCGGTCTGCCAGTTCATCGCCCAGGTGGCGCCCACCGATTCCACAGTGCTGATCTGCGGCGAGAGCGGAACGGGCAAGGAACTGGTGGCCCGCGCCATCCACCGCAACAGCCGCCGGGCAGGGAAGCCGTTCGTGGCCATCAATTGCGCCGCCATCACCGAAACGCTGCTCGAGAGCGAGATGTTCGGCCACGAGAAAGGCTCCTTCACCGGCGCCGTGGCGCAGAAACGCGGCAAGCTGGAGGCGGCCGACGGCGGCACGGTCTTTCTGGACGAGATCGGCGAGATGGTGCCGGCCCTGCAAGCCAAGCTGTTGCGCGTGTTGCAGGAGCATGAATTCGAGCGCGTGGGCGGCACATGCACGGTGTGCTCCGACCTGCGGATCATCGCCGCCACCAACCGCGACCTGGCCGACGAGGCGCGCCGGAGCGCGTTCCGCCAGGACCTTTACTACCGCCTCAACGTGGTGCGGGTTACCATGCCGCCGCTGCGCGACCGCCGGGCGGACATCCCGCTGCTGGCGCAATACTTCGTCCGGAAGTTCGCGCGCCGTTCGAGCCGCCCGGTGGCGGGTCTGTCGCCGGAGGCGCGGGACCGGCTGATGGGCTACGACTGGCCGGGCAACGTGCGCGAACTGGAGAACTCCATCGAGCGCGCCATCGTCCTGGGGTCCACCGAGTTCATCCTGCCCGAAGACCTGCCGGAAACCCTGTTTGAAGAAGCCGATTCCCGGCCCGGCGCGCCGCTGGCGCCGTTCCACGAAGCAGTCAACGAAGCCAAGAAACAAGCCATCCTGCGCGCCTTCGACCAGGCCGGCGGCAGCTACACGGAGTGCGCGCGCCGGCTCGGCCTGCATCCCAACTACCTGCACCGGCTGATCCGCAACCTGGATGTGAAGGACGCGCTCAAGGCGCGGGCGGGCTAACTCGCCAGCAGGCGCTCGCCCATGGCGCGCCGCAGCGTGTCGACGCCCTCGCCGGTGACGCTGGAAATCGCATAGAAGGGCAGACCGCGATCCTGAGCCAGGCGCTCCAGCGAAAGCCGCCGTTCGGGGTCCTGCGCGGCGTCGAGCTTGGTTCCCACCACCAGCATGGGCTTCCGGACCAGTTCCTCGCTGAAGCTGGCCAGTTCGTTCATGATCACGTCGAAGTCGCGGACCGGGTCGCGCCCGGTTCCGTCGGAAAGATCCACCAGGTGCACCAGCAGGCGGGTGCGCTCGACGTGGCGCAGGAACTGCATGCCCAGTCCGTGGCCCAGGTGCGCGCCTTCGATCAGTCCCGGAATGTCGGCGACCACGAAACCGCGCAGGTCGTCCATCTTCACCACGCCCAGGTTGGGTTCCAGAGTAGTGAAGGGGTAGTCGGCGATTTTGGGCCGCGCCGCCGAGATACGGGAAATCAGCGTCGACTTGCCGGCGTTCGGGAAGCCCACCAGGCCGGCGTCGGCAAGCAGCTTGAGTTCCAGTTGCAGGCGCTTCTCTTCGCCCGGGCGTCCGTCTTCGTGCTCTGTGGGCGTCTGGTGCGTGGAGGTGGCAAAGCGGGCGTTGCCCCTGCCGCCTCGGCCGCCGCGCGCCACGATGAAGCGCTCCTCCGGCTGGGTGAAGTCGTGCAGCAGTTCGCCGGTCGCATCGTCGCGGACCACGGTGCCCACCGGAACGGCCACCTCGGCGTCCGCGCCGGTGTGCCCGGTGCGGTTTGAGCCTTCTCCGTGACGCCCGCGTTCGGCCTTATGTTCGGGGTTGAAGCGCAGGTGCAGCAGGGTGTTGTAATGCAGGCTCGAAACCAGGATCACGTCGCCCCCGCGGCCGCCGTCGCCGCCGCTGGGGCCTCCGTGCGGCACGAACTTCTCGCGGCGGAAGGCCATGCAGCCGTTGCCGCCGTCGCCGGCTTTAACTTGAATTCGGACTTCGTCGATGAACATGCAAAAAAGGGGCCGCGCGGCGCGCGGCCGGCGGCCCCTGGTTCCCGCGGGTCGAAAACCCGGTTACTGTGCCTCGGTGCGGATGCTGATAAACTTGCCCATCCGGCCGCGGTCGCGGAACTCGACCACGCCGGGGACGCGCGCGTACAGCGTGTCGTCCTTACCGATGCCGACGTTCTCGCCCGGCTTGTATCGCGTGCCGCGCTGCCGCACCAGAATCGATCCGCCCGTCACCAGTTGGCCGCCAAAACGCTTCACGCCCAGCCGCTGCGCGTTGGAGTCGCGCCCGTTCTTGGAACTTCCGAGTCCTTTTTTGTGCGCCATACGTTCCTCCTAGGCGAGAATCTCGCTGACCTTTACCGCGGTGAAATCCTGGCGGTGGCCCTGCGTGCGCTTGTACTGTTTCTTGCGCTTGAATTTGAACACGATGACCTTGTCGCCGCGCCCGTGCGAGGCGATGGTGCCCTTCACCCTGGCGCCTTCCACGGCGGCGCCCGCCGTCAGCTCGCCGGCGTCCGTGCTCACGGCCAGCACTTTCGTAAACTCCACCTCGGCGCCGATTTCGCCGGGCAGTTTCTCCACGGCGACCGTGTCGCCCGGGGCGACGCGATACTGCTTCCCGCCGCTTTCGATCACTGCGTACATAGGAATTCCTCTTTCTTGTGGTCTTCCAGGGGCTGCTTGAAGAGGCAGACGCACCCTCACCGGGCACGGCCGCGAGCCGCAAAACTCTATGATACGACAAAACCGGTGGCCGCGCCAACTGCCGACCACGCCGATCATCGCGAAGTGGCGGATCTGGCTGGCGACATGGCCCTGGCCGTCCTGGACCGGATGACACAGCGGGCAAGCTTGTTTGGTGGCGCCGCCGGCCCCGGTTCCGCCGATCGCCAGACCGATGAAGGCGGTCTCCTCGAATGCCTTGTTCGGCTTGGCCAGTTTCAATGCCGCCACCGCGCGGCGGCGGATCACTTCCGGATCGGCGCGCTCGGTGAAGCAGGCCAGCGCATCGTCGCCGAATCGGGGGCCAGGCCGGTCTCCTTCCGGCCGGCCGCGCGTGCCAGCCACTCCAGCCGGAGGGCGCTCTTCAATCGCAATGAAAGACCGGCCGGACGGAGGGACCTTTCATAAGCCCTTCTGCCGGCGCCACAGCACCAGCAACTCGGCGCTGGCGGCGAGCATGTCCTTGATGGCGTCCTGGAAGGCGCGGCCCGCCTCCACCTGGCGGCGGACATCTTCGG
>JACQZT010000500.1 GCA_016213755.1 Acidobacteriota bacterium | reverse complement strand
CTGCCAGTTCCAGGCGCGGCTCGTGCCCAGTTCGATCCAGCGGTCGTTGTCCTTCAGGTCCACCATGCCCATGCGGATGACGTCGCCGGGGCGCGGCGAGCGGTGCTCGAAATCGGTCTCCATGCCCAGGACGTAGCGGCTCGTGGGGTCGAACTGGAGCTTGTCGTAGTAGCCGAACCAGTGATATTTCGGCCCGCGCGTGATGACGCGCACGGGCGGCAGCTTGTCTTGCGCCAGCAGCGGCGAGAGGCCGGCCAGCAGCGCGCGCCGGGTGATTTCGTTCCTCATACAGCGTCTAGTGAATCACACTCGGCTTGACAAGAGACCCCGCCATCGAGTATCAAGGTCAATCCACCATGTGGCAGCACAACTACACGCCCCTCGCGGGGAGCCTGGGCTTTTCGGCCCTGGTTGCGGCTCTCCCCATCTTCGTTCTGCTCTATCTGCTGGGGGTCAAGCGCAAGCCGGCTTGGGTCGCGGCCCTGTCGGGGCTGGTGGCCGCGGCGGCGGTGGCGCTGCTGGTCTACCGCATGCCGGCCGGCGCCATGATCGGCGCGGTGGGCTACGGCGCCGCGTTCGGGTTGTTCCCCATCGGCTGGGTGGTGTTCTGCGCCATCCTGCTCTATCGCATCACTCTGGAGACGGGAAAATTCGAGATCGTGAAAGACTCCGTCGGCAGCCTGACCGACGACCGGCGTTTGCAGGCCCTGCTGATCGCTTTCGCCTTCGGAGCGTTCATTGAGGGCGCCGCCGGGTTCGGCACGCCGGTGGCGGTCTCGGCGGCCATGCTCACCGGCCTGGGGTTCTCGCCCTTTTACGCCGCGGGGATCTGCCTGCTGGCCAACACCGCGCCGGTGGCGTTCGGCTCCATCGGCACGCCGATACTGGCGCTGAGCACGGTGACGTTTCTGCCCAAGGAAGCGTTGAGCGCGTGGGTGGGCCGCATCTGCGCTCCCATCTCTCTGATTGTGCCGGCCTACCTGCTGGCGGTGATGGGCGGATGGCGCGCGTTGAAGGGCGTGCTGCTCGGCGCGGTGGTGTGCGGAGTTTCGTTCAGCGCCACGCAGGTTCTGGTTTCCAACTTCATCGGCCCGGAGCTGACGGACATCCTGAGTTCGCTGGCGGCGCTGGGTTCGCTGGTGCTGCTGTTCCTGCTGTGGAAGCCCAAGGACAAGTTCGATCTGGAGGGCCACTCGGCGCCGCCTGTCGTGGCCAAGCGGCATCCCGCGGGCGAGTTGCTGCTGGCCTGGGCGCCCTACCTGATTCTGGTGGGCATGGTCCTGGTATGGGGCTTCTACAAGACCGAGCTAAGCAAGGTGAGCCTGGTTTTCCCGTGGCCGGGATTGGACAAGCAGATCCTGCAAATGCCGCCGGTCACCGCCAAGCCGGCGCCGTACTCGGCCGTGTACCGCTTCGACTGGCTGTCGGCTTCAGGCACGGCCTGCCTGATCGCCTCGCTGTTGTCGGCCCTGTTGCTGCGCATGTCCCTGGCGCAATTCTTCAAAGTCCTGGCGACGACGACCAAACAGCTTGCCCTTTCCATGCTGACCATCGCCAGCGTACTGGCGCTGGCCTTCCTGATGAATTACTGCGGCGCCACGGCGACTATGGGGCTGGCCTTCGCGGCTACTGGCGTGCTGTTCCCGTTCTTCAGCTCGCTGCTGGGCTGGCTGGGCGTGTTCCTCACCGGCAGCGACACCTCGGCCAACGCGTTGTTCGGCAACCTGCAGGTGGTGACGGCCGGACGCCTGGGCCTGGACCCGGTGCTGATGGCGGCCTCCAATTCCAGCGGCGGCGTGATGGGCAAGATGATCAGCCTGCAAAGCATAGCCGTAGCCGCGGCCGCGACCGGGATGAAATCCGAGGACGAAGCGAAGCTTTTCCGCTTCACTCTGCGGCACAGCATCATCCTGGCCTCGGTGATCGGCCTGATCACGATGCTGTATTCGGCGCTGACTCGGTGACGGCCGCGCCCTCCGGAGCCGTCAGCGCGGGTAGCGGCCGGTGAGTTTGAGGAACCAGCCGTGGACGCCGTGGAAGCCGGCGCCGGGGAAGAACATGAAGGGGCAGCGGCCGCTGACGACGCGCATGCCGTGCGACTCGCACAGGTCGACCGCCTTTTCGTCCACCGCGCCGTGGCCCACCGCGCGGTAAAACCAGATGCGCTCGATGCCGGCTTCGGCGCATTCCCGCGCCACCGCTTCCGACTGGGCGGCCGGGATCATGACCAGCACGGCGTCCGGCTTGGGATCCAGTTCGCCCACCTTCGAAACGCACGGACGCCCGTCGATGGACGAGGCGTTGGGATTCACCGGGACGGCATCGTAGCCGCGGCGAACAAACTCGTTGAACATGCCGCGAGTGAAGTCGCGGGGATTTCGCGAAACCCCGATCACCGCGATGCGCTTCTGGGCCAGGAAATCCTCAACCGTCTCGCGCTCGGTCATATGCTTCTCCCAGGGAACACAGTACCACCGCCGGCGGTCAGCGGGCAAAGTCCGGGATAGCCGGGACCGGCGCCAGGCGCTCGAGGCGGGCCAACAGGGCCAGGGCGGCGTTGTCCGAGCGCAAAAACGCATCCAATAACCTAGACCCATCGCTGTCGCCGGAGAGCCGCAGCCGGCTCAGCAGTTCCGCGCCGTGCGAAAGCCACTCGGCGGGGCTTTCGCGCTGCATGGACGACCCGCTCAGATACTCGATCAGCGCCCGCACCACGGCGTCGCGTGTCTCGCCCGGCGGCGTCAGTTCGACCAGGGATTCATAGAACAGGCAGCGCTGATGGAAGTAGTCGGCTTCGCTCTCTTCGGGCCCCGGTTTCCAACTGGCCAATTCGTTTAACGTCTCGGCGAGCTGGTTCTGCCACTCGGCGCTCTTGCGCTCTTCGAGCGTCGGCATGCGGCCGGGCGCGCCCGAGGGCCCCCAGCGAAGCCGCATCCCGCGCGCGAGCATGGCCTGGGCGGCGGGCGAGGTCCAATAGCGATGCAGCTTGGCCACTCGCGACGGGCCTGCTTCCTGCGCCTGCTTGTTTCCGGCCAAGCCCAACATCGCTCCCAGGTCGATCACCAATCCCTCACCCAGGCACTGCGGCGCCGCACGCTGGCGAGCGAGGTAGCGCTGAGCGGCCAGAGGATCCAGATCCTCGGCCGCGGCCGGCTCCGAGGCGAGGAAGGAACGGCTGTCGGCCGCGACGTTCCCCAGCCCGGCCGAAAACGATGCCGCCAGCAATTCGGACTGGGCGGGCGTCGCCGCCACCGATCGCGCCAGTCGCGCGGCGGGCGCCACCTGCGCGGGAGAAACGATTCCCAGCAGGAATGGCCGGACGAAAGCGATGTGCTGCTCCAGGCGGCGTTCCTCGGCGCTGAAGGTCTGGCTGGCGACGCCGGCCGCCAGGGCGTAGAAGTCCGTGAAGTCGTAAACCAGCGCCTCTTCGCAAGCCAGAGGAGCCGGGGCCGGGACTTCGATGCGGCCAAACATGGCGCGTGCCTTGGCCTTGTCGAGCTCGAGAAGCGCGCTGACGGCGCGCACGCGCAGCGAAAGAGAGTCGAGTTTGAGGCGCGCGGCGCGGTCGATGGCGCCCGAGCGGGAGTCCGCCGGAGCGCCGGCGATGTGACGGCGCCGGTAGCGCTCCCGCGCCTGTCCGGCGAGCTGGAAGGCTTGCTCGATCAGGTCGATCTTGGCCTTGCGATCGGCCAGTTTATCGGACGCCGCCGCGCGCAGCAGGGCGTCGGCGGCGATTTCCGGAGGGGCGGCGTAAGCCAGGCCGAGAAGCGCCTGCACATCTGTGGGCGCCGCCCAGACGGTGGCTGCCAGCGGGATGAAAATCGCCAGGAGTCTCAAAAGTTAACGATCGAACTGAACGAGACCGCTTCCAGGCTGGCGCCGCCTACCAGGGCACCGTCGATGTCCGGCTGCGCCATCAGGCTCCGCACGTTGTCCGGCTTCACGCTGCCGCCGTAAAGGATGCGGGTCTTCGCGGCTTGCTCCGTTCCGAACTTCGCGGCCACCAGCTCGCGGATGAAACGGTGCGCGCCGGCGGCCATCTCGGGCGTGGCGGTCTTGCCGGTGCCGATGGCCCACACCGGCTCATAGGCGATGGCCACCTGGGCGAACTGCTCGGGGCTGAGGCCCGCCAGGCCGCCGTCGAACTGGGTCTTCAGCACGCTCTCGGTGTTGCCGCTCTCGCGCTCCTCCAAACGTTCGCCCACGCAAACGATGGGCTTCAGGCCGGCGGCCAGCGCCGCCAGGGTGCGTTGCAGCACAGTGGCGTCGGTCTCGCCGAAATACTGCCGGCGCTCGCTGTGTCCGACGATCACCCACTGGGCGCCAACGGCCTTGAGCATCGGTCCCGAGATCTCGCCCGTGAAGGCGCCTTCGTTCTTCCAGTACAGGTTCTGGCCGCCGATTTCGATTCGCGTGCCCTGGACGGCGGCCACGGCGGCGGGAAGGTTGACGAAGGTCGGGCAAATGACCACGTCGGCGTGTTCGGATTTCTCCACCAGAGGAGCGAATTTGACAAAGAATGCGGTAGTTTCGGCGGCGGTCTTGTACATCTTCCAATTGCCCGCCATCAACGGTTTTCTCATGTCCCCATTATCGCTCAGCGCTTCACCGGCGCGCGGCCGACTTTCTTGAGCACGGCGCGAACGCCATCGATGACGGTCTCCTCGACGTCGCCGGCGAACGGTCCCGGCTGGCCGTAGTAGGTCATGCTGTCCACCGCCTCGTAGCCGCCCTCTTTCAGGACCCGCTGGGAGGGGATGTAGCACATGACGTCGTTCGAATAGCCGGCCACCACCATCTGGCTGGCGCCGAACTCGCTCTTTATGCGCAATTGGTAATCCACCACCACCTCGCCGCCCAGCGCCACCAGCGTCAGTCCTTTGCCGAAGCGTATGGCCTGAATCGGATACGGCGTGGAGCGCACCGGGTGCCGTTCGTCGTAGGCCGCCAGCATGGCCTTGGCGCGCGCCACCTTGTAGCGGTTGGTGTCCGCGGCTTCCTTCTCGAACTGCTCGCGCGAGTGCGGCGCGAAGCGCAGGTCGACCATGCGGAAGGCCGAGCGCAGCGGACCTTGCACCGGCGCCAGGCGCTTGGCCAGCACGCCGCTGACCGCCGCCGCCAGCGTCTGGCCGTGCTTCTGAGCGAGTTCCAGGGTGCCGCGCGGGTAGGGATTCTGGTCCGCGCCGCACTGGATCATGAACATCGCCGTCGCGCCCGGATGCGCCTTTTCCACGGCCTCCTGGGCGTAGCCGGCGTAGTCGCCGGTCAACTGGTAAATGTCGGCGCCCAGCGTGGTGTTGTGACAGGTGTAAGCGAACAACACGGCGCGCAGCGCGCCGTCGGCCCCTTCCACTTTAAGGACCGGGACTTCGTAGTCCACCGGCCCTTTGGGATTGGTGCCGATGACCACTCCTTTGGGCGTCTCCTGGCGGCGATTGATGGCGAAACCGGCCTGCCCGGCGCCGTAGGAGAGCCGGGCCGGTTTCAGGTCGCCCAGCGCCGCGCCGATCACCGTGCCGAGTTTCTCGGTCAACTGCTGCGCATAGCGCTGCAAGACGCGGTCCTGCTCCTCGCTCAGGCTGTACATGCTGATCAGGTTGGGCCGCACCACCGGCCCGGTGTGCGTGTGCGAGGAGTTGAACAGCACGGCGGCACGATCCAGTCCGTGCTCCTTTTGCACGCGCGCGGCCACCGAGTCGGAGATGGACCGCGGCAGGCCGATGATGTCGGTGGTGACAATCACCACGCGATTCTTCTTGTTGTCTTCCAGGGCCAGGGCCTTGGCCCCCAGGCGCACCAGGACGCCTTCGGAGGGCTTGGTGCGCGCGGCGTAGCCGGACATCCAGATGGGGCCGTCCGGAGTGATGTCGATGCGCCCCACGCCGGCGCGGAAATCGGCCGCGCCCAGGGCGCCGGCCAGCAGGAGCAGAGAAAGGATGGCTTTCATGCAGGGCCTCCATGACCGCTAATGGTCGTTCTACCGTTTCGTCAAATCGCGGATGTAAATCTCCCGGAAGCGCATGTTGCCCTGCCCCCCCGAGTGCAGTTGCAGCGCGATGCCGCCGTCGAAAGAGCGGGGCGCGGGGTCGGTGAAATCGATCATCACCACGCCGTTGAGCCGGGACACGAAGTGATTGCCTTCCACCTTGAGCAGGTATTCGTTCCACTCGCCGCGGCGCACCACGATCTCGTTTTCCGGCGAGGGCCACACGATCCACTGCCGGCCATCGCCGTAAATGCCGCCGGTGTGCTTGCCAAGCGAGCAGTCGATCTCGAATTGCAGACCCTGCGAGACGGCCGGCGTGCCGGGCTTGAATGCGGTGTGGAAGAAGACCCCCGAGTTGCCGTCGCCTTCACATTTGAAGTGCAGCGCGAGATGGAAGTCCTTGTAGCTCTTCTCGGTCATCAGATAGCCATATTCCTTGGAGACGCCCATGCCGTGGATGGTGCCGTCTTCCACGGACCACTTCTCCTTGCCCACCTCAACCCAGCCCTTCAGGTCTTTGCCGTTGAACAGGGAGAGCCAGTCTTCGCCGGGCAGGGTGGGCCGCTTGGACTGCCCGAAGGCGAGCGTGACAAACAGGAAACCTAGAACGATGCGTGAGATCATGCGGTTATCATAACTCAAGCTCGAGTGAATATCTCGCGCAGCCGGCGGGCCACAATGCGGTGTTCGTTGCCGCGCATCATCCACACTGAGACCATCAGCCGGCCGCGTCCCTGGCCAAGCACGGCGATGGGCGGCTCTCCTTCGCGCAGCCGCTGCGCTACCTGCTGCGAGGTCAGATTCTTCTCCGTCTCGTCCCAGCGCACGGCCAGGTGCGGAACCTGGTTCGCGATCTTGGGCACCGTGACCTCGGCGGCAACACCCTGGGCGGCGGAGATCACGCGAATCATCTCGCGCACCCGGCCTTCCAACATGCGGATCTCGGCGTCGTGGTCGATCTTCATGTAGCGCTCGACCGCGGCCAGCATGCCGATGATCTCTTCCTTCCCCACTTTCATGCCGCGCCCAATGCCGCCGACCGGGCTGATGGCGGGGCGCGCGGCCTCGATCAGGTCCTGGCGCCCCAACAGAAGCCCCGCGCACTGCGGGCCGCACAGGCCTTTGCCGCCGGAGAACGCCACCAGGTCGAAGCCTTCTTTCACGCACCCGGAAAGGCGGCCGGCCGGGGGCACGTCGGCGGCGGCGTCGTTGAACAGCGGAATGTTGCGGCTTTTGCCGATCTCGATCCACTCCTGGCGGCGGATGCGGCCTATCTCGTCGTTCTTGTTGAGGAAGAACAGCATGGCCGTACGCGGGCCGATGGCACGCTCGGCCTCTTCGCGCGTCTCCACCCACACGATCTTTGCGCCCACCAGCAGCATCTGCGCTTCGTAGCCGCTGCGATGGCTCCTCTGCTGGACGATTTCGTTGGGCATGTCCCGCGTGTCGGGCAGCGCGGCGTAGCGCCGGCGGTCGCCCCGGGTGATGCACGCGGCAGTGGCCACGGTGATGGCCGAAGCCGCGCCCGCGGTGACCATGGCCGCGGGCACTCCCGCGATTTGGGCGATGCGGGCGCCGGCCTTTCTTTGCAGCTCCGGAACGTCGACGAAGTACTGCGACGCCTGTTCCATGGCGCGCTTCACTTCGGGCGGCATCAGCGAGCCGCCCACCGTGGTTACAGTTCCCATGCCGTTGATCAAGGGCCGTACACCCAGGCGGGTGTAGACATCCGCGCCCTTGGCCGCGGCCGGCGCCGGGCCAAGAACCGTGGCTGCGGCCGAGGCGCTGAAGAATTTCCTGCGGGTCGGTTTTCCTGACACCTGTCCTCCACAGTTGTGAATCTGAATGCTCCTGATCCCCTGTTGTGGGGATTTGCGGTCAGGCTTGCTGGCCGCCATCAATTATACGCGGGATTGGAGGTTCGCCAAGGTATGGCTCCAGCGCGAGTTCAGCCCGGCGTGGATGGAACGCGCTTTTTCCCGTTTCGCCGGATGGAGGCGAGCTCAGCACGAAGAGCAGCGTCCTCCGCGGCCGCATCCGCATTACCGCTGAGGCGGGATTCCCGCAAGCTTACCGAAAGATCACCTTCAGCGTCCGAGATGACCCGCGACGTGTACGACGTCGCCCGCGGCAATCAACATTCGGAGCAGCAAGGTCCTTCCCGCGAGAGAATCCAACTCCCGCGACCTTCGATAACCTCCCCAGTCTCCCGCACGCAGCAGCGCAATCCAGTGCCTCCGAATCGGTATTCTTGATTCCATGCTCGAACCCTTCAGAACCGCGATGTCGTGCTCCAGGATGGCAATCTCTTCCTGGGCGGCTTGCTGTGGGTTCTCCCCCTTTCCACCGGGCGGCGCCGGGCCGCCGTGCACGCGGATGACGGGCGTTGGTTTGTAGGGCATCACCAACAAACCTTTTTCCAGAAGGGCAATCTCCTGGGCGGTCAGCGTACGGCCCAGTTTTGACTCAATATCAAGGCCCAGAGCGATCTGTTCCTTTGTCAACCCCATGTTAAGCCTCCTGTGAGTTCGATCCCCTACCGGATTTCAGCGGCAATGCGGAAGGCCCGCTAAATCCCGGTCTGTTCCTGCGCCGTCCGTGCAAGTTTCCAGCTTGGTGCGGCGAGCGCATGTTGTGCCTTTCGCTGAACCCGTGTACGAGGCTGCCGGACGGTGCGC
This sequence comes from Acidobacteriota bacterium, assembly GCA_016213755.1. Classification (GTDB taxonomy): domain Bacteria; phylum Acidobacteriota; class Terriglobia; order Bryobacterales; family Bryobacteraceae; genus JACQZT01. The sequence goes on along the minus strand of JACQZT010000500.1, from coordinate 4,555 downwards.
GCTGGAAAGTGTCTTTGGGCGGAAACCTGGAACCTGCGGGATGCTGCCGGCAAGCCGATGTTGACCGAGATTCCCATTTTGCTTTCCCAGGTTAGTGGTAGTATACATCAAACCGCCTCCGCTGAAGCGGGATTCTTGTGAAGTTGTTCAGTATGGAAATCCGGGTTATTCTGCCGGGTTCAGTTTCACGGCCCCGCGCAGCACAACCGGCCCCAGCAGGCCCGAGTCGCGCAGGGGCCAGTTAGAGGCGTCCAGAGGCTTGTAGTCCTGGCCGACGATGTTGATGTCGTGGAAGATCTTCCAGGGCACTTTGCGGCGGTCGAGGTCGCGCACGCGGTTGGCCGAGAGGTTGGTGACTTCGATTTCGAGCAGGTTGTCTTTGGCCTTGAGGCCTTCGGCGTATACCCGCCAGGGGGCCGCGAAAAGCGTTCCCAGGGCCTTGCCGTTCAGTCGGACGCGTGCGCTCTCGCAGACGCGCCCGAGCTCCAGGAACCAATCTCCCGGCTGCGCGTCGAAGCGCAGCGAGTACAGCGCCGTGCCGGCGAATCGCTGGGCCGGTTCGGCGCCCTGCTCGGTCCAGGAAGCCAGGCGCGCGGTCTGGTAGGGCGGCGGAAGTTCCGGCCCTCCCTGCAAGAAGCGCACTTGCCACGTGCCTGAAACCGGTTGGGTGGCGGAATTCACCTTCCAGTAAGTCCAGGCGGGACCGCGCGCGCTCACGGTGCGCACAAACACCGATTGGCCGGGATCCAGTTGCAGGTACACCTCCAGCGCGATGCCTTTGCGCGTGCGCGCCAGGCCGGTGCGGCCGGTCATGGGATCCAGCAGGACTGCCGCGGAGGTCTGGGTCGCCAGCGGCACCCAGCCGTCCACCGGCCGGGTTCCGCGATTGGCGATGAAGTAGTGCCGCCCGGAAGGCGATGCGCGCCGGATGTACTGCAACCCCTCCTGGTCCACCAGCGACTCGCGGCGCACGCCGGCGCGCGCCAGGGCCGCCTCAACATCTCCCACGAGCACGCGCCCGCGCCCCAGGCGTGCCTCCTTGGGGCTTGTGCCGGAAAGGTTGATCGAGGCGAGCAGCTTCTTGAACTCGTCCCGGCGGGCCTCGAGATTTGCGAGGCCGGGGACATCCGCCGGCAGGCTCTTTTCGAAAACGATGGTCGAGCCGGATCGCGCCAGTTCGAGCAGGCGCGCCAGCGTGGCCGGCGGCATGTGCTTGCACTCCGGCGAAAGCACGGTCTGGAAGTTGCCGCTCAACTGCCGGTCGGAGACGAAATCGAACGCGAAACCGCGCTCCCAAAGCTTGTGCGCGAGGGCGCCAATGGGCTGCTCTTCGAGCCACGAGCGGGTATGCACCGTCAGGTTCAGGGTCATGCCCTGGGGGTTGTGCCACAGATCGTAGACCGGCCAGTAAAGCGCCACGTCGTTGTCGGAGCGGCCGGCCTGCAACAGCGACTGGGCGCGCGTGATGTAGGCATTCAGGGCCGGCACGTCGCGCCAGAAGGCATTGCGCGGATTCATCTCGGTGGAGGCGTAAAAGAGCCAGCCGGGCCAGGCGGCGTCGTCCGGCGAATAGCAGGTGCCGTGGTAGAGCACGTGATTGACGCCGGCGAGAAAGAGCTGGTCGGCGAGTTCCTTCATGTCGCCCAGGGTTTCGTTGAAGTGCTCTTTCAGCCAGGTGCCGGTCTCGCACGCCACCAGCTTGCGTCCGGCGGTGTGGGCGGCCGAAGAGGCGAACTTCGAGACCAGCGTGCTGCGATCCCGGTTGAACATCTCGGTTTCGGGGATGTCGGCCGCGGCGTACAGGTCGAGCAGGTTGCCCGGCGAGCCGTGGGCCTGGTTGCGGGTCAGGAAGCCTTGCTTGTGACTCCAGTCCACCCACGGGCGGGTGAAGTTATCGAGCATCAGCTCGGCGACGGTTTCGCGGTAGTCGGATTTGACACGCGCGGCGCGTTCGTCCGCCCGGCCGCCGAACAGCGCCGGGAACTCGGTCTGCAAGCGGTAGCCGCGGCGGCGCTCGAACTCGGCCGGCAGGTCGGGAGACCAGTTCACCTGGTACTCGAACGAGTCGTGGTACATGGAGCGCGGCTTGGGTCCCGTGTAGGATGCGAAAGCCGCGTCAAACCGCTTCAAGTAGGTCTCGATGGCCGGACGGTAGAACGGATTGAGCATGTAGCCTTCGCCACCGGGCGCGGCGCGCTTGACGCGATTGCCAGGCCGCAGGGACACCGCGTCGCCGTTTAGGGACTTCGGTACCACCAACGCAGTAGCCAGTTCCGCGGTGATGTTGGGCCCGCCGAAGCACCAACCGGTTCCTGTGGTCATGTCCACGCCCAGGTCCAGCCGCTGTCCCTCGGTCACGGTATGGCGCAGCATCTCCATCCAGCGCGGGCTGAGGTAGTCGATGTAGCGCGCTTCGCTGCCGCGGGCGCCGTAAATGGGAATGATGTGCACGCCGCCCCATCCGGCCGCGCGGTATCGCTCCATCTCGCGCGTCAGATTGGCGGGATCGACGGCGCTCGCCATCCACCACCAGTAGCTCCAGGGGCGGGTTTCGCGCGTGGCCGCGGGCCAGGCGAAAGGGTTGTCCGCGGCCGTGGTGAGGGCGGAGAGCATCAGGATTGCGGCGGCAAGTCTCATGAGAAGGATCCTATAGCTCGTGAATCACCTGGAAACCGGTGAGCCGTCCCAGGCGTTCGATCATCTCCGTATGGTCGCCGTAGAACACCACCCGGTGCAACAGGTCGCGGGTGTTGGAGGGCGACACGCCCGAGATGTTCACCATGCCGTAATTGCGCAGAAACTTGCGCGCATCGGTGACCTTGGTACACATCTTGGTGCGGCAGCCGCGGTCGTCGTCCACGTTGCCGGTGGCTTCGCCGGTGGACACCAGGAATTTCGCCGGGCCGCAAAAGCGCGCCACCGTCACCGGTCCCTTGCCTTCCAGCAGCACCTGCACGGAGACGCCCTTGTGGTCTTCCAGGTGAGTACGGAGGATGTAGGGCGAGGGCGGCTGGCCTATACCCTGCATGGCGGTGGCCGAGACGCAGTGGGCGTGGATCACCTCGTTGCGGCTGGTGTCGAAGACGGGATCGGAGACGAACCCGGGCTTGCTGGAAAACGAAGTCACCAGCAACTGGGTCATGGTGGATTCCAGGTCGCACTCGCAAACGCCGTACTGGCCGGCGTCGTTGAGCTTGGAGAAGGCGATGCAGGGGTAGGCGGGCAGGTCGCCCCGGCCGAAGCCGCCCAGGCAGTCGATGGTGATGGCGTTGGCCTTTTCGCGGCGCATCAGGTCCTGAATTCCCAAATACAGGCGCAGCGAATCTTCGATCTCGTTGCGCGGCGGCTCCACCACCCGCACCGCCAACCGGATGTAGTCTGCGGCCATTGCGCGGGCCTCCTCGGCGCTGGCGGCCGCAAAGGCGGCCTTGATCTCGGCGTAAGGAGGATGGGCGAACGTGGTGCCAAAATGCTGGCTGTAGCCGGCGCCTTTGGGCTGCCGGCCCTCGGGCGCCACCACCAGGATCTTGCTCAGGCGCAGGTGCCGGATGGTGTTGAACGCGTCGACGTAGGGATCCAACTCGGCGTAATCGCTGGAGGCCACCACGTCCGCTTTCTTGCCCAGTTGCGAGAAGGCGGAAGCGTGAGTCCAGTCGTGACCCGCGTAGGGCCGTGCAAAGAGCAGGGTCGGCTTACCCAAGGCCACGACCTTATCGAGCATGGGATAGGCGCCGGTGGTCATGTTGAAGGCCAGTACGGCGTCCACCTCGGCCAGCGAAGGCGCCCAGGGTTCCACCTGCGCCGCCTCGTAGAGCGTTTCGCCGCCGACAAACTGGATCCGGCCGGGATAGCGTTTCTCCAGTCCAGCCAAATTGGCTTCGATCTCCTTGATCTCCTGCGCCAGGTCCATATCCGGGCGCGGCCAGCCGGCCCGGCGGGCCGACAGGTAGACTTTCTTTACGACGGCGGGGCCGTGGGACAGCGCGGCCAGGGGTTGAGTTTGAGCGGAGAGAACGGCTCCGGCGCCGGCGGCGGACATCACAAAGCCCCGGCGGGTAAATGGAAACGAGTTCTGGGACACGAGTGCCTCCTGGATCAACCTTTAGCAAACTCCCACCATGGGCACGCTCATGAGTTCGCCCAGCTTGGCCAGCGAACTCCGGACGTGCCCGACTCCCAGCGCACAATGGTGCGTGGGCCCCTCCTGGCACCAGCGGTTCACGAACTCCGCCGGTCCCAGCGGGAACTTCAATCTCGAATTGGTGTTGCCGATTCTCATAATGGGCCCGGGCAGCGAGGTGCCTTCCGCGCCGACCATTTTTAGGCTGCCCTCGGCGGTCTGAGTCATACCCAGCAGCGTGACCGGCCCGGTCTGGACGCTGAACTCGACGCTCACGCCGCGTCCGCGCTTGCCGTGGTACAGGCCCAGGCCGCGCAGCACCGGCCGGCGGCCGCTGATGGCCAGGTGCCCCGGACCGTCGTGGCCCATCAAAACGAAGTTGCCGACGAAGTCCATGGCGTAGAACTCGGTGAAGGAACCGCCCGCGCCGAAGCG
>JACQZT010000497.1 GCA_016213755.1 Acidobacteriota bacterium | reverse complement strand
CAGACTGCGCGGGAAATCCTGGCCCTTCCGCGGTTGGGCGCGGCGCTTGCGCGGTTTCCGGCGCCCGACGGAGGGGCCCTGTTTGCCTTCGACCGCGAGGGCGAGCCGGCCGCGGTCTGCTTTCCATCCGCGGGGCGGTTGCTGCTGTGGAAAGACGGGCGGTTTGAGGACGCTGTCTGGAAGCCGCCGGGCGGGGTTCTGGCGCTGGCCGCGACAGGCCCCGGCGCCCTCTCGTTCCTGGTCCTGCGCGAGGCGAGCGTCTGGCGCGTCGATGTATCGCCGGCCGGCGAGGTGAGTTTGCCCCTTCCTGGGGTTGGCCCCCCGGCGTTGCTACGTCCCGATGGCACCGTGGTTTGGGGCGCCGGCAACACTCTCTTCTTCCGCGGCAGCGAAGGCGGGGTGCGGCAGACCGGCCTTCCCGAGGCGATTCACGATCTGAACCAACTCACCGGCGATTGGATCCGCGCCCGCCTGGCGGACCGGCAGGTGGCCGTGCGTTTCCCGGTTGGCGCGCCGCAAGTCTTCGAGCTGCCCGAGGTAAGTCCATGATTACGCGGGTGATTCTGGCCGCGCTGCTGCCCCTGTGCGCGGCGGCGCAATTGCAGACTTTTGCCGTCGCGGGCGGGGCGATGACGCCCCTGGGTACGCTCCACGACCTGGGATCGGCAGCCCCCGGCGACACCATCGTGGCCCGGTTCTGGGTGCGCAATTCCACCGCCGCCCCCGCCAGCCTCGTCACTCTCGGCGTGGCCGGCACGGGCTTCGCGCTGGCCGGGTATCCGCCGCTGCCTTACACCCTGGCTCCGTCCGCCACGGTGGACTTCACCGTACGGTTCGCGCCCACCGCCACGGGAGGTTTCAGCGCCAGCCTGGCGGTGAACGGCGTGGTCACTCTTTTGCGAGGAACCGGATTGGCCGCCGCGACGGTGTTTCTGGAGGGCGAGGACGGCTCGCCGGAGTTGCTGCGCACGGGCGCGACGATCGACTTCGGACGCATCGAACGGAACTCATCCAGCGCGCACCGTGTCCGCCTGGGAAACCACTCCGGCGAGCGCTTGAGAATCGCGACGATTCGCGTCCAGGGACCCTCGTTCCGCGGGCCGATCGGAGTGAACGCTCCCCTGTGGCTGGAGAACGGCCGGAGCGCGGTCTTCGAAGTGTATTTCGAGCCGCGGACGGCCGGGCCAGACAACGGGACTCTGGACATCGACGGGCGCCGGTTTCCCTTGCTCGGTACCGGCCTGGAAATCCCCTTCCCGGCGATCTCGATCCGCACTGAACCCGGCGCGATGCAGGTTCGTTTGCGGATCGAACTCGAGGCTCCCGCGCGAAGGGCCGGCGCCGGTGAAGTGAGCCTCGAACTCCGCTCCGCGGCAGGGTTCGATCCCACTGTGTTCTTTCTGCCGGTCTCCAGTCGTTTCGCGCCCTTTACCGTCAAAGAGGGCGACACGCGAGCGCGCTTCGGTGACCGCGAGGAGATCGTCTTCCAGACCGGAACCACGGCCGGAACACTGTTGTTGACCGCCCGCCTGGCCGAGCAGAGCGACCAGGTCACGATCCCCATCGCTCCGGCGAAAGTCGAGTTCGAGTCGGTGAAAGCCCTGCGTTCGGGCAGCCAGATCGAGGTGCAGATCGTGGGCTATGACAACACGCGCACTGCGGCGCAATTGGCCTTCACCTTCTACGACGCGAAGGACGCGGCCGTCTCCCCGGGCTCGATCCAGTTGGACGCCGGCGCGGACTTCCGCCGTTACTTCGAGAACAGCACCACCGGCGGGGCCTTCTCCCTGCGCGCCGTCTTCCCGGTGGCGGGCCGCATCGCCGATATCGTCTCCGTGGAAGTGGAACTGGCCAACTCGCAAGGCGCCACACGCTCCGGCCGGCTCCGCCTCCCCTGAGTTTCGGGGTTATATAGCCTGTCCGCGAAACTCGGATAATGAGGCTGTGCCTCCTATCGCACTGAGCATTGCCGGGTCCGACCCCAGCGGCGGGGCGGGAATTCAGGCCGACCTAAAAACGTTTCACCAGTTTGGCGTGTATGGCGAGGCGGTGATCACCCTGCTTACGGTGCAGAACACGGTGGGGGTGCGGCGCGTCGAGTGCATGGCGCCGGAGCTGGTGCGCGAACAGATCGAGGCCGTGCTCGACGATCTGCCGCCGGCGGCGGCTAAGACCGGGGCGCTGGGCAACCGGGCGGTGGTGGAGGCGGTGGCGGAACTGGCGGCGGGATTCGCGTTCCCGCTGGTGGTGGATCCGGTGATGATCAGCAAGCACGGCGCGCCGCTGATCGCCGAAGACGCCCGCGAGGCGCTGGCGCGGCGCCTTATGCCGCGCGCCCGGCTGATCACGCCCAATCTGGCGGAGGCCGGGGCGCTGACCGGTTTCCCCGTCCGCAACCTGGCGGACATGCGCCGCGCCGCCTTGCGCTTGCGCGACATGGGCGCCGCCGCGGTGCTGGTCAAGGGCGGCCACCTGGAAGACGATGCCGTGGACCTGCTCCTGGAGGGCGGCCAGTGGCACGAGTTCTCCGCCCCGCGCATCCCCACGCGCCACACGCACGGCACCGGGTGCACCTACTCGGCGGCCATCACCGCGGGCCTGGCCGCCGGCCGGCCGCTGGCCGAGGCGGTGCGGCGCGCCAAGGCCTTCCTCAGCGAAGCGATTCGCACGAACCCGGGTCTGGGCGCCGGCTCGGGTCCGGTGAACCATCACGCGCCAGCAGAAGCAGGCGATCCGGCGGCGCCGCGATGACTTCGTGCGCCGGCGAGGCGGGGATGGACTTGGGAACCAGGAAATCGAGCCCTGGCGAACGCGCGATGAGCTCGCCCACCTCGGCTTCCGAGCGCGCAATGATGGCGGTGGCGATGGGCGCGCCGCCCGGCTGGTTCCACTCGCGCAGGCGCGCGGCGAAGACCGGCCCCAGTTCCGGCAGCTTCAGAAACTCGTCCACGGTCACTACGATTCCGAGATGCCGGAAGTCGAGCGCCCGCTGTTCGCGATAGCCGCCTGGCATGACGAAAACGTAGCGCACTTTGGCCAGTGGCAGCACGGCGGAAAGGAACTCGTCCTGGGGCGAGACGACGATCAAATCGTTGGCGCGGCCGAGCTGGCAGTAGGACGTTAGAGCCTTGCCCGTGGGCACTGTGCCGCGGTAAAACGGCAGTCCCCAGGGCCGCTCGCCATAGTGGGCCTTGAGCGGGAACAGCGCGGCCAGCAAAGCCAGCGCCGCCACTCCGGCGCGGCCGCGCAGAAGGGGCACATAAGAACCGGCCAGAATCGCCAGGGCGGGAATCAGCGGCAGCAGGTAAGAGGCGTTGCGGTAACTGAAGGCCAGGATCGCGGCGGCCATCACTCCCATCCAGGCCGCCAGCAGGCGCGGTTGCGGCGCGGCGCTCCGGCGCCAGGCCCCCACAAACCCCGGCAGCGCGGCCAGCCCCAACAGGCACAGCAGCGGATCGATGCGCGCCAGGCGGCGCAGGTAGAACCAAGCTTGGCCTTCCGCCGAGGTCTGCGGCGGAGCGCCCGCGCCAAAGAGGAAGATTTCGTCCTGGACGTACTCGGCCCAAAACCAGCGCGGGTGCACCGCCAGTTGATACAGGT
>JACQZT010000493.1 GCA_016213755.1 Acidobacteriota bacterium | reverse complement strand
GCCGTCCGGGGCGCCGGCGGCAGTGCGCGGGACAACTCAGGACATCACCGAGCGCAAGCGGCTGGAAGATCAACTGCTCCAGGCACAGAAACTGGAAAGCGTAGGCCGGCTCGCCGGGGGAGTGGCGCACGATTTCAATAACCTGTTGACGGTCATCAACGGGTACAGCGAACTGGCCATCTCCCGCCTGGGACCGGCCCATCCGCTGCGGAATTCCCTGGAGCAGATCCGCGCCGCCGGCGAGAGGGCGGCCGGGCTCACGCGCCAGCTTCTGGCCTTCAGCCGCCGGCAGGTCTTGCAGCCCCGCGTCCTCGATCTGAACGACGTGATCGTCAACGTCGAGAAACTGATCCGGCGCCTGATCGGGGAGGACGTCGAGTTGCGCCTCCTCCTGGGCCGCTCTCCCGGCAGCGTGCGGGCGGATCCCGGCCAGGTCGAACAGGTGATCATGAACCTGGCGGTGAACTCCCGCGACGCGATGCCCGAAGGCGGCACGCTGACTCTGGAAACCGCTGGCGTCCGATTGCCGGACGAATCCGGCAAGACGCCGGATCTTCCCCCAGGTTCCTACGTCACTCTGACGGTGCGCGACACCGGCGTTGGAATGGACGAGCAGACTCGATCCCACATCTTCGAACCCTTCTTCACCACCAAAGAGGCGGGAAAGGGGACCGGACTGGGCCTCGCCACGGTCTACGGAATCGTCCGCCAAAGCGGCGGAGACGTCTCAGTCGAGAGCGCACCCGGGAAGGGCGCGGCGTTTACCGTCTACCTGCCCTGCACTGGCGAAGGCGCCGAGGTCTTGCGCGCCGCCGGCACGGCGCCGCCGCAAACGGGACGGGAAACCGTTTTGCTGGTCGAAGACGAACCGGGCGTGCGCGAACTCGTGCGGGAGATGCTCTCGGTCCTGGGGTACACGACATTGGAGGCGGCTTGCGGCGAAGACGCCCTGCGGCTGTTCCTGGAGCGCGGCACCGGCATTCAGTTGCTCCTGACGGACGTGATCATGCCCGGAATGAGCGGCCGGGAACTGGCCCGGCGCGTGTGCGCAATCCGGCCCGGCTTGAAAGTGCTCTTCATGTCCGGTTACCCGGACGGCGCCATCGTCCAACACGGCGCCCCGGACCTCGGTGTGCACCTGATTCAGAAACCGATTTCCCTCGCCGAACTGGGCCGGCAGGTTCGCTCGGCGCTGGATGCCGATTCTGCTGCCGGCGCCGCAGTGTGATGCGGGCAGGGATTCCTGGCGGGTCGCCCTGCAAAGGCGAGAACCGCTCAGATGATGACCGCTGACGGTCGCGGTTCGGTAACTTGACGCTGAAGCTGCAGCACTTACCGAACCGCGCGCGTTAGCAAGCGGCGCCAGACTCGATTCTTCTACAGCTTCTCAGGGAGCGTTTGGAGCGGAACTGTCCGGCACTTCAGGCATCCTTCTCCCGTTCGACCTCGCGGCGGCGCTCGCGCAACAGATCCTCCACCAACGAGTCGCCTGGGCGCGTTGTGGCACGGACGATCTCCTGAGCTTCGCGGACGCCCTGCTCCCGCGCTGGATCGGGCAGGTACTTCGCCAAGTCCACCGCCACGAACTCCGCGCGGCGGAAGCGTTCCTTCTGCTTGAACGGAACCGTGCAGTCGAAGATCGTCTTGCAGGAGGTCGCTTCGGCGCGGATCGAGGGGTGGTAGTCGGGCGATTGCGTCGGGTCTAGGGGGTGGCAGCGCACGCCGGGGATGAACACGGTGTCCAGGTCGCCCTGGTAGCGCGTGGTCATGGCCCACAGCACGTCGATGGTGTTGAACAGGTCCACGTCCTCGTCGACCAGGATCACGTGCTTGAGTTCGGGGAAGGCCGCGAAGGCGGTCAGCGCGGCCTGGCGCTGGCGGCCCTCGTCGCTTTCGGAGCGCTTGACGAATTGCAGGATGGCGAGATACTTGCCGCCGCCCGAGGAGTGGCAGTACACGTTGCGCAGACGGCCGGGCATGCTGCTCTCCACCAGCCGCAGAATGCTGGCTTCGGTGGGAATGCCCACCAGGTTGGTGTGCTCCTCGCCGGGCCCGACGATGGTCTGAAGAATTGGATTGCGGCGGTGCGTCACCGCGGTCACGCGAATCACCGGCAGCGCGGGCTGCGCCTTGCCGAGATAGCCCGGGAACTCGGGCATGGCGTAGCCGGTGAGCGTCTGCGCGTCCTCGCGAATGCGCTCGCCGGGCAGGATCTCGCCTTCCAGCACGATCTCGGCGCGCGCGATGGCTTTGGCCGCCACGGACACGCACTCGACCAACTCCACCGGACGGCGCCGCAAGGCCCCCGCCACGGTCAGTTCGTCGAAACCCAGCGGCGTGGTCGGCGGCTCGAAGCAGGCGGCCAGGTAGATCGCCGGATCGAGCCCCATGCTGACCGACACCGGCAGCGCGCGCCCCATCTTCTCCGCCTTGATGCGGAACTGGTCGATGTGCCGGCCGGGCACAAAGTACACGCTCAGCCGGTCCGGCCCCTGTACGCACAGCCGGTGGATGGTCACGTCGGACTCTCCGGTTTCCGGGTCTTCGGCGCGCAGCAGTCCCATGTTGAAGTACGGCCCGGCGTCGCGCAGCGTGTTCGTGGGCGCCGGAATCAGCGTGCGCAGATCGAATGGCGGCCGCAGGACCACTTCCTGGCAGGGCGCTTCGCCTCCGGGGATCACGACCGGCGGGCGCGGATGATTGAGCGCTTCCAGCAAATCGAAAGGCAGCCGACCGATGCTGCTGTTCATGAGCAGCGCCGTGCGCGGCCGGCTGGCGAGCACGCCGGTGACTACGGGCATGCCGTAGCCCTTCACATTCTCAAACAGCATAGCCGGGCCGTCCACGCGCGTGGGCGGCGCCACGGGCGTGCCGGCTCCGACGAGTTTGTACACGCCGGCCAGTTCCGCCACCGGGTCTACCGGTTCCCGCGTGGAAACCAGTTGCCCCGGAATCGTGGCCAGAAACTCGAGCGCCGTGCGAAGATCCACAATTTCGGTTGCCAACACGCTGGACACCTCCCTGCCGACAAGTTCATCATAGATGTTTCACCGTCCACGAGGAGTGTACTCAATGACCAAGACCATCGCCGCACTGACAGTTCTTGTTTTCCTCGCCGGCCTTGCCGCCGAGGCGCAGCAACCATCCGGCCCGCCCGTCGCCACGAAGCTCAAAGACCGCGTCTATTGGGTCAAGGGCGGCAACGGCGCCAACACCGGGTTCGTCGTCGGAACGAACGGAGTCCTTGTCATCGACGCGAAAACCACTACCGAAGCCTGCCAGGCGATGCTGGCCGAGATCCGGAAGGTGACTCCGCTCCCCGTGAAAACCGTAGTGCTCACGCACAGCGACGGCGACCACGTCAACGGCCTGGCCGGGTTTCCAAAAGGGCTGACCATCATCGCCCATGAGAACACCCGGAAAGACATGCAAGAGGCCTTTAAGGATCCCAAGCTGGCGGCCCTGCTGCCGTATCTCCCCACCCGGACGATCACCGGCAACCGGCCCGTGGAGGAGATGGACGGCACCATCCGGTACAAATTCACTTACTCCGGCCCCGCGCACACCAGCGGCGACCTGGTGGTTTTCCTCCCGGCCCAGAAGATCGCTTTCATTGGCGACCTGGTCTTCGTCGGCCGCGATCCGCTCATTCACCGCCAGAAGGGCGGCACATCCATCGGCCTGGTCCAGGTGCTCAACAATATCCTGACCCTCGACGCCGACACGTTCATCGCCGGCCACACCGAACCGCTGACCAAGGCCGACATCCGGGCGGCGCTGGCTTCGATCCAGGAAAAGCAGGCCAAGGTCAAGGCCCTGATCCAGGAAGGCAAATCGCTGGACGATATCAAGAAGGTCCTCGGTCTCGCGGAAGTCCCTGGCCAGCCGGTCCGGCGCTTCCCGAACCTGATCGAGATCATGTACCTGGAACAGACCGAGAAGAAATAATCAGCAGCCCGGGCGCTTTCCCAAAGCTCGCGGGCTTGCTCAGCCGCTGCACTCCGGGACGAACCGATGCCGCTTCGCGCGCGCCGGTCCATGTGTCGATCCATTCGGCCGTGACGCCGTGCTCCAGCGCGGTGAGGTTCGCGGTGAGGCCGGCGCCCTCTACATAAAAAGCATATGCCGTGCCGGACAAGGCCAGGCAAAGGCCGCCCACGGCGAGCTCGTTGTGCGGCGACATTTTCCAGTACGGCAGCGCGGAGAGCGTGTCTTTCAAAAGCTGGAAGCGCCGCATGCCGGGCGGTTCGGGATCGGGCTTCACCACGTCCCAGGCGGTGTTGTTGTAGTAGTACACGCCGTAGCCGCCGGCCAGGTAAATCAGATACGCGCGGCGCAGATGCTCCTGCCAGTCGCACTGGTTGCGGTGGGTGTGAGTGGGCAGTTTTTCGACGCCGTACTCGTAGCCGAATTCGGAATTGAGAACCGGGTATTGGCGGCGCGCGCGGTCGAAGCGAATCATCGCCGCGTAGTCGGAGTGCTGCTGATCGGTGCGAAAATCGAGGTTGCGGCTCAACTCGGAGTCCCATTCGTAGGCGTCGTCGTCATGGGCGGTAGTGACGCGCCGGTAGGCGTCGGTCGAACGCACCAGGTCGATCAGCCGCGATTGAAGCGCCTCGTCCTTCTCGTTGTAGCTTTCTTTCGAGAAGTCCCAGACCACGTTGGAGAACGCCTGGTAGCGCGCCGCCACGTAACGGAAGTAGCGCTCCTCGTCCCGGCTCCATTTGGCGGGCCAGTTGACGCTCTTGTTGTAGACCTTGAGCATTATGTGCGCGACGATTCCCTGCTCGCGCAGCGCCTCCATCATGCGGTCGTAACGCTGGAAGAACCGCACGTTCAGCCGCGAGTGGTCGGGCTTGTCGTTGGTCCCCTCCCAGGCGTACAGTTCGGGCGGGCCGTAATCCCACTCGCAGGACTTGCCCGGCGCCCAGCGCGTGTCGTGGGCGTAGACGTTCACCATGACGTGGTTGAAGCCGCGCGAGGCCATCAGGCCGATCAGGCGATTCATGCTCGCGCGGCGGGGGTCGTTCATCTGGACGCCCCACAGCCAGTCGGCTTCGTAGCCCAGCAGGAAGTAGCGTGTGCCGTCCTCGTAGAGGAAGTGCCGCGGGTGCGCCGCATCCACCTTGAGGCCGCCGTGAATGCGGGGGTGGCGGTTGGGGGTGCACAGGATGCCGGTTTCGGTCTTGCCGTCGAGCGCTGAAACCGGCGACACGGTCTTGAGCGACCACTCGCCCGGCCGGGTGGGCGAAAAGCGAATCTTCCACGTGCCGTCGCCGTCATAGAAGCCGGGCACGCGCAGGCGCAGGCCCGCGGGGCCTTGAAACTCGCCCGCCAGCTCGACGTCGAAGGGATTGCCGGCGACGGTCGCTCGAAAAACGAAATCGTGCGAGTGATACTGCTCGATGCCGGTGACCGCCAGCAGCATTGCCAGGACCGGTATCATCGCG
>JACQZT010000492.1 GCA_016213755.1 Acidobacteriota bacterium | reverse complement strand
TGGATCGATCGCGGTGTCATCCAAGCGCGCCGGCTTAACGCCGGATCCCCGTATTGGATTACACTCAACGAAACAGATGAACAGAAGCTCCGAAACTGGGTGTGCAACTCATGCAAGATTCAGATGGTATCCTCAACGCGGTTGGAGGAAAGTGCATTATGAAACCACCGTCGGAATTCCGAGTGGCCTCTCCCCGCCACCGGGCTTGGGAATCATCACCCGCCGCACCGGTTGTGGTTGATACGTCTTGTTGCGCAACTCCTGCCGGATGCCAGTCAGCCACTCCCCCAACCCCCGCGACTCAATCTTTTCGAAGCTCTGCCCATCCACGCCCGGCGCGCCCTTGTTGGACCGCGCCAGTTCGTAAGCATGAGCCAGGATGTCCTCCCGGTAGATCTTGTCGTAGAGCATGTAGACAACAGCTATTTGAGTGGGTCCTTCCCCCACTGGTGATCCGCGCCCTTGGGGCGCACTGTACTGTCCCCGGTTTTTAGCCGCGGCCGAGGTAGGCGAAGCGCAGGACGAAGAGCGCGCTCAGGACGTAAACCAGCCAGTTGACCTCGCGGCCTTCACCCTTCAGCAGCTTGAGCAGAACATAGGCCGTGAACCCGAAGGCCAGTCCGTTGGCGATGCTGAAGGTGAGCGGAATGGTCGTGATGGTCAGAAAGGCCGGGATGGAGACCACCGGCTTGGCCCACTCGATCTCGCCGGCGTGGGTTAGCATCAGCGCTCCGACCACGATCAGCGCCGGCGCCGTCGCCGCGGCGGGAATGGCGCCCAGCACCGGGGCGATGAACATGGTCAGGGCGAAGAGCATTCCCACCATGATCGCCGTCACTCCCGTGCGGCCGCCCGCCACCACTCCGGCGGCGCTCTCGATGTAGCTCACCACGGTGGAGGTGCCGGCCAGCGAGCCCACCAGCGTGGCGCCCGCGTCGGCGAAAAGAATCCGGTTGACGCGCGGAATCTGGTGCGCCCGGTCGAACAGGCCGGCCTTCTTGCCCACCGCCACCAGCGTGCCGACGTTGTCGAACAGGTCTACGAACAGGAACACGAACACGATTTCGATGAGGCCGATCCGCAGGGCGCCGGCGACGTCCAGTTGAAACGCGGTGGCGGAGATCTCGCTCCACCGGTATACCCGCGGCGCAAGCCGCACCAGCCCCAGCGCGGCGCCCAGCCCCGAGGTGACCAGGATGCCGGCCAGCATCGCCCAGCGCACGCCGCGAGCCATCAGAGCGGAAATCAGCAGCAGACCAAACAGCGATAGCAGGGTGTTCGGGTCGCGCAGGTTGCCCAGCGTCACCATGGTCGCCGCGCTGGGCACGATGATGCCCGCATTGCGGACGCCGATCAGCGCGATGACCAGACCGATGCCGACCGCCACCGCCGCGTACAGCTCGTGCGGAATGGCCGAGACGATCAGCCGCCGCACCCCGATCGCGGTCAGCACGAAGAAAGCCACCCCAGAGAGGAAGACCGCGCCCAGCGCCACCGGCCAGCTCACCCCCATCCCTTTCACCACCGTGTAGGTGAAGTAGGCGTTCAGCCCCATCCCGGGCGCCAGGGCGATAGGATAGCGCGCCAGCGCGCCCATTAGGATGCTGCCCACCGAGGCCGACAGACAGGTCGCCGCCACCACCGCGGTATACGGCATGCCCGCATCGCTCAGGATGGAGGGGTTCACAAAGGCGATGTAGGCCATGGTCACGTAGGTGGTGAACCCGGCCAGAATCTCGGTGCGCCAGCGGGCGCCCAAAGGTCCAAATTCGAAGTAGCGCTCCAAGGCGCGAACCGTCTCAGGCATTCGTCTCAGCTCCGGCTAAGGCGGTACTACGTAGCAATGGAGCGGCCGAATAGTACCGTGAGACTAAATTATTGGCTGCGGAGGACCGATAACGCAATGGAGGGCAGCAAGAGCTTCGTGCCGACGGAAGACCAAATCCTGTTCACTGGCGTCCCGCGATTCGCCCCCCCCGCGGCTGTCGATGCGGCGGTGTCCCGCTCCGGATGGGAAGACGTCTTTGGCGACGCGTCCACGCCGCCGACAGTGCTGATCGTGGACGGCGCGGAGGTCGACCGCCGCCTGCTGCGGGCGATGTTCAAGACCACTCCGTACCGCTTCCTGGAGGCCTCGCGTCCTTCCGAGGCGGTGGCCCTGCTGGGGCGCGAGAAGATCGACATGGTGATGCTCGAACTGATGCTGCCGGAGATGAGCGGGCTGGATTTGTGCCGCAAAATCAAGTCGGAACGGAACACGCAGTACATACCCACCTTGATCGTGACCAGCCTGCACGGAGCCGAACACGAGGTGGCGGGCCTTTCGTCCGGCGCCGATGAGTTTCTGACCCGGCCGCTGCATCCGGCGGTGGTGCGCGCGCGGGTGCGGGCCATGCTGCGGAACAAAGCGACGATCGACTCGCTGGAGGAGGCCGAGGCGATTCTGTTTGCCCTGGCGCAAACCGTCGAGCAGCGGGACCGTTACACCGGCGGCCACTGCCAGCGGCTGGCGGCCTACAGCCTCAGCATGGGTCTGGCGCTGGGGCTTTCGCAGCCCGAACTGCTGGCCCTGCATCGCGGGGCGTACCTGCACGATATCGGCAAGATCGCCATTCCCGACGCGATTCTGTTCAAGAACAGCAGCCTGGACACCAGCGAATGGTCGGTCATGCGGCAGCACCCCGTGCGGGGCGAGGAGATCTGCCGGCCAATGAAGAGCCTGTTGCCGGTGTTGCCGGTGATCCGCTCGCATCACGAACGCTGGGACGGCACCGGATACCCGGACGGGCTGAGCGGGGACCACATCCCGCTGCTGGCTCGCATCCTGCAAATCGTCGATATCTACGACGCGCTGACCACCGCCCGGCCGTACAAGCTGGCCAAGACGCACGCGGATTCCCTGCGCATCATCCAGGAGGAAACCGACCGCGGCTGGCGCGATCCGGAACTGGTTTCGCTGTTCCAGGAGATCAGTGCTTCGCTGTGCAGTTTCGCTCCGCAACCCCATCCGGAGTGGCCCGAGGAGTGCAGCACCCATGTGTCGCTCGAAAACATGCAGCGCGAACTGCTGAAGTAGGCGATATAATAGAAGTATGATGAGGTGTCCTGCCAGCGCTCGTCCCTCCCTGTTCGGCTCCGACTAGCAGCCGCTCCTTCCCGTGTGTCCGCGGACACAGCCGGCAGAGCAATCGAGAAGGAGGACCAAATGAAATCAGATGTGGCCGAGGTTCGTGCGGACCTTCCGAACCTTCTAACTTCCGTGCCCGGTCCCCGGGCGCGAGCGATCATCGAGCGGGACCAGCGGACGCTGTCTCCGTCCAGCACTCGGCCGTATCCCCTGGTGGTCGCGCGCGGCGCGGGCGCCATGGTCGAAGACGTGGACGGCAACCGGTTTCTGGATTTGAACGCGGGCATCGCCGTGGCGGCCTCCGGGCACTGCCATCCGCGCGTGGTCGAAGCTATCCGGCGGCAGGCCGAAAAGCTCATCCACATGTCGGGGACCGACTTCTATTACGAGAACATGGTCGAGCTGGCCGAACGGCTGGCGGCGCTGGCGCCCGGCGGCGGGCCGCGGCGGGTATACTTCGGCAACTCGGGAACCGAAGCGATCGAGGCGGCGATGAAGATGGCTCGCTACCATACGGGCCGCGACAAGTTTATCGCCTTTCTGGGCGGGTTTCACGGCCGAACCCTGGGCGCGCTCTCGCTGACCGGCTCCAAGGCGGTGCAGCGGAAGGGGTTTGGACCGCTGGTGCCGGGCGTGCTGCATGTTCCCTATGCCGACTGCTACCGCTGCGCCTACGGGCGGAAGCCGGAAACCTGCGCCGCGGAGTGCGCCGGGCACATCGAGGATGACCTGCTGCCCAGCATCGCGCCGCCGGAAGAGGTGGCCGCGGTGGTGTTCGAGCCGGTGCAGGGCGAGGGCGGCTACGTCGTGCCGCCACAAAAGTTTTTCGACCGGTTGCGGGAGCTGGCCGCCCGGCACGGCATCCTGCTCATCGCCGACGAGGTGCAGTCGGGCATGGGCCGCACGGGGAAGATGTGGGCCTCGGATCACTTCGGCCTGGCGCCCGACATCCTGGCCGTGGCTAAGGGGATCGCCAGCGGGCTGCCGCTGTCGGCCACAGTGGCACGCGCCGAACTGATGCAATGGAAGCCCGGAGCGCACGCCTCGACTTTCGGAGGAAACCCGGTAGCGGTCTCGGCGGCGCTGGCCACGCTGGAACTGCTGGAAGAGGACCTGGTGGCCAACGCCGCTCGCATCGGGGCCTGCATGCGCGCGCGCATGGACGAATGGCCCGCGCGTTTCCCCTTCGTCGGCCAGGTGCGCGGGCTGGGGCTGATGATCGGCGTCGAGTTCGTGCGCAGCCAGGCCGGCCGCGAACGCGCGCCCGAGTTGCGCGACCGGGTTGTGCAACTGGCCTTCGAGCGCGGCCTGCTGGTGCTGGGCGCCGGCCGCAACACGCTGCGGCTGTGCCCCCCGCTGGTGATCACCCGCGATCAGGCCGGCTTCGCCGTGGATACACTAGAGGAGTGCCTGAGAACCCTCCCACGCGAATCCTGAGGATCCTGGACGTCGGCTGCGGCGTCAACAAGCACCCGGGCGCCATCGGCATCGACCGCAACCCGGCCAGCCGCGCCGACGTGCTGTGC
>JACQZT010000491.1 GCA_016213755.1 Acidobacteriota bacterium | reverse complement strand
TGCGCCAGGTCCGCCTGGATTGGCCACAGATGCACCTTGCCGCTGCCCAGGGCGTGATCGGGGCCCTCCGGCGCCTGCACCCACTCCAGGCGGATGCCCCGCCGCCGGGCCGCCTCGCGGATCACGTCGATCATCATTCCCCGCGGCCGGCCGTCGGGGCCCACCATTTGTCCCGGAGGAGAATGATCGAACCCCATCCGGTAGACTCTGTCGCGGGTCCGGTCGCGGCAGATCCAGGCCAGCCCGGCGCCGAGGCCCAAGACCGCGGCCAGCGCCACGAGTGCCCACCGAGCTTTCACGGGCTAAATGATATATCACCCGGCGCGCCGGATGGTGTAGCGCCGGGCGTCGCGCGCCAGGCCGGTGGCTTCGTCCACCTCGACGATCACCGAGTGCAGTTCGACGCCCTTCCGGGCGGCTTCCATGCGGATGGGCAGCGCGGTCATGAAGCGGCGGATCACGGTGGCCTTTTCGACGCCGATGATGGAATCGTAGGGGCCGGTCATGCCCGCGTCGGTCTGGTAGGCCGTGCCGGCCGGCAGCACCCGCGTGTCGGCCGTGGGAATGTGCGTGTGAGTGCCGATCACCGCCGATACGCGCCCGTCCAGGTACCAGCCCATGGCCATCTTCTCGCTGGTCATTTCGGCGTGAAAATCCACCACCCGGACCTTGGTCCCGGCCAGCCCGGCCAGAATCCGGTCGGCCGTGCGGAAGGGGCAATCGGTGGCCGGCATGTGCACCCGCCCTTGCAGATTGATCACCGCGCACTCGACGCCGTTGCGGGCGCGGACGATGGTGTACCCCTGCCCGGGGAGTTCCGCCGCGTAGTTGGCCGGCCGCAGCAGGCGCGGCTGGCGCCCAAAGTACTCGTAGATCTCGCGCTTGTCCCAGATGTGGTTGCCGGTGGTCAGCGCGTCCAGGCCCATCGACAGCAGTTCCTCGGCCACCAGCGGAGTGACGCCGAACCCGCCCGCCGAGTTCTCGGCGTTGGCCAGCGCCAGGTCGATCTTCTCGCTGGAGACGATCTCCTGCAAGTGCTCGCCCACGATGCCGCGCCCGGAAGACGCGAAGATATCCCCTATGAATAGTATGTTCATCCTGCTCTCGCGGGAATGGTGCGCGACGAAGGAAGGGAGCGCACCGCGCGGCCGTTTGGCCCCACTCATTGACCCCTAACTAACAGGGGGGAGCCCTCCGGGCGCCTTCAGGCTTCTCCATGGCGGCGCAAGTCCGCCGGAGCTTGCTCACCGGCGCGCGATCGAGACGGACTCCGAGGAATTGAGTGTTGGATCAATTTTTTTGAGGCGTCCACCTGCTTTGCAGACGCGCTCCCTTCAGCCAGTATAGCCGATTGCCCGCGCGGTTCAGCCCAGCCAAACGACTCCCGCGGCGATGGTCAGCAGGGTCAGCGGCGCGCCTACCCGGAAGTACTCCCAAAACCCGATCCGGACCTCCTGGCGTGCCCTCTGCACGACGATCAGGTTGGCGACCGATCCCAGAAGGGTCAGGTTGCCCGCCAGCGTGGCGGACATCGCTAGATTCAGCCAGGCCCGCGTCGGATCGCTCAAGTGAGCGACAAAGGGCTTGAAGACCAGTACCGCGGGGACGTTGCTGACAAGGTTCGAAAGCAAGGCCGCAAAGGCGCTCAACACCCAGGTTCGCTCCAAGCGGAAGCGCTGCGCCCAGCGGAACAGGTCCGCGGAGAGGGACGTCCGTTCGACCCCCGCGACCACGATAAACAGGCCGATAAAGAGCACCAGCAGCGACCAGTCGATCTCGCGGTAGATCCGCTCCGGCTTGACCCGCCGCGTCACCAGCAGCAGCGCCCCGCCCAGCAGGGCCACCTTCGGAACCGGCCAGCCGGCGAAAAAACAGACGATCATGCCCGCCGACACGGCCAGCGATTTCCACATCAGCACGCGGTTGACCCGCACCGGACGCCGCGGCAGCGCGACTTTCTCCTGCAAACGGAACTCGTGGCGATAGACGGCGGCGATCACCGCCACGGTCAGCGCCAGTCCCAGCGCGGCCACCGGCGCCAGCGCCGCCGCGAAAGTGCGGTAGTGGATACCGGAGAAACTGCCGATCATCATGTTCTGCGGGTTGCCCGTAATGGTCGCTACGCTGCCGATGTTGGCGCCCATGGCCACCCCCAGCAGGTAGGGCACGGCGTTGCGGCGCAGTTGGCGGGCGATTTCCAGCACCAGGGGCGTCAGCACCAGGCACATGGTGTCATTCACAAAAAAGGCGGAGAAGAACCCCGCCACAACCACGATGGCGGCCAGCAGGACCACCGGCCGGTGCGCGTGCTCCACCACCCATTCGGCCACCGCGCCGAAAAAGCCGGACAAACGCAGGTTGGCGACCACGATCATCATGCCGAATAGCAGAATGATGGTGTCGTAGTCGATGGCGGCGTAGGCTTGCTGGAAATCCAGGACGTCCAAACCGATCATGAAGGCGGCCCCGATGATACACGCGCCCGTCCGGTCGACGCGAAACCCCGGCAGCCGGCCGGCGGCCAGCACCAGGTACACCGCCAGGAAGATGAGGACCGCTACCGCTGCGTCAGGCACTCGGCGACCGCTTTCTCCGGGATCGCCCCCTCGCGGATCAGGCGCCAGTAGGGCTCGGTGATATCCACCGTGGTGGCCCAGGTTCCGCTCACCGGGCCGGCGTCCAGCACCAGGTCGATGCGGCCGTCCAGGACCGCGAACGTCTCGATCCCGCTGCGGCAGGTGGGCTGCCCCGAGATGTTGGCGCTGGTGGCGATCAGCGGCTGGCCCAGGTGCTCCAGCAGCGCGCCCGCCACCTTCGATCGCGAGTGGCGCAGCGCCAGCCGGCCCGTGTTTCCGGTGACCTTCAACGGAATCTTGGCCGCGGCCGGCACCACGATGGTCAGCGGGCCGGGCCAGAAGCGCCGCGCCAGCAGGTAGAAGCGGGCCGAGGTCTCGCTGGTCAGGTCCTCGGCCATGAACAGGTCGTGCACCAGCACCGGCAGCGAGCGCTGCTCCTCGCGGCCCTTGGCCGCGAACACCCGGCCCACCGCCCGCAGGTTGAACGGGTCCGCCACCAGCGCATACAACGCTTCGGTGGGGACCGCCACGATGCAGCCCGCGCGGATCGCCGCCCCGGCCCGGGCGATGGCTTCCGGCCGCGGCTGGTCGGGATCGACTTGGATCAGGTCCGTGGCCACGATTACTTCGATTCCATCTCCGGGCCCGCCACCACCCGTTGCAGCAGCCAGGCCATGTTGCGGCCCAGCGTGTGCATGGTCTCGATGCCTTCCGTGTCGCGCTCAACGTCGCCGCGGGCACGGCCCAGGCCGATGTTCCAGTAGCTCGATCCGGGCACGAACATCTCGTTAATGAGGAAGAAGTGGTTGAGCGTGTCGAAGGCGTGGATGGCGCCGGCGCGGCGCACCGCCACCACCGCCGCACCCACCTTGCGCCGCAGCAGGTTGCCGTTCTGGCGGGTCACGTAGCCGGCGCGGTCGATCAGCGCCTTGGTTTCGGCGGTCACGTCGGTGAAGTAGGTCGGCGAGCCGATCAGGATGCCGTCGGCCGCCAGCATCTTCTGGATGAACCCGTTCATCCCGTCGTCGGGCAGCGTGCAGCGCCCGTCCTTGTGGACCGCGCATTCCAGGCACGCCGAGCAGCCGCGCAGGGCCAGCCCGCCCAACTGCACCAGTTCGGTCTCGATGCCCTCCTTCCGCAACTCCGAGAAAACATGGCCGATGAGAATCGAGGTGTTGCCGTCCGGCCGCGGGCTTCCATTGAATGCGACGACTTTCATAGCTCTTTTAGAATCCTACCGCGAAATTCGCTCCACCGCCTGAGATACTATGGTCAATTATGCCGAAATACACTCGCAGGGAAACTCTTGGACTCATGGCCACCGCGGCAGCCGGTTTCGGCGCGCCGCGCAAGCGGCCCAATATCGTCTACATCATGGCGGACGACCACGCCTCGCACGCCATCTCGGCGTATGGCAGCCGCATTAACAAGACCCCCAACATCGACCGCATCGCCGCCGGCGGCATGCGCATGAACAACGTCTTCTGCACCAATTCCATCTGCACCCCCAGCCGGGCCGCCATCCTCACCGGCCAGTACAGCCACAAGAACGGCGTCTACACCCTGGCCGACCGGCTGGACCCAAGTCGCAACCACGTCGCCAAGGAATTGCAGAAGGCGGGCTACCAGACCTCCATGATCGGCAAGTGGCACCTGGCCTCCGACCCGACCGGCTTCGACCACTGGAAAATCCTGCCCGGACAGGGCGTGTACTACGACCCGGTCTTCCTCGACAGTACCGGCAAGAAGAAACACGAAGGCTATTGCACGGACCTGATCGCCGACTTCAGCCTCGACTGGCTCGGAAAACGCGATAAGTCCAAGCCTTTCTTCCTCATGTGCCACCACAAGGCGCCCCACCGCCCCTGGGATCCCGCCCCCAAGTACGCCAAGCTGTTCGACGGCCAGGACATTCCCGAGCCGGACAACCTGTACGATCACTACGCGGGCAAACCCAAAAGCGTCGCGGACTTCAAAATGCGCGTGGGGGAGAACAGCACCGAACGCGACGTCAAGCGGC
>JACQZT010000503.1 GCA_016213755.1 Acidobacteriota bacterium | reverse complement strand
GTTGACGCGTTTCCGAGCCGCGACCGTCAGGGAGCGGTTGGAACAGTTCTCACGCAACGGATCCTGAGGGCACTAAACGCCTCGCTCTGATTCTGCCCCCTCGGCAAAGGTCTTCACCGTACCGTCTGCGGTCCATTCATCGCGCAGTCTGGCGATGAAGACATCCCCGCTCTCTTCAGTCCAAAGTTCCTTGCCGACACCGCTCATCGCGAGAACGGCATCCGTCTCCAACGTCTTGCTGTCGTCCATAACCGATCAACTCCGTTCAAGCAGCCTATCTCAATTCTAGCGGCGCGGCCCCACCGTGCTCAAATCGATCGGCTTGAACCCGATCTTCGCCGCCGGCGAGCCCGGGCGCAGGCGGAAGTCGAACTTGGCCGGGTTGACGAAGAGCGGGTCGGCGACGATCGAGGCGCGGTCCTGGCCAGCGGCGCGCCATTCTTCGAGCGACTTGCCGGCGAAGCGGACTTCGGTCGAGCGGGCGTCGAAGTACAGGTTGCGGTCCATCTTGAACTGCTCGCCGGTCCAGTTGGAGCCCAAGAGGCGCCCCTGGTCGAAGTAGACGATGTTGCCCGTGAAGGTGAACGAGAGGTGCGGCTCGGCGCGCGTGCGCATCAACTGGTTTTCGCGGTTCAGCGCGAAGATGTTGTTGCGCACGATGTTTTCGCGCCCGTAGTGCTGGTGGAAGCCGGCGCTTTTGCAGCGATACACCACGTTGTTCTCGATGACCATCTGGGTCGAGCCCTCGTCCGGGTAAATGCCCCAGCCGCCGTAGGTGAACGACGAGATGTCGTGAATCAGGTTGTTGCGCAGAATGGTGCCCGGCTGCATGCCCAGCGTGTAGATGCCGCCCATGTCCGAAAGCATGTCCTTGCCGATGGAGTGCAGGTGGTTGTACTCGACGATGTTCGCGTTGCACTGGTTGGGTCCGTAGCCCCAGGTCCAGCCCACGCTGATGGCGGTGTAGTAGAGGTCGTGAATGTGGTTATGGGCGATCACGTTGCGGCTGGACTGACCCACCCACACGCCCACCGCGGGCGGAAACACGAGACCCACATCGTGGATGTGGTTGTCGCCGACTACGTGCTCCCAGTTGCGGTCGCGCTCGTCCTTTTGCTGCACCGTCTCGCCGATCTTGACGCCGCCGCCGCCCGCGTCGGCGATCTCGTTGCCCGCGATGCGGTTCCGCTTGCACCCCCGCCCGAACCAGACGGCGTACCCGCCAATTTGCCGGAAGACGCAGCGCTCGACCACGCACTCTTCGGCGCCCACGGCCTCGAAGGCGGTTTGCGCGGTCAGCACCGAGGCCTGCATGTCGGCGTAGCCTTGCGGGCCCATGCTCCAGTCCGAGTGGGCAAAATGGATGCCGCGAAAGACCACGCGGCGAACAAGCTGGCCCTGCTCCGGACGGCCCTCGAGCTTAACCAATAGCGTCAGCGCCGGCGCGATGACCTGCTCCTTGGTCGGATCCTCGCCCGTCACCGGGCGGTAGGAGACCACGCCGGTCTTGCGGTCCAGATACCACTCACCCGCCGTGTCGAGCGCATCAGGCGCGTTCTCGATGTAATAGCGCGCGTCGATTTCGCGGTTGGACTTGCGCGGAGCGCCGGCCAG
Source organism: Acidobacteriota bacterium (assembly GCA_016213755.1). Taxonomy (GTDB): domain Bacteria; phylum Acidobacteriota; class Terriglobia; order Bryobacterales; family Bryobacteraceae; genus JACQZT01. The sequence goes on along the minus strand of JACQZT010000503.1, from coordinate 5,732 downwards.
CGTGGCAATGTGCGACTCCGCATCCACGGAGACGATGGGCATGCGGATGTCCGCCCAGGCCAGCAGGGCGACCACCTCGGCATCCGTTCCAGCCCACTCCGGCTTGATGTCCGCTCCGCGATACTTGAGCTGGAACGGCTTATCCACCGGGCTGGGTCCGTCGATGCGCAGGAAGCCGAAATTGGGCGTGCGCGCCCGCTGCGCGCGGCGTCCGCTGATGAACAGTTGCCGGAAGTACGGTTCGCCCGCCGGCGCGGTCCAGACGTTTCCTGGCCCCTTGGTCCAGCCGCCGATCGCGCGGCCCCCGCTCACCAGCACCCGCGCGCCGGGCGCTGCTTCCCAGGCAGTGTTCGAGTCCTCGGGGCCGAGCACGAGCGTCTCGGTGAGGTAGTAAGTCCCGCCGCGGATCTCGATGCGCACGCTTGCGCCGGGAGTTTTGGCGTGGATCGCGCGGGCGGCGTCGCGCGCCTCGGCCAAAGTTTTCACGGGACCGTCCGGCGACAGCGTGACGGTCTGAGCCAGGGCGCACACCGCGCCGGCGAGAAGCAACAAAGGCAGCATGGCGTCACTCCAATACGATTTCAAACCACGGAGACATAGGCGCACCATCGGCCTGCAAGTGCAGGCGGAAACCGCTTTCCACACGCTCGATGTCGCGGGCTTCGAGCTGCGCCAGGCGCTGTCCCGCACCGTCGAGTGGATACACCGCGATGCGCGCAGCAGGCGTCCGCACGGTGACGTAGGCTTCCACGCGCTCCATCCAGATTGGCCGGGAACCGCTGTTGAGGTTTCCGCTGGGCTTGCCAACCTGGTCCGGCTCCAGGGTCCACCAGTCGGTGGTGTTCGGGTAGTTGATAATCCGCTGCGGCCGGGCGGGATTCGATCCCGGCTGAGTGCGCAGCGTATGGCCGGGGTTGGTCAGCAGCAGGCGGCGCGACTCGTTGAGCGGGGCCTGGTCGATGGGCGTCAGCACAATGGTCGCGAAGCCGCGCGCCGAGGCCGCCAGCTCGACGTCGATCGCGCCGGCGGCGATCTTCTTCCCGCCCGGAAAGCCAAGCACGCCGGCGGCCTTGGGCGAGTGGATCAGGAACAGCCGCGCCGCGGGGTCGTAGGTCGTCTCGCCGGTATCGGACACATACGGCGCCGCGGCCTTGCGCCGCGCGGCCTCGGGAATCTCGCCCTCGCCGTCCTTGACCAGTTCGGCCGGGTGCACGAACAGCGAATTCGGATCGAAGCCGAAGACCGCGGTGAGCAGGCCGCCAATGGCGCCGTTGCGTTTCTCGCGCGTGGCGCGCAGGCGCAGATCCTTAGACACCGGAATGCGCATCGGCTCGAGCCCGGCTCGAATGGCGTCGGAGCGGAACAGCCAGGCCGCCTGGCCCACGGTGGCGAACTTGGTCCAGTCGCCGTTGATATTGAAACCGTTGGGCACGCTGTCGTCCCATCCGCGGCCGTGCGAATAGGCGAAGTGCATGATCGAGTCCCAGTCCTGGAACGCGCCGAAGACGGACAGCGCGGGGTCGATCTCGGCCGCGCAGGTGTTGGGCCAGGGCTGGTTGAATTCGCTTACCGTGTAGGGCCGCCCCGCCTGCCGCGCGGCGGCCATGCTCTGAAAAGCGCTCATGCCGCTTCCGGCGTTGGACTGGTCGCGCATGCGCCAGTCGCGCCCGTCCCAGGAGACGTTGGGGAAGTTGTAGTGGTCCACGTAGAAGTGGTTGTCCTGGTAATCCAGCGCGTCGTGCGAGTCGTAGTTGAGCAGCCCGCCGTAGCTCATCTGCGTGCCGGCCACCGGAACCCAGGGGTCGGCCGAGTCGCGGACGGCCGCGAGCATGGCATCCAGATAGGCCTTGTCGCGATCCGCCAGAAACAGCAGGTAATCGTTGGTGCGGCTCGTCGTGCCGATGTCGGTCTCGCCCACCAGTCCGATGTTGGCGGTCTCCAGCGTCTCGCTGGCGCCCAGCCCGCGGCGCCCGGCGGGATACAGCTTCCAGTTGCGCACATAGAGCGGGAAGTCCAGCGCCTCGAAGTACAGGCCGAAGCGCCCCACGCCGTCCATGCCCCAGGTGGGCGTAATGGACATACTGAACTTCTGCCACTGGCTGGTCAGCGTGAGGGTGCGGTTGGTCATCTGGCGCCAGGGACTCACGTCCTGCTTCACGTCCATGTTGATGTTGCGGGTAACGCCGGCCGTCGCGTCGATACGCAATTCGATTTCCGCCACATAGGGCTGGCTTTCGACGATGGAAAACCCGACCTCCTTGATGATGAAGCGCGCGCCTTTCTGCGTGACCACTGCGCGCAGGGTCGGCACGGCCTCGCCTTCCACCCGTTCGAGCGTTCCGTTGGCGTCGCTGCTGCGCTCGATGATCCAGTTGCCGGTGAGCATCGACGGGCCGTCGGGTTCACTGGCGCCCCAGGCGGCGCGCAGTTCGTCGGTGGAGGAGTACTTCGCTTTCAGGAACGCGTTCCACTGATCGGTGAAGATGCTCCTGTAATCGCCCGCCAGGTTCCGGTCCAGATTGGACGATTGCCACTCGCGAACCAGCGAGGCTTCGTTCTCGATCTCCGCCATGGCCAGCACAGGGTCGTCTCGCAGCCGCAGCGCGTCGATCACCTTGCGCGTGAACTCGGTTTGCAGCTCGACCATGCGCGGGTGAATGATATGCAGCGGCTTACTCTGGGTGGGGAAGGCGGGGTGCGGCGGAACGCCGTCCACCGCGGGGCGGAAGACGTAGCCGACCTTGAGGTTCAAGTTGCAGTAAACCCCCTCGGCCTTTAGTGCGTCCAGGAAGGTGCGCAGCCGGCTCACCGCAATTGGGTTCAGGCTGGGGAACGGGCCGGTGGTCAGGATGCTGCCGGCATTGGCCGCGCTGGAATCCGGCTGCGTGTCCATGTGATGCAGGCGCACCAGGTTGACGCCCAATCGCCGCAGCCGCCGGGCGATGCGCACGGCGTCCTTCTCCTCGGGGAAGTTGGCTCCGAAGGCCAGGTTGACGCCAAACAAACGGATGCGTTCGTCGTCCTCGGTGTTGCGCACCAGGTCCTCGCCCACGCGGGTGAAATGCCCGTTTCGGATGAAAAGCCGGTCCGCCGCCGCCAGCGCGCGGTTCAGGTGGCTGAGATCCGGAGCGCCGGAAAGCGCATCCTGGTCGAAGGCGAACTGGTAATGGGCCGTCTGCGCCGCGGCCGCGGCCGCCAGGAGATAGACAAGAATCCTCACGGTATCATAGTAGTTCATCTCCTATGTCTGAATTCAAAGCGCTTCCTACGCCCGTCCTCATTCATATCGCACAGCAGCTCAATGTCTCCCTGAAGAGCCTGGTCTCGACCATCGGCCTGTTCGACGAAGGCGGCACGGTGCCCTTCATTGCGCGCTATCGCAAGGAAGTCACCGGCAACCTCGACGAGGTGGCCATCCGCTCGATTCAGGAGAAGCTCGAATACCACCGCGAACTCGAGGAGCGCCGCCAGACGGTGCTCAAGTCCATCGACGAACAGGGCAAGCTGAACCCGGAGCTGAAAGCCAAGATCGAAGCGGCTCTCGAGAAGAACGAACTCGAGGACCTGTACCTGCCCTACAAGCCCAAGCGCCGCACCAAGGCCGGCATCGCGCGCGAAAAGGGGCTCGAACCGCTGGCCCAGTTCCTGTGGGAGCAGCGCCCCGGCGAAGTGCCGCTGGCCGAACTGGCCGCCCGCTTCATTAGCGAAGAGAAGGGCGTGGCCTCGGCCGAAGAGGCGCTGGAGGGTGCGCGCCATATCCTGGCCGAACAAATCAGCGAGACGGCCGAATTCCGCAAGGCGATACGCCAGACGATGATGGCGGAAGGCATGGTGGTCAGCCGCGCCATCGAGGGAGTGGAGGATGCCGAGGGCAAGTTCAAGATGTACGCCGACTACCGCGAGCCGGTGTCCAAAATCCCCTCCCACCGTATGCTGGCCATCCGCCGCGGCGCCAAGGAAGGCCTGCTGTTCTTCGAGATCGAACTGGCCCCGGCCGGACCCCTCGCGCACCTCAAATCCAAAATCCTGCGCGCGCCCGGCGAGTGCACCCCGCACCTGTCGGAAGCCATCGAGGACTCCTATCAGCGCTTGCTGAACCCCTCCATCCAGACCGAAGTGCGCCTGGAGTTGAAGGACCGCTCCGACGAAGAGGCCATCAAGGTCTTCCGCGAGAACATCGAGAACCTGCTGCTGGCACCGCCGGCGGGCATGCTCTCGGTGCTGGCCATCGACCCCGGCATCCGCACCGGCTGCAAGGTGGCCGTGGTCGACGACACGGGCAAGTTTCTGGAGCACGCGGTCATCTACCCGCTGGAGCCGAGGAACGACCTGGCCGGCGCGGTGCGCACCCTGGCTTCGCTCATCGCCCGCCACAACGTGCGCGCTATCGCCATCGGCAACGGCACCGGATCGCGCGAGAGCTCCTCGTTCGTGCAGGACTTCCTGCGCCAGGCCAAGCTCGACACGGTCTTCAGCGTGGTGGTGAGCGAGTCCGGCGCCTCGGTTTACTCGGCCAGCGAGATTGCGCGGCAGGAGTTTCCGGACCTGGACCTGACGGTGCGCGGCGCCATCTCCATCGCCCGCCGCTTGCAGGACCCGCTGGCCGAACTGGTGAAGATCGACCCCAAGTCCATCGGCGTGGGCCAGTACCAGCACGACGTGGATCAGAAGAGGCTCAAGCAGAGCCTCGAGGCCACTGTGGAATCCTGCGTCAACCGCGTGGGCGTGGACCTGAACACGGCCTCCTGGGCGCTGCTGCGCTACGTGGCCGGCATCAACGAGCGCACGGCGCTGAAGATCGTCGAGCACCGCAACCAGAACGGGCGCTTCCGCTCGCGTTTCCAGTTGATGGCCGTCTCCGGTTTCGGTCCCAAGACCTTCGAGCAGGCCGCGGGGTTCCTGCGCATCCGCGGCGGCGAAAACCCGCTGGACATCACCGCCGTACACCCGGAGTCGTACCCGGTGGTGGAGAAGATCGCCGCCTCGCTGGGCGTGAGCGTGCCGGAACTGATCTCGCGGCCGGAGCTGGCCGAGAAGGTCAAAATCGAGGATTTCAAAACCGAGAGCGTGGGCGTGTACACGCTCTCCGACATCCGGGACGAGTTGCGCAAGCCGGGCCGCGACCCGCGCGATACGTTCGTCGCCCCCAAGTTCCGCGAGGATGTCACCGAGATCGCCGACCTCAAGCCCGGCATGACCCTGGAAGGCACGGTGACCAACGTCACCCGCTTCGGCGCGTTCGTGGACCTCGGAGTGCACCAGGACGGGCTGGTGCACGTGAGCGAGATCTCCAACCGCTACATCAAGGAGCCCGCCGAGCTCGTCAAAGCTGGGCAAATCGTGAAAGTGCAGGTGCTCAGCGCCGACCCCAAGGCCAAGCGCATCGCCCTGTCCATGAAAGCCCTCGAGCCGAGACAGCCGGTAAAGCGACCCGAGCCGAAAAAACCCTCGCTCGACGACCAGCTCGCCCGCCTAAACGACCGCTTCCGCGTCCGCTAAACCGGGACAGCCTGACCTACCCGGGTTTTTTCCGCGTCTCTGCCTCGGCGCGCTCGATCAGGGCGCGCATGTAGGCGATGGAGTACGCGGTGGCGGCGCGCGGTCCGCCCACCATCCCGACCACGTGGTTCGAAGTTGCGCGACCGCTCGATTGTGCCAGCCCAGATTACGGTACAATAACCAATTACACAAGCGGAACGCTGGAGGGTGGGTTTGTCTGATGCAGTTGCCAG
>JACQZT010000502.1 GCA_016213755.1 Acidobacteriota bacterium | reverse complement strand
CGGCATAACCCCAATTCCATCGCGACGCTGCGCATCCAGATCGCCCGATTCCTCGTGCAGCAGCTTCCGTGCTGCCCTGCGTGCTGCCGGCGTCGATGAGTTATGACACAGTAGAATTAAGAAGGCTGATTTGAAATGAGTCTGAAACACTATCCTGTGGTGGTCGAACCAACGGGTACTGGCTACTCCGCGTATTCACCGGACGTGCCGGGGTGCGCAGCCGTCGGAGACACGGAGGAAGAAACCCGCCGAAATTTCCAGGAGGCTCTGGCCGCGCACTTCGAGGTGATGCGCGAGATCGGCGAGCCAATCCCGGAACCCATTTCTTCGGTCGACTACGTCGAAGTTGCGGCGTAACGGGATCGCCTTTCCCGTCGGACCGCATCATCGGCGGCGCCGACGGCGTCTTCGGTCGCGGCATGCAATGGCAAGGCCTCAGCTTCTGGGTGACGCTGCGCTACGGCCCCAACCGCTGGGTGCCGTCCAGCTTCATGCCCACGCTGCCCGGACGGCTGTTCTTCTTGCGGGAACTGGCGGGGCCGCTGGTGGCGGAGTGTAATTGAGCTGCAATTGCAGTGGAAATGGAACTCGCCATCCGAATCCAGGTCGAAGAACTCCCGGAAGGGTTGTTCCTGGCCACGTCCGATGAATTGTCGGGACTGGTGGCACAAGGACGGACGGCTGTGGAAGTCTTGGATATCGCCCGAGACGTGGCTCGAAAGCTTGTCGAAGCCCGCCGGGAGCCGGAGGAGGAGCACCTCGGCCAGGGTGCAACCATCGACGAGTTTCCGGAGTGGTTCCCGTCCGCCAGTCGAGTGCAGGTGCATGCCGTTCTGGACTTTGCGAAGAGCTCTCTCGATCAGCCGGCGGCGGCAGCGTGAAGATCCTGTTCGACGCCAACACGCCGGCCCCGCTCTCCCAGTTTTTGCGAGGACATGATGTAGTGCGGGCGGATGAGTTGGGGTGGCAGGGACTTGACAACGGCGCGCTGCTTGACGCAGCCGAGCGAGCGGAGTTCGACCTGCTGCTTACCCGCGATCGAAATGTCTTCTGTCAACAGAATCTTGCGGGCCGCAAACTGGCTCTTGTCATCCTGTCCTCGAATCACTGGCCTGCACTGCGGTGAACCGCGGTACGTATCGCCACCGCCGTCGATTTCGTGCAAACCGGGCAGATCGTGAGAGTCGACGTCGCGATGCTTTAAGCCCCGACCGGCGCTGACCGGCCGCCAGCGATGCGGATGGGAGCATACCCGGCTACGTGGCCAAGTGACGCTGAACACGGACGCGAACTCACTTTTGCATCTTGCCCATTGCAGTTCAAAACAGACTGGCACTCGGGAACCCGGCCACGCGCTGACATCGGGCTCTGAATAGAACTTTTGCACCATTCCCAGATTGGCAGACCATCGGTTCTTCCATGGGGCATAAACTGAAGCGGCATTTTCGTGGCGGACTCCGAGGCCGGCTTCGAGTTCCGCCGAAGGGTCAGCGCAACTTTTCCCAATCTTCCGGGTCAATATGGGCTTGGTTCAGAATGCTGCGCAACGTGCCCACCGGGATTTCGGACCTCCTCGGTACGATCGCGGTGTCGACGGTGTCGCCCTCAGTTCGCACAAACTTGACATGGCTGCCCTTCTGGCTGGCTTCAACGAAGCCGGCCGCCTGGAGCCGGCGCTTAACCTCGCGGAAGGTCTCGGGCTTAAGCCGCCCCAACCTCGACCTCAATCATGCAGACCTTGGGCGGTCGCGTCGCCTGGGGCGGTTCGAAGTGCAGTTCCAGCGCTTCCCTCAGGTTTTCGAGAGCTTCCTCTTCGGTCTCGCCCTGGCTGGCAACATCGACTTCCAGGCACTGAGAGACGTACCAATCCCCCTCGCGCCAGACCGTCGTGGCGAATGGTCGCTTCATGGCTTCATTGTTTCACAAGCCATGGGATCTCGCGGAGTTGTTCCTGGAAACTCAGTTTGTCACCGGCGCCGCCGCCTGCGCCGGCAGCAGCACGATGGGCGCCCGCCAGACGGCGAACTTCTGGGCCGCCGGGTTGAACACGCTCACCTGGCAGGTGTAGCGGCCGGGTTCGAGCTTGGCCAGCGGGATGCTGAACTTCAACGGCGCGGTCTTCGAACGGGCGTTCAGGCCTTCTTTGATGGCCAGGGGCGAGGACTCGAAGGCTTTCACCTGGCCGCGGTAGACACTCACGCTGGCCACCATGGTCTGCATCTCGGCGGTATTGGGCTGGTAGGCTTCCAGATACACGAACATCTCCTGGTCCTGGCGGAACACGCGCGTCACGCTGGGCACGAGTTTCTCGTCCCCTTCGACCAAGGGATTGGCCGCGATCAGCTTCTTGTTCTTTTCGGCGCTGGCCAGCGTCGCCGACAGTTTCTCACGCTGATAACCGAGCACCACGGAACTGATGAACAGGTGGCTCTGCTCGCTGGTGAGGTCCGGCACCGCGAACTTGGTTTCGAAGGTCCCCATCTTGCCGGTCTCGTTTTCCCGCGCCAGAAATTTGAGCGTGTAGACGCCGGGCGGAAGCGTGAAGCCGCTGTCGTAGGCCAGGTTGCGGTTGGGCAACTGGCCGGCGTTCTCGCCTTTCAGCCTGACCGTGATTTCGTCCCGCACCGTGCCTTGCAGCGCGCCGCGCGCGTCGCGCACCTCGCCGATGAAATCCAGCCGCGTGCTTTCCGCTCCGCCCTTGCGCGCCAGTTCGATGTCGCTGCCGGGGATCTTCACCGACAGGGGGACAAAGTACCGGTCGCGCGCCAGGCGGAAGTAATTCACCTCCAGCGCCAGCGACAGGTCGGTCACCGGATCGCCCAACAGCAGCGCCTCCTGCAACTGGCGCTCGCGATCGGACGAATCGAACTTTCTGAACTCCTTCGACGCGAAGTAGCCCGAGCGGTAATCGAGTTTCGCGCCGAGGTTCTTGCCCGCTTGCACCTTGATGCGCCGGTAGCGCCCGTCCAGGGCCGGGTTGGAGCTGTAGTATCCCAGGATGTAATAGCTCGCGATGGCCTTCTGGGCCTGCACGATGCCCTGCGCCAGGTCGTTGGCGTCGAGCATGGCCTTGCCGCCGGTATCGCTGGCCAGGGTGTCGAGCGTCTCCTGCTGGCCCTGGAACTTGCTCTGCGCTCCGCGCTGTGCGCCGCCCGAAAACATGCCCTGTCCGCCCGGCGAGGTCTGGGTCGCATCGCCAATGGGCGCGGCAGCCACCAGGCCGCGCGCGTCCACCGGGTAGAACACGACGTTGCCCCGGATGGCGGCGTTGACCGTGGACCGCAACTGGGCCTGGTTGTCGGTCCCGGTGGTGTTCATTCCGCTGGCGAAATAGACCAAGGCCTTCTTCTCGGGCAGGTTGCCCAGCATCTTCACGGCGGATTCCAGCGCGGCCAGCTTGCGATCGGTGTTGAACATGTTGAACTCGCTGTCGTCCTGCGTGTAGGCGGCCCCGGTATCGGCCTCGCCTTCGGCACTCGTGCTGCCATCCGCCGTCCCGGTGTCGCCGGCGCGGATGCCGTTAATGACGCGCGCCAGCTCGTCGCGGTCGTCGGTGAAATCGCGCAACACGCTGAGCGTGGTCGCGTAGCTCATCACCGCCACCAGGTCGGAGCGGGCGATCTGGGTGTTCACGAACTTCAGGGCCGCTCGCTGGGCGCGAATCTGGTCGGCCACGGGCATCCCCGACAGGTCGAAGAACAGCACCAGCAGGCGCCGGTCCTTGTACTTCACCTGTTCCTTCTGTGCGGGAGCGATGCCGGCCGAAACCGCCGCCCGGACGGTCGCCGGCGATGCCGCCGGCAGAGGCATGTCTTCCAATCGCTGGTATTCGAAGACGCGGATCTGCTGCGGCTTGCCGTCCTCGGTGACGAGGAAGTCGGCCGCCTTCAGGTCTTCCAGGGGATTCCCGTTCTTGTCCTTGGCCGAGACGTTCACCACGACCAGTTGCGTGGTGGTCTGGAACTTCACCGTCTGGGCGGAAACCGCCAACTGCGCGATGAGGAATACGCCGATCGTTGTTCGCACGGTTAGAACCTGAACCTCAAGTTGAGAGTGATTTTACGCATTGCGGCGGCGCTGGTGGCCAGGCCGTAGTTGGCGGAACCGAGAACGGTTCCCCAGTTGGTGACAGTCACGTGGTTGAGCAGGTTCTGGGACTGGAACTGGAGGTCCACGCTGCGCCGTTCGCCCAGCCGGATGGTGCGCCCCAGCCCGCCATTCAAGAAGAACGTGGTTGGCCCGGGGATGGTGTTGCGGCCCGCGCTGCCCCACTGTCCCGCCGCGGGCAGCGCAAAGGCCGCGGTATTGAACAACATTCCTTCCACCGACACGGGCAGCCCGGTGGCGTCGGCCCGCACCGTGTTGCCCACCGCCGTGCCGCCCACCTGCGAGCGGTTGCCGCCGGCGGTGGCCGTGAACGGCGAGCCCGAGCGCAGGCTGATGTTTCCGCTCACCGTCCAGTCCTTCAACAGGGCGCCCTTCCAACCGCTGACCAGCGTGCCGCCGGCCCGGCCCATGCCGGTGCTGTATTGCATCATCACGTTGAGGTTGTGCCGCGCGTCGAAGCTCGACAGCCCGCGCTCGGCCGCCAGGTCGAGCCAGTTCTGTGCCACCGGCGTCCCGCCCTGCCCGCGCCCGCCCGTGCCGGCGTTATCGATGGACTTGGAGAATTGGTACGAGGCATGGGCGCCGAGGCCGCTGCGAAAACGGCGATTCAATTGGAATTGGGCGGCGTGATAGATGGAATTCCCGTTCGAAGTCTCGTACGTGAAGCCGTGCGGGAACACCGACTCAACTGCGCCGGGAGCCACCGAGTTGGGTATGGACTGCTGATCCAGCCGCGTGCCCTTGGTGCCGAGATAGCCGGCGGAGCCGAACATGCCCAGAGGCAGGTCGTGCTGGAGCGAAACCGTCCAGGTCTGCGCATAGCCAACCTGGTAGTTCGGATCGATGGCAAACGTGCTGGTCTGGGATTGACCGGTGGCGAGCAGAAATCCGTTCTGGAGGGTCAGCGGATTGGCCGCGGAACGGGACACGCTGAGAACCTGCGCAAAGGGCGGCTGCTGCGCCATGTTGTTGGCGATGAGGTTGTAGACCGAGGTGTTGTAGTAGACGCCGTATCCCGCCCGGATCACCAGGCTGCTCTTGGCGCCCGGCCGCCACGCAAAGCCGAAGCGCGGCGAGAGGTTGTTCCGGTCCGGATGCAGCAACGTGCCGGGCAGTTGGCCCGTGTAGGGGCCGGCCTGGCCCGCCAGCACGGCCGCGACGGCGGTGTAGCCGGGCGCCAGGTCCAGGTTGACGAACCGGTTGTACAACTCCCGCATCGGCGTGGCGTAATCCCAGCGCAGCCCTGCGTTGATGCTGAACTTCGAGTTCAGGCGCCAGTCGTCGTTCAGGAACACGTCGTAGCCCGACCCGCGGAAGTACTTGTCCGGGTTGCCATAGCGGATGGAACTGGTGGCCGGCACGCCGAGCAGGAAGTCCGCCAGGTCCCACCCGCTTCCGCTTTGCGCCACACCGTTCACCAGCCGGCTGGTGGCCGAGCCGTTGAAGGCGAAGGTGCCGCGCCCGTTGTTGTCGGCCATCTGGTTGAACTGCTGGTGCCGGTAGCCGCCGCCGAAAGTGAAGGTGTGGGTGTCGCGAATCCACATCAGGCTGTTGCCCGCTCCGCTGGTCTGGTTGCGATTCAGCGAGAAATTTCCGTCGCTAAGGCCCGCGTAGTTGGTGAAGTTCAGGTTGGGGGGGCCCCAATTCAGAGGGTTCCGCGAGGTGCCCGCGATGTTGAGACTTGCGGCCACGTTCTCCCGGCCGGCGAAGTAGGGAGACAGCAGTTGGCGGTTGCGGCTGAAGTTGTACTGGAGGTTGTTGATCAGCCGTGTGCCGATGTTGCGCGACCAGGTCAGGCTGGCATTCAAGCCGCGCCCCGAACCGGTGTCGAGGAACTGGAACAGGTTCGGGCTCGCGGTGTTGCTGCCTTGATACCCGATGGCGGCGTTGAGCCGGTCCTTGCCGGTCAGGCGGATGTTGGACACGCGGGTGTTGAGCGAGTGCGAGTTGTTCGAACCGCTCAAGGAAGTCTGATAATTGCGCACCGCGAACGGCAGGTTGGGCGAGGGGAAGTAGCCGAGCAGAGCGGCCGCCGCGGAGCTGATGCGGGTGGCCGGGATCTTGTTGCCGGGGAAGGGCAGCCCGGTGGTGGGGTCGTAGAGCGCCACGGCCGAGCCCGCGAGCAGGGTCTGGGAAAAGTCGCCCGCGCGCTCCAGCGCCGTGGGCATGTTCACCGGCTCGGAAATCGTGCCGGTGCGATTGCGCTGGAACTGGAGGTCGAACGTGAAGAGAATGCGCTTGTCGGCGCTCACCAGTTTGGGGATGCGCAGCGGCCCTCCGAACATCAACCCCAACCGCGCGTTCGAGTAATCCGGCTTGCCCACATTGGCGCCTGTGACGGAATAACTCCGCGCGTCCCAGAAGGAGTCACCCAGACTCAAGAAGGCGTTGCCCATGTACATGTTGCGCGGGTCGCGGCGATTGTTGCCGAAGGCCATGGCCTCGCGCCGGCCCTGCCAGTCGGGGCGTCCCATGCCGCGCGGGCCGCCGGGGCCCCCGCCAAAACCGCCGGGTCCGCCGCCGGGTCCACCGGGCCCTCCCGGCCCGCCCCCGGGGCCGCCGCCCGGAGGAGGCCCGCCACCGCCCGGACCGCCGCGAAGCTCGGCGCCGCCGCGTCCTTCTCCCGGCCCCATCATTTCGGGACCCATCATGCCCGGTCCGCCCGGACCTTCCACGCCCGGGGGCGGACCCCAGTCGTTCAGGCGCGGCAGGTTCACGGCACTGCTCAGGCTGCCTTGCACCAGGAACGAATTCGCGGCCGTTGGGCTGAGGTCGGAGACCTCTTCGGTGCGTAGCGTACCCTCGCCCAGGAAGGCTCCGTTTTCGGTGGCCTGGCTGACGTCCAGGCGCCGGAAGGCGCCCGCCGGTTGCGCCCGGCTGGTCGGCTGGGCCGGTTGCAGGCCGGTCAAAAGCGCCTGCTCGGAAAGCAAGGTCAATTCCAGTTCCGCCGCGGGCGCCGCCGGCTCGATTCGGACCTGCCGGGAGAGTTTCGCGAATCCCAGCATTTCCGCTTCCAGGGTCCAGTTGCCGTCGGGCAGATCCCCGAAGGAGAACGTGCCGCGGTCGTCGGTGGTGGTGGCGACGCGCGTGCCGTTCTGGATGGCGGCCACGGTGACGCCGGGCACCGGAAGCCCGCGGGATTTCACCGTGCCGCGGTACGGCGAGGCCATCAGCGCGAAAGCGGCGAGCCCGATCGAGATCAGTCGCCCGAGGCGAAAACACGTTGTTGGATGACTGGGCATGTTCACTGTCGAAGACGGCGATATGGTCTGCGCAGCTACGTCTAAGCCGATAACTTTACGTTACTTAACACAGCCATGCGGGTTATTCTCCGCGCCCTGGTCCGCGGGCTGCGGTAAGGTAGGATTTAGGCGCAACGCATGACCAGCGGAAAAACCAGGCGGCAAGCCATACTGTCGTGGGCGATCCTGATTGCCCTCCTGGTTTTGTGCGGAATCCTCGGTTTCCTGCAATACCGCTGGGTCGGCGAGGTCAGCCTGGCCGAACGCGACCGGATGCAGAGCAGTCTGCAAGCCAGTCTCAACCGGCTCAGCCGGGACCTCAACTCCGAGATCGCGGTGGCCTGCCGCGCCCTCATCCCGGTGGACGCGCCGGCGGAATCGGAGATCACACTGCGTTACCAACAGTGGCTGAAGACGAACCGCCACTCCCGTCTCTTCCGGCGAATCGCGATTGCCTCGCCGCGGGAAGATAGCACGACGGTGCGAAACCTCGATCTCCACAGCGGGGGTTTCGAAACCATCGAGTGGCCCGCGGCCTGGAGAGGCATCCAGCAGCGGATGGAGTTCCTGTTCAATCGCGACACCGAACGGAGCGCGGATCCGCCGCCGCCCGAGGGGGACCTTGTGTTCGAGGTGCCCCTGTTCACGCTCGCCCGGCCGGGCGGCGCGCCTGTTCCCTTTGGGCGGCGAGAAGTGCCCTGGCTGATCTTCGATGTGAATGCCGGCTACCTTCGGGAGGCGGTGCTGCCGGAGCTGTTGCAGCACTACTTGGGGGACGGCAAGAACCTGGAGTACTCGGTCGCGGTAGTCGGCCGGCAGGATCCGCGGTCGGTGATATATGCGTCGGACCCGGCTCTGGTTCAGACGATTGTCAGCGGCGCGGATGCCTCGGCCCGGCTGCTCGATCTTCAGTTCGGCGATCTGTTTCCGCGCCCTCCGGGGATGCGCGAGGGGGGCCGCCGGGGAGGTCCGGGACCCGGGCCGGGTCGCGGCGGTCCAGGGCCGGGCCGGTGGGAGATTTTCGTGCGCCACCGCGCGGGATCGTTAGAGGCCGTAGTGTCCCGGGCGCGCTGGCGCAACCTGGCCGTGACCGGAGGCGTCCTGCTGCTAATCCTGGCCAGCGTGGGCGCCCTGGTCCGCTTCACCAGGCGCGCGCAGAAACTGGCGGAGCTGCAAATGGACTTCGTGGCCGGCGTCTCGCACGAATTGCGGACTCCGCTGACGGTGATCTACACCGCCGCCTACAATCTGCGCGGCCGGGTGGTGCAAGACCCGGCGCAAATCGAACGCTACGGCAGCCTGATCCAGAAGGAAAGCGGGCGCCTCAAGGAACTGGTGGAGCAGGTGCTGCGCTTCGCCCGCGCCGAGGCCGGTCATGTGATTCAGGCGCCCGAGCCTGTGTCCGTCGAGAAGGCGATCGAGGACGCGCTGGACGCCAATAAGACCGTGATCCAGTCCACCCGCTGCGTGGTGGAGAAGTCGGTCGAGGCCGGGCTTCCGCTCATTCTTGCCGATCCTGTGGCCTTGAAACAGGCCTTGCAGAACCTGGTGGACAACGCGCTGAAATATGGCACGGAGGCCAGCCGCTGGATCGGTGTGTCGGCCGTGAGGAGCGCCGAAAACGGCCGGGAACTGGTGGAAATCCGCGTGGCCGATCGCGGGCCCGGAATCCCCGCCGGCGAGCAGGAGCGCATTTTCGACCCGTTCTTTCGCGGGCGGCGCGCGGTGCAGGACCAAGTGCACGGAAGCGGACTGGGCTTGAACCTGGTGAAGAGAATCGTGGAGGCGCACGGGGGCACGGTCACGGTCCGGAGCGAGCCCATGCAGGGCGCGGAATTTGTGATGCGGATTCCCGCGGCGCCGCCGGAGTATCAGGATGAGTTTGCGAATCCTGCTGGTTGAAGACGAGCCCGGAGTGGTGCTCACGCTCTCCGATCTGCTGAGCGCGGAGGGCTACGCCGTCGAGAGCGCCTTGGACGGCCCAACGGGGCTGGCGCGCGCCGCCGGCGAGCGCTTCGACCTGGTGATCCTGGACGTCATGCTGCCCGGCAAGAGCGGCCTCGAGGTGTGCCGCGAGCTGCGCCAGCAGGGCAAGGACGTTCCGGTGCTCATGCTCACCGCCAAGACGCGGTTGGGCGACCGCGTGACCGGACTGAAGCTGGGCGCCGACGATTACCTCACCAAGCCATTTGAACCGCCCGAACTGCTGGCCCGCATCGAAGCCCTGCTGCGGCGGGTGAAGCAGGGGAGCCTGGCGCCCATTCTGCGTTACCAGTTCGGCGACGTCGAGGTGGACTTCGAACGGGGCGAGGTCTTCAAGAGCGGCGCAGCGGTGAGTCTGACCGGCAAGGAACTGGATCTGCTCCGCTACCTGATCCAGCACCGCGGCCGGGTGGTTTCGCGCGAAGAGCTGCTCGAGAGCGTCTGGGACTACAACCCCGGCGCCTCCTCGCGAACCATCGACGTTCACATCGCCTGGCTGCGCCAGAAGCTGGAGCAAACCCCTCAAGACCCCAAGCACATCCACACCGTCCGAGGAGTCGGCTACCGCTTCTCCTAAATGGGGACAGCCTGACCTGCCCGGGTTTTTTTCGCGCCGAAAAACCCGGGCAGGTCAGGCTGTCCCCATCTTACTGGCCAGGGAGGGGCGGGGGGGCCGCGGAGTTGGGGGCGGGTTTGCCGTCCACCGTGTCCGGTTCCATCAGCTCAGTCCGGGTGCCGTCAGGGTCGTAGAGGTTCAACTGCCGCTTGCGGTTGATGCCGGTGCGGACTTCGATGGGCCGCGTGTACGTCTGGCGATACGGGCGGCTCTCGATCGCCGCTTTGGCCTTTTCGATGCCGGCCACGTCCAGGCTCATGTGATTCTGCGTGCCGCGCGCGTCCGGGGCGGGCAACTTGGAGTAAAGCATGAACTCGACGTAGTCGTCCCCGTCGGGAACTTTCATGTTCACCCACGACAGTGCCTTCTCGTCGCGGCTGCCGCGCCAGGTTTCCCGGAAACCCAGCAGATCGGCGTAGAACTTTTGCGCCGCCGCCAGGTCGCCCACCAGGAACCCGATGTGCCTCAGTCGCGGCGAAATGCCCGTCGGGGGCAGGAACTTGCCCTTCTCGCGGCGGGTCCAGCCGTCGGGTTCGTATTGCACGAATTCCACCGTGTGGCCGTCGGGATCCTTGATGCTGAAGTTGGAGTTGCCGATGCGCCCCTTGGGCACGCGCTCCGGCACCTTGACGCCCTTGGACGCGAGATAGGCGCGCAGGGCTTCGGCGTCATCGACGTAGAAGGCCACCTGGTGCAGACGGTCCTGGTTGGGCTTCAGGCCGGTGAACAGCTCGATGAACTGGTCGTCGTTGATCTTGATGAAGGTCAGGTTCAGCGAGCCGTCCTTGTTCTTGAGGTCGAAAGGCTCGGCGTAACCCAGAAAATCCTTGTAGAAGGCGCGCGACTTTTCGACATCGCTCACCAGCAGCGCGATATGCGACACCCCCAGAATCTTGGGGCGTTCGGCCGCGCCGGCCAGCGCCGTTAGAGAGAGACAAAACGCAGCGAGTTTAAGGGTCATGATTTCACCAGCAGATCCACCAGCGTAACCCACGGCGCGTCGGCCCGCGGCAGCTTGCGGTAGGCGGCCAGCAACTCGGGCGAGCCGAGGCCCAGACCGGCCAGACCCGGATAGATAATCTGGTCCCGATCAAACCCGCTGATCTGCGGTTTGCGCCAGCTCTTGGGATCGAGGAGGAACGGCAGCAGGTAATGGAACGCCTTTTCGATCCCCGTGCCTTTCGGCGTGCGGAAACGCCACAGGTCCACGCCGTTCAACTGCGCGATGCGGCACAGCACGGCGTAGCCGTCCAGGTTCATCGCCGAGTAGCTGAGCGAGCGCGTGCGGGCCTCCTCCTTCGGGCAGCTTCCGTCGGGCTCGATCTGCGAGGGTACCAGGTGCGTGCGGTACTGCTCCCAGGCCAGCTTTTTGGCGGCTTCGTCGCGAGCCAGCGTGGCGTAGGCGGCCACCTGCGCGGTCCACCAGGTGGCGTGGTTGTTGCCGGCCTTTTCTTCGTCCAGACCCTTGGGACTGGTGGTCATCCAGCGCAGATAGCCGGCGAACCAGGCCCGCACGCCCCTCGTGACGGCGTTTTCGCCGAGCAGCGCCACGCCCTGCGCGCAGCGGATCAGCGCCACCGTGTCGATCATGCCCGCGCCGCGACCGGTATTGTGGCCGATCACCGCCTGACCGTATTCCAGGTGCGGGTTCATGCGCGTCTTGGCGTCCAGGAACCAGGCCGACAAAATCTTCGCCGCGCGCTCGGCGCAGCGCGCATCTTCGAGCAGCGCCGCGCCCAGGCCCAGCGTCAGCACCGCTTCGCTCATCTCGGCGATGTCCTGGCGGTTCGCGAGGAAGCGCGCCGGGTTGCGCTCGCCGTCTTTGCGGATGTAAGGACCGTTGGGATTCTTCGGATCGGGCCACCAGTAGGGCCCTTCGCTGTAGTAGTCGTTGGGCGCGGCGTCGGAGCGCGGCGGGCGGTGAGACGTGACGCTCCAGGGGCCGTCTTTCAGGGCCTTCTCCACCTTTCCCGCGAGTGCAGTCCGCCTCGCGGCGGCGCGCAATCGGTGCACGTCGCCGGCCGCAAGCAGGATCAGAGGCTCCGCGGCGGGGCGCACAGCGAAGGGCAGGGCAAGGAAGTTGCGTCGAAGCATCGTCCTTCAGTTCTACCAGATTGCCCTTCTTGCGAGAGCGCTTATCCTTTTGCGGCGCTCTTGACGTGGCACTTGGAATTGGCGCAGTTCCCCACGGTTCCGAATGCCGACCCGCCCGCACGATGGCACGCGCCGCACGACGTCTTAGCGGTTTCCGCGGGCTTATGCATGCCGGCCTTGTAGTTCAGCGGCGCCTTGGCGTCCTGCTTGAACAACTTGTCGTGGCAGGCTTTGCAGTCGTTCTTTTCCCGTTTGGCGTGGGCCGTGTGATCGAAAGTCACGTTACCCGTTTTCGCTTGCAGAACGAGTTTCTCGGGAGGTTTCTTTTCCTGAGCCAAGGCTGCCAGTCCGCATAACAGAACGAACGTGGTGAAGACCGAGATGAGGGTTCCCATAGGCAGATTATACCCGGTGGCGCGTCCGGGATTGGAGTCCACCCGCTTCACCGGCCGTCCTCAGTTTCGGGCGCCCAAAAACACCGGGCTGGACCAAGCGATCTCCTTGTCGGCCTGGATCACGCGCACGTAATAGTAACTGTACCCATCCAGCGGCGAGTTGTCGACGTAGCTGAACTCGGCGCTGCGCCCCGGCGGGCGGACCGTGTAGATGTATTGGTTGTTGCGGCACACCTCGATGCGCTCGATGTCGCCGGGGCAGCGCGCGCGCACGCGGACCTCCACCGGCTTGCCGCCGGCGGCGGCGATCTTCTCGCCCATCAGCCGGCCGTTCACGCGCACATCCAGGAACATGCGCGCGGCCGTGGTGCCGAAGGTGTGCCGCTCCTTCATGGCTTTGAGAATCGCGTCCCGGGTCAGCTCCGGCGCGTAGACGCAGGCCTTGCCGCGCCCGCCGCCGTGGTCGGGACTGGCAATCACGCCGATGACCGTGCCGCGCGCCCAGGCGTCCTGAACGAAATAGCCCGGTTCGGGCACCGCGCGGGCGGCCTGGCGCGGCGCGCCGTGGTGCTCGTAGGAGCCGCGCACCTGGAAGATCTCGGCCACCGGCTGCGCCTCGGCGTCCGTGAAGGTCCAGTCGGTGGGCACATTGCCGGTGTCGGCGAGCTGGTGAGGAATGTTCACGAAATTGGCCCGCAGGCGGCGCAGAGCGGCCCACAGCGCCGAAGGTGTGTCGCCGTTGGAGGAGTCGAACCACTTCGGAAAAAACGTGTCGCCCAGGATCAGGTTGCGGTGCCCGTAGTAGCCGTACGGCTTCTCTTTGGAGTACTTCTCGAAGGACGAAGTCCATTCCTCGGCCAGGAAGGTCAGCAGCCGGTCGGGATCTTCGTTGACGCGCACCAGTTTGGCCGAGCGGTTCCACAGGTAGGGCACGAAGTTGTAGTCGTGGTCGGTCATGGCCACGAAGTCCATGCGGTTGATGTCCCGGCGGTGCTGGTAGTTCTCTTCCAGCGACTGGTCGCCGCAGCGGTTGCACACGGAAACGTCCGAATGCGCGTGCAGGTCTCCATAGAACAGCTTCAGCGGCTTGCCGTCGTAGTCGATGGCGGGCGTCTCGGCGTCCTCCCCGTAGGCCACGCGGAGCCGCGCGGCCTCGAAATCCTCGCCCGACTCGGTCAGCGGATCGAAGGCCATGACCGCGACCGCTCGTGGCGCGTGCCGCAGATCAGCGGCGGCCAGCACGATTTCGCTGCGTGCCGTCGAGGTGCGGGACGGATCGTACTGGTCCCACGTCTCGGGAAAATCATCGCTCTGAAGCGCGATCACCGCGTAGTCGCCGTCGATAACGATGGACGGCGCGCGGTCCATGCCTTTGCGCGCCGAGACGCGCCGCGGCGCCAGCCACCGCTCGCCGGTGTGCCCGGCCAGAAAGACGTCCCAGCCGCCGCGCGGCAGGCGTGGCCGCAGAAACGCCGCCCACAGGCGCCCTTGAGAGTCGAAAGCCCACGACGGCGCTTCCGCGCGCTCGCTGAAGGGAGATTTCTTGCCCGCCGCGCGCGGCAACTGGATGCCCGTCGCTTCGAACTTGCCGAGGGTCAGCATCCGCTGGTTGGTGCGGCCCAGAAGATAGTTCTCCATTTGGGCGTTTTCGTAAGCCAGCCACAACTCGGCGCCGCGCGCGTTCAACACCACGTTGCGGTCGATGGACGCCGCGCTGGTGAGCCGTTGCTCGCCGCTCCAGGCGCCGTCCGGGCGCCGCTGCCGCAGCCACACGTCGTAGTTGTTGGCGCGAAAGCTGTGCCAGGCCACCGAAACCAGGCCGCCGGCGGTGACGGCGATGGAGGGAGAGTAGTTCGACCGGCTCTCCCCGCTCACCTGTTCCGTGAGGCCCGGCTTGCCGTCGCGCACCGCGGTCAGCAGGATGCTGCGCTTGTGCTCGCGGTTCGATTCCCACGCCACCCACAGCGTGCCGTCGTGCCACCAGGCCGCGGGCCGGGAATCCGAGCCAGGATGGTTGCTCACATTGAGCGGGCCGAGCGGTCCCTTGGCCCCGCAGCGCACGGCGAAGATTTCCCAGTTGCGGTTTATTTCCTGCGCGAAGACCAGCCAGACGCCGTCGCCCGCGGCGGCGACCCTCGGCCCGAGGACGTAAACACCCTTGCCGCCGGCCACCTGCCAGGTGCCGCGCGACCGAAAGGTCTCCCCGCTCCGTTCATAGCGCGCCAGTTGCAGCGTGTCCCAGCCACCGCGAAAGCTGATCCAGGCCACGTAGTAGCTGCCGTCGGCGGCACGCACCATGGCCGGTTCGTCGTTGAAGCCCGCGCTTTCGGCCAGCGGCGTGATTTGCGGATTGGGAAGGGGCACATCCTGCGCCAACGCCGGCAGGAGTGTCAGGACGATGAGGACCGCTCCGATTCGGCACAACATGATAAACAACTATAGCTCACGAGCGCCGCGAAGACGACGAAGACGATCTCCGTCACAACATGGCCGCCCAACGCCGCCGGCGGCAGGAACGATTTGAGCAGCGAGTCGATTACCGCCGACCACGTAATCAGCAGGAAGATGTGCTTCTTCGACTGCCAGCGCGACACCAGGTACGCCACCGCCAGTGTGCTCGCCGCCACCCACACCCACAATGCCGCCTGGTTCAGATGGGGCTTGTTTTCCAGCAGGTCGTATGCGAACGCGCAGTGCGTCATGGCCGCCCCGATCAGCCATCCCAGCCGCTCCGAGTACAGCGCCGCGGCCATCAATCCGGCGCCCACAATCGTGTAGGAGAAGCGCGACGTCCCGGTCTCCTCCATCCAGTGGGCGAGGACGATCAAGATCAGCCCGCCCGCCAGCGCCGGCCAAAGCGTGCCGGTTGGAGCGGATTTCGCCGGGCCGGGCGCGCCGCTGCTCTTCTTCGCACACCAGCCGTAGGCCGCGCCCAGGCAGAAGCCGAAGGTGAGTTCCATCGCCTTCCAGTAGTCGATCCAGGGGTTTGTCAGATGTTGCCGGCCGGCCGCCTGAAACCAGGCGCCGGCGGCGAATCCCACGCCGCCGCCCAGCGCGCCCCACAGCGCGAAGCGCAGCGGCAGCTTCGCCGACGGCGTCATCCTCGCCAGCCACCCGAGCAGCACCGCCGCGCCCAGCAGCAGCCCGGCCCAGATTTCCGCGCGCGGCTTGTTGACCGGATCCGAGAAGTAGATCAGCTTGGGCTCGTTGACCAGCTTCCAGCCCAGGTACGTGCCGCCGATCATCAGCAGCAGGCCCGTCAGGATTTCGCGCAGCGAAAACTTGTCGCGGTCCAGCGCCAGGCCCAGCGCCGCTCCGCCCGCCAGGCCCCACACGGCGCCCTTGACGGCGAAACCGGTGAAACCCCACCAGAAGGTCTCCGGCTGAAAGGTGAGGCCCACCGTCTGCCCGTAGGTCATCTGCCCGCCGAAGCCGACCCCGACCGCGCCGAAAGCCGCGACCAGCCCGCACTCGGCGTCGTCGCGCCCGACGAGCAGCGCCAGCGCCAGCGCGGCCATGACTCCCGGGATCATGGCCCCCAGCGGTCCTCCGCCAATAAAGCCGCGCAGCCCCCAGCCGAGGGACATGGTGAGGCCGGGAAACAAAAGCCACACCCAGGGAGACCTGTTCATGCGCTCACCATCCGCCCCGTGCG
>JACQZT010000488.1 GCA_016213755.1 Acidobacteriota bacterium | reverse complement strand
GGTGCCGATGTCCAGCGCCACTCCCAAGTCGCTTTCCGCATCCGAATTCACGATCGGATCGAGCTCCAGCGGCCACGGCGCCCACTCGGCCAGCGGCGCCAGCCCGGTGTTGCGCTCCCGCGAGACGAGCCTGGGAAGCTGGGTCTCCACCAGCGGCAGAACCGTGAGCGGTCCATGGACCGGAGTGAGGCACGCCAGCGCCTCGGGCAAACCGCCGTCCCGCTGGAGAACGCGGTACTCGGGGATCTCTCCCTCCCGAATGCGCACCAGGCACCGGCCGCAAGCGCCCCGCCCACCGCACTCGGCGCGCAACGGCTCGCCTGCCAGTTCGGCGGCTGTGAGGATGGTCGCTCCGTCGGGGACCAGAGTCGAGCGCCCCGAGGGAGAAAACGCAACCCGGTGAAGCGCCGCCATCCGCTATTCCGCCCGGACGGCGTCCCACACGTCGCGGAAGTACGGGGCGAGGTCGGAGGCTTCCTGCGGGCCGACCAGCACGCGCCAGCCTTCGTTAAGGGCGTCTTCGAGCTCCCCTGAAATGATCGAGACGTAGCCGGGGATGATCACCGTGCGATGACTCACGCGCTCGGTGGCGCGCATCGCGCGCAGCGCTTTGGCGACGCGGTCGCCGGAAAACTTGCCCGCCGACCAGGCGGTGAGCACGCTGAGTCCCTCGGCCTCCACCACGGCGAGATGAGAAGCCAGGCCCGCGGACTCGAGTTCCGACGAAACCACGAAGTAAGTTAGCGAGAAATTGGTGGTCACCAGCAGGGGGGACTTGTCGTCCGGCTCGCCGATGGGATAGACGCCGGCGTCCATTTGCAGGGGTTTTTGCGGGTCCGTGTAGATGTTTTGCCGCAAAGTCCACAGCGGAAGCCAGGTTTCGATGCCAGGTTTCTCGATGGCTAGGACGGAGGCGAACTTGGAGATGCCAAGCACCGCGGTTTCGAACTTGCCCGCGCGCAGAAAAACGGGGTAGCCGAGGCCGGGATGAATGCGATCCAGAGCTCCGCGCCGGATGGCCGTCAGGCTATGGTGCAGGCTCTGTGGATTGTCGCCGGGAGGCTCCAACAGCAGATCGGCCACTCCGCACCGGGCAGCCTCCACGGCGAGATCGATCCCCGAGACCACCAGGGGAATGCCGAGCCGGGCAGCCAAGCTCACGTAGGCGGCTGAATTGGTGCCGGCGGGCGGGACCAGGAGCGGTCGATGGTCCCTGATCCTCTCCGCCATGGCCGCTGCGCCTTCGGGAGTCGAGGCCAGTACGGCCACGGGAAAGCCGCGTTCGGCGGCGGCCGCGCAAAGTTCCGGCGCCGCGGGCGCCTCCACCACGGCCACGCCGTCCACCTGAAAGGTCTCTCCGGCGCGCTCGATGCGCGTCGAAAGCCAACTCTCGTCGAGCCCTTGCGTTCCCAGCACCTGGAACAGCCCCGGACGCCGCACGAAGGTTTTTTCGTGCCGGAAGAACACCGTCTCTTCGCCGACCGTGATGGCGCGCTCTCCGCGGCCGATGGTGACGCCGCGGATGGGGGGCGCGGAAGCGGCGCCCAGGGCGGCCTTGGCCTGCTCGGAGGCGTAGGGGCACTTGTCCAGCGATTCCTTGCCCGCCGCCAGCTTCATGGCGAAGGCCAAGCAGGTGGGAACCCCGCACTCGCGGCAGTTGGTATTGGGCAGAAGCTTGAAGATCTGCAATCCGGTCAGCGGCACGCGTCCCCTCCGAACCAAGAATCCAGTTGCCCGCGCAGGCGCGCCAGCGATTCGGGATGGCGTAGCACAACGACCTCGGCGCCCGCCTCGATCAAAGGCAGCGCGGTGGCGACTTCCCAATTCACGCCCGAGACTCGGGCCTCCTTGGCTTTCCAGGCTTCCGGCCCCACCAGGCAGATCATGGGCGAGTTCAGCATCGCGTCCCCGCCCAGGGCCGCCAGCCGGATTCGCTCCATGACCGAGTAGGTGTATTCCAGGCCGTAGCCCAGCCCGCCGGTGAACGGATCGATGAGCACGCGATTCAGATCCATACTCGCATCCGCAAGCAGGATGTTGAGCTGTTTGGCGAGGTTCATGTCGATGGGGCTCTCGGCCGCCAGCACATGGCCGTAGGCCACGGCAACCGCCGCCAGGGTCTTGTAGTCTTCCTGGCAGGCCGAGTGCAGCACCAACCCTTCCCCACTGAATTCTTCGGCCACCCGGGCCAGCACTTCGTTCTGCTTCGGTCCCGCGCCTGGTCCCTTCACAATGAGGGGAACGTCGACGCGATCCAGCACCGCACGCACTTCGGCCGCGGCCTCTTCCGGCGAGCCGTTCACTCGAACCATCACCAGGTCGGCGCCGGCCGCGTCGGCGCCGTTGATTTCAAGCGCCAGCAAGGGACGATGCGGAAACTCGCCTTCGAACGTGTGCAGCGGCAGGCCGTTGCCGCCGCCAACGGTTAGCGGCCGCCGGCTGCCCGCTCCCAGCGTTACCGTGCGGATCGCACCGGCCCACTTCTTCGGTTTCAGGTCCGGCATCATATCATTTCACCCATTTCGAGCGCGGGGTGCTCCACCGCCGCCAGGTGCTCGATGAGCGGCTCCAGTTCGGTGCAGATAGTCTCGTCGGCGATCTTGTCGTAGAGGCCGGGTTTCCCGGCCTCCTCACAACGCCGGTAAGCTGCTCGCCCAGTTTCTGCTTCACGCGAGTCGTGGTCCAAACCAGCCGCGCCAGCCCGCCGTCGGCGCTGATGAACTTTTTCGACAACAGGTACAGCGTGCCGATGCCGATGAACCCCGGCGTCTGCTGGCCGCCCCCAGTCATCTCGGCCAGAGAGGAGAAAGGCATTCCGACCGGGGTCTGTCCCTGGTATTCGCGGTCGACGAGCATGATGCCGCCCGTGCCTGGCAGCACGCAGGCGATGCACTCGAAGCAACCGCAGGAGGTCATGGGATCGTTGATCATCGAATAGGCCGAAAAGCGTGTGAAGGCGCCGTTCGATGCGTTTTGGATGAAGTCGTTGATGCCCTTCCACTGGCCCAGCGCGGGATCGACCGTGTCCCCCTTCTTCACCGGCAGGTTTCCGCCGTGCGGGTTGATCTCGTAGGCCGCCTTGCCATCCAGCCAGTTGTAGGCCCCGCACAGCCCCAGTCGCTCGGGCGTGATGATGCAGACGTGATTCGGCGCGTAGCTCTGGCACAGCGCGCAGGAGTAGAAAATGTCCACTGCCTCGTCGGTGAGTGCTCCCATGCGCTGGTCCCGATGCCGGTAGGCTTCCGTGGCCGCGGGGTAAAGGTTGTCGACCTCGGCGGGATCGGTGTATAGCGTTACTTGGACCTTGTCGACGATGGCCGGAAAGTCGTTCTTGAGCTTGTGCAGCAGCACCGTGCCCAGGTGCCCGATGCGGAACCCGGCGTCCCGCGCCTTCTTCGAGATCCGCAGCCACACCGTGTCGCGCTGCCCCAGGTGCATGACACCCATAGGCTCGGACAGGTAGGAGTGAATGTGACGCTCGAGGATGGATTCGAACTCGGGCTGCATCTTGCGGCCGGCCACTTCGACGAATATCGCCAGCGGCAGGCGCGCGGCCTCGGCTACGTCGGCGAGTTCGGGGCCAACCACGCGAATAAGCCCGTCCTGTAACTGGTCCATGGGGCGGCTGGTCAGGTATTCGAAACAGCGCGTGTACTTGCCGCCGAACTCGATGGCCAGGTCTTCCTTACGCACCCGCTCGCCCTCGAAGGCCGGGCCGTGCCGCACGGGGATGGGGATCTGGACGGTCTTGATCTTGACGCCGCGCACCTCGATGGCTCGGGAGGGCATGTCGCGGTGCGGCACGTTGGCCACCACGTGCTCGTATTCGCAAATGCCGCTGGGCAGGATCTCGGGGATATCGGTGTCGGCGATGACGGGAAAGCCGAAATTGATGGCGCCCGCCGCGGTGGCGTACTTCTCGTCGTCCACCTCGCCCAGCGCCAGGACGAAGGCGAACACGCGCCGCTTGTTGTAGAGCAGAATCTCGCGCGATTCCTTGAGCCCGCCCGGCTTCAGCCCCCCAAAAGTCATCGCGGCGCGGC
>JACQZT010000070.1 GCA_016213755.1 Acidobacteriota bacterium | reverse complement strand
GCGCCTTTCTGCTGGGCTACGCGCTGTGCCAGGTGCCGGGCGGCATGCTGGCCGACCGCTTCGGCGCCCGCCGCGTGCTGGCCGCGGCGGCGCTGTCGTGGGTGGCCGGCACGGCCCTGTTGGCCGCGGTGGGATGGCTGCCATACGCGCTGGCCGCGCTGCTGGCCCTGCGCTTCCTGATCGGCGCCGGCGAAGCGCCCACGTTCCCGGCAGCGGCGCAGGCGGTGGCGCGCTGGATCCCGGTGCGGCAACAGGCGCGCGCCAACGGTCTGGTCATCGCCGCCATCGGCCTCGGCTCGGCCATCGCGCCGCCCTTGCTCACGGCGGTCATGTTGCGCTGGGGATGGCGCGGGGCGGTGCTGGTCTCGGCCCTGCCCGCGCTGGCGGTGGGAGTGGCGTGGCTCTTCGTGCGCGAGCCGGCCATGGCGCCCGTCGCGCACGAAGCGCCCGCCGGACGCCTGGTAGTGTCGCCGAGCTTCGTTCTGCTCACCGCCAGCTACACGCTGCAAGGCTACGTGGGCTACATCTTCGTCTTCTGGTTCTACCTGTACCTGGTGGAAGTGCGCCATTTCGATCTGCTGCGCGGCGCGCTGCTGGGAAGCCTGCCCTGGCTGCTCTCGATCGTTTCGATCCCGCTGGGGGGCTGGCTGAGCGACCGCCTGGTGGTGAGCCGCCTGGGTTTCGTCTGGGGACGCCGCTTGGTGCCGATGACGGGACTGGCGGGCTCCAGCCTCTTTCTCGCCTTGGGCGCGCACACCGGCAACGCCTACCTCGCCGCCGTGTGCCTGGCCCTGTCCACGGCGCTGGTGCTGAGCGTCGAAGGACCTTTTTGGGCCACCATGACGCGCCTGGCCGGGGCGCGGGCCGGCGCGGCGCGCGGCGTGATGACCATGGGTCCGCCCCTGGGGGGCCTCATCTCACCGGTCCTCACTCCGGCTCTGGCCGCTATCATCGGCTGGGAGAACTCGTTGCACATCGCGGCCGCGCTGGCTGCGCTGGGGGGCCTGTTGTGGTTGTGGATCGAACCAGCGGCGGCTCGGGAACGGGCGGACGGGTAGCTGCCGTGTTATAGTGATTCCGTGAAGAATGTCACAGTATCACTGCCCGACGACGTCTACCGCCGCGCCCGGATTCGCGCTGCCGAGGAGGACTCCTCTTTGAGCGCGCTGGTGCAGCGTCTGCTCGTCGCCTACACCAGGCAGGAGTCCGACTTCGAACGCCGGAAGCGTCTGCAAGCGGAAGTGCTGGGCGCCATCGCCGAATACCGTGCCGGCGACCGGCTGACCCGGGAGGAGATTCACAGCTTGGGACGCCGGCAGGCTCAACCATGAGGTTTGTTGACACCAACGTCTTGCTGTACCTGGTCAGCACCGCCGCCGAGGAATCCACGAAACAGCGCATTGCGGCCGAGATCCTGGAGGGGGACGATTTGGCCCTGTCCGTCCAGGTGCTCCAGGAGTTCTATGCGCAGGCGACGCGCCCCAGGGCTTCGGGCAAAGGCTCCCTCACACATGCCCAGGCTGTGCAGCTCATCGAGTCCTTCTTGCGCTTTCCCGTACAGGAGATGACGGTCGCGGTTTTGCATGCCTCCCTGGCTGCAAAGCAGAAGTATGGCATCTCGCTTTGGGATGCTTCCATATTGGAAGCCGCGCGCTCACTGGGCTGTCCGACGGTGTTGTCGGAGGACCTTTCCGGCGGGCAAGACTATGGAACGGTGAGGGTGGTGAACCCGTTCCGGCGAGAGTGAGCCGATCCGTTAGGGAACCGCCGGCTCGCACGTCCGGCGCAGGGTGACGATGGCCTGGGCTTCGGCCGAGCGGCCCTCGCCCACCGGCCCCACCTTTTCGGCGGTTTTGAACTTCACCGAGACGCAGTCCAGCGGGAGTTCCAGCGTGGAGGCGAGCTTCTCGCGGATGGGCGTGCGGTAGTCTTTCAGCTTGGGTCGTTCCAGAATCACTGTGGAATCCACGCTGACCAACTCATAGCCCCGCTGGCTTGCCAGACCGAGCGCGTGGCGCAGAAAAATCAGGCTGTCGGCGCCCTTCCAGCGCGGGTCGGTGTCCGGGAAGTGCATCCCGATATCGCCCAGCGCGGCGGCGCCCAGAATCGCGTCGGTGATGGCGTGCGCCAGCACGTCGGCGTCGGAGTGGCCCTCGAGCCCAAACTCGGCGGGCACGCTCACGCCGCCCAGCACCAAGGGCCGCCCGGGACCGGTGCGGTGCACGTCCCAGCCCAGGCCGGTGCGGTATTCCGCGGCGCTCACTCCCGCTCCAGCCCGGCGGTCTCCTCGGCCAGAAACAGCCGGGCCAGGTCCATGTCGGTGGGCTTGGTGATCTTGATGTTGCGGTCGCTGCCCAGCACCACGCTGACCTCCACCTGCTCCAGGCGCTCCACCAGGCTGGCTTCGTCGGTGCCGGTGAACCCGTCCTCGCGGGCCTTGGCGAAGGCCTGCCGCAGCAGTTCCACCCGGAACACCTGGGGTGTCTGCGCCAGCACCAGGCGGTCCCGCGGGAGCGTGGCGCGGATCTTGTTGCGGCGCACCTGCTTGACCGTGTCCACCGGGACGATGCCCACGATGGCGGCGCCGCACTGAGCGGCCTCGGCCAGCACGCGGTCGAGCGTCTCCAGGTCGATGAACGGCCGCACCGCGTCGTGCACGGCCACCAGCGCGATGTCCGCGCTCACCGCGGCCAGCGCGTTTTCCACCGACTGCTGGCGCGCGTCGCCGCCCTCGACCAGGCGCACGGGGCGGGGCAGGGATTCGCGCTCCAGCAACTCGCGCACCCATTCGATGTCTTCGGCTCGCAGCGCCACCACGATCTCGGACACCGCCGGGGAGGCCATGAACTTGCGGATGGTGTGCAGGAGAATGGGCGCGCCGTCCAGCAGCATGAACTGCTTCCGGCTGGTGCCGGACTTTTCCGGCTGCGTGCGCCCCATGCGTGTGCCGAGCCCGGCGGCGGGCAGGATGACGGAGACTTTCATGATCGTTCGATCCTAATCCTTATGCGCCTAGTGCGGGGAAGCGGGGCTGGGCGCGTGCTCGCTCTTGTGCTTCTCGCTGGGCGCCTTTTCGTGCACCCCGTGCACCCGCTCGTCGAAGCGGCCGAAAATCATCTTTCCGGCGGTGGTCTGCAACACGCTGGTGACGGCGATGTCGATGGTCTTGGAAATCATCTTCTTGGCGTTGTCGACCACCACCATCGTGCCATCGTCCAGATACGCCACGCCCTGGTTGTACTCCTTGCCTTCCTTCAAGATGAAGACCCGCATCAGCTCGCCCGGGAGCACGATGGGCTTCAGCGCGTTGGCCAGTTCGTTGATGTTGAGCACCTCGACGCCGTGCAACTGCGCGATCTTGTTCAGGTTGAAATCGTTGGTGATGATCTTGCAGTCGTACACCTTGGCCAGTTCGATCAGCTTCATATCCACGTCCCGGACATTCGGGAAATCGTCCTCCAGAATCTGGACGCTCAGTTGCGCCATCTTCTGGATGCGCTGCAAAATGTCCAGGCCGCGCCGGCCGCGGTTGCGCTTCATCGAGTCGGCCGAATCGGCCACAAGCTGCAATTCGCGCAGGACGAACTGCGGGATCACCAGGCTTCCGTCCATGAAGCCGGTTTCGGCGATATCGGCGATGCGGCCGTCGATGATCACGCTGGTGTCCAGGATCTTGAACGAGCTCTTGGAGACTTTCTCAACGCCGAACAGCCCGCCCAGCGCCGACAGGTTCAGCATCTCCCCCTTGCTGGCCCCCACCACCAGGCCGACGTAGGTCATCAGCAGCAGGATGCCGAGTTGCAGAAAGGGAACCGTCGTGGAACTGCCCCCCACCGCGCCGCCCAACACCAGCGACATCAGGTACGCTCCGAAAATGCCCAGCACCGACCCGATGGCCGCGCCAATCAGCCGCTTCAGACTGACCTGCTTGAGCCGAACCTCGAAGAAGACCACTCCCAGTCCGAACACCACTCCAACCAGGGCAGCCCACGGGCGGGGAAGCCCAAAGGGCATCAAGAAAAAAGCCGCGAGCCCAAGAACGACTATGAATAGGCCCCGTACCAACATCAAATCGCTCAGCATAAGAATCCTCGCCGGGCGGCCCCATTCGGCGGGATTCGCCCATCATAACCGGCATTCTTAACAGGGTACGATAAATCCCCGCCCGGAGTATAGCACCGGCGGAACGGAAACGCGGGAAAAACCGGAAGGAAGAAAGGATGCCCGCCGCGCCTGCCAGGGCGGGCTCATCGAGGGGAACGTACCGCTGCCGCGGCGGAAACCGGCTACAGCGCTCTGGCCAGCTCCTCCGCGAAGGCGCTCTGCGGGGACTGCGACGAACGGCCGCGCTTCGGCCTTCTGTTTGCTCCGCCGCCCGGACGGCGTGAACGGTCCGGCGGGCCGGCTGGGACGCCTCCCCTGGTGGGGAGCGCGCCTTTCGGCTTGGGCGGCTGCGCTGGATTGGCCCGGAGGAGACGGTCTTCCAGCGGAGCCCGGTCGAAACGGCGGATGATGGCGTTCATCTCGTCCATGTTGGGCGCATCGATGAACGCGAAGCCCTTGGACTCCTGGGTTTCGGGGTTACGGATGACCTTGATGCCGTCGGCGACAAGGTTCTCGGCGGCCAGCCAGGACTTGATGTCGTCGGCGGTCACCCAGATGGGAAGATTTCCAAGAAATACGGTGCAACTCATTCGGTGGTGTTACTCACTCCGTTGGTCGGGATTTGGGAGGATTGCTCCGCGCGGTCGGGCATGAGAGCACTTCAAGGATATCACACATGTTCCGGCCCGGCAATCGAATGTTAAGCGCTGAACTCCACGGTGCGGGCGATTTTCACCGCCGGGTGCTCGCGCAACTGGGCCAGCACCGTCTCGGGCACGATTCCGTCGGTAGCCACGATGGCCAGGGCCGTCAGCGGCTGGCCGGCGGCAGGCTCGCGCTCTTCGCGGCCCAGCGAGAAATTGGCGATGTTCACGCCGTTGCGGCCCAGCACGGTGCCCACGTGGCCGATCACGCCCGGCACGTCCTGGTTCTTCATGAAGGTCAGATGGCCCGCCAGCGCCACCTCGCAGTAGATGCCGTCCACTTGCAGCAGGCGGGGCTTGTCGAGCACCACGGCCCCTTCCACCGAGGTCACGCCCGTGTCGGTCTCCAGTTCCAGTTGGATCGTGTCCCGGACGCTCAGGCGGCTTTCGTGGCGCTCCGCGGTGGCGATGCCGCGCTGGGCGGCGATGGGCATGGCGTTCACCAGGTTGGCCTTCTGCGACAGCGACCGGTTGAGCACGCCCGCCACGCCGGCGCTGCGGATCAGCGTCGTGCTCATCTCGGCGATGCGGCCAAAATAGGTCAGGCGGATGGCCTTGGGGTGGCCGGCGGCAATATAGGAGGCGAAGTTGCCCAGCCGCTCGGCCAGCGCCAGGTAGGGCCCCACCGAGCGGAACTGCTCGGGCGAGAGGGCCGGCATGTTCACGGCGTTGACGGCCACGCCATGGTTCAGGTACTCCACCACCTGCTCCACGATGCGGACGCCGACGATTTCCTGCGCCTCTTCGGTCGAGCCGGCGATGTGCGGCGTGGCCACCACCTGGTCCAGCGCCAGCAGCGGAAAGCCCTCCGGCGGCGGCTCGGGAGTGAAGACGTCCAGGGCCGCGCCGGCCACCTGGCCCGACTCGACGGCTTCGCGCAGCGCCTCGGGATCGATCAGTTCGCCGCGCGCGCAGTTAACGATGCGCACGCCCTTCTTCATCCGGGCGATGGTTTCGCGGTTGATCAGGTTGCGCGTGTCCGGCGTGAGGGCGGTGTGCAGCGTCAGGTAGTCGCTCTCGGCCAGCACGGTTTCCAGGCCGGCCAGCTCGACGTTGAGATGGGCCGCGGTCTGCGAACTGACAAACGGGTCGTTGGCCAGAATCCGCATCTCGAACGCGCGCGCGCGCAGCACCACCTCGCGGCCGATGGAGCCCAGGCCCAGCACGCCCAGGGTCTTGCCGCGCAGCTCGCGGCCCATCAGCTTCTTCTTTTCCCATTTGCCCGACTTGGTGGAGGCGTTGGCCTGGGGAATCGAGCGCGCCATGGCCAGCATCAGCGCCAGGGTGTGCTCGGCCACCGAGACGGCGTTGCCGCCCGGGGTGTTCATCACCAGCACGCCGGCGGCGGTGGCCGCCGGCAGGTCGACGTTGTCCACGCCCACGCCGGCCCGGCCGATCACCTTCAGCTTGGGCGCCTGCGCCAGCACGTCCTTGGTGACCTTCACCGCGCTGCGCACGAACAGCACGTCGCAATCGGCCAGGTGCGGCGCGTACTCTTTCGGATTGGAGACCACCACCTCCCAGCCGGGCTGCGCCCGGAGCTGTGCGATGCCGGCCGCGGCCATCGGTTCGGCGACCAGGATCTTCACCGGGCCACCCCCGCCGCTTCCGCGTACACTCTCTGCGCCGCCGCCACGCCGGCGCCGAACTTCACCGGCACGCCTTCGGCGGCCAGGATGATCTCCAGCGCCGCGACGATGGCGAACACGTCGGCGAAGTCGAAGTAGCCCAGGTGCGCGACGCGGAAAATCTGGCCCTTCATCGATCCCTGCCCGTTGGCGATGATGGCCCCGAAGCGGGTGCGGAATCCCTTCACGATCAGCCCCGAGTCCATTCCCGGGGGCGCTTTCACGGCGGTGACCGACGCCGCCGGCGAGCCGGGCGAGAACAGTTCCAAGCCCAGTTCGGTGACCGCCGCGCGGGTGGCCTTGGCCAGCAGTTGCGCGTTGGCCACCAGCTTGTCCATGCCCACCGATTTGATGTATTTGAGCGCCGCGTTCAACGCCAGGATCAGCGAGGTCGACGGCGTGTAGGCCGATTCGCCCTTGTCGGCGTTCTTCTTCTCCTTCTTCAGGTCGAAGTAGTAGTGCGGCAGGTCCGAGGTTTCGCCCTTCTTCCAGGCTTTGGCGCTGACGCTCAGGAAGGCCAGTCCCGGCGGGATCATAAAGGCCTTCTGCGAGCCGCCGATCACCACGTCCAGACCCCAGCCGTCGATGTCCAGAGGCATGGTGCCCAGGCCAGTGATGGCGTCGATGACGAAGATGGCGCTGGTCTTGGCGACGATCCGGCCCATGGCCTGGATGTCGTGCGCGGCGCCGGTGGAGGTTTCCGAGGCCTGGATGAAGACGCCTTTCACGTCCGGTTCGGCTTCGAGCGCGGCTTCCAGGCGCTGGGGCGTCACCACGTCGCCGTACTCGGCCTTCAGCGGGATCGCGTTCAGGCCAAACGCCTTGGTCATCTCCAGCCACCGCTCGCCGAACTTTCCGGCGTAGCAGACGACGACTTTCTCGCCGCGCGAGAACAGGTTGGAGACCGACGCTTCCATCGCCCCGGTGCCGGAGGCCACCAGGATGAGCACGTCGTTGGAAGTTCCCAGAACCTGTTTGAGGTCCGCCAGGGTCTCGCCGTAGAGCTTGCGGAAGTCTTCCGTGCGGTGATGGATGTCGCTGGCCATCATGGCATGAAGGGCCGGCGGATACAGGGGCGTGGGCCCCGGGGTGAGCAGACGCTGTTTCCGGATGTGCATAACCGATATTAGTATTCTAGAATAACAAACATTATGGCACTGCTGGACCGCATCCAACGAGAGATGGCCGAGGCCATGAAGGCCCGCGAGGAGGCCCGCCTGGGCACGCTCCGCATGGTCAAGACCGCGCTCAAGAAGCAGGAGATCGATGCGATGAAGCCGCTGGACGAGGCGGCCGAAATGCAGGTGCTCAGCACCCTCGTCAAGCAGCGGCGCGACTCGATCGAGATGTTCCGCAAGGGCAACCGCCCGGAACTGGCCGCCCGGGAAGAGGCGGAACTGAAGCTGATCGAGGGCTACCTGCCCGCCGCGCCCAGCGAAGAGGAGATCGAGGCGGCCATCCAGTCGGCGCTGGCCGAAACCGGCGTGACTTCGCTCAAGCAGATGGGCGTGGTCATGAAAGCCGCCCAGGCCAAGCTGGCCGGCAAACGCATCGACGGCAAGGCCCTAAGCGACAAACTCCGCACCCTAATTCGGTGACAGGCTACTCTTTCCCCAATTTCAATCGGGTTCCTG